>JAUJND010000021.1 GCA_030446505.1 Chroococcidiopsidaceae cyanobacterium YX2bin18 | reverse complement strand
AGCCGAGCCCGCTGCTGCAGAGCGATGTGATATATGCGCTGCCACACTGCTCGTACGCCTGCGCACTCCGCAATTAAACTAATCCCTTTATACCCTTCGCCAGCAACTCCAAAAGCATTGCCAGGGGTTATCACAACTCCAGTTGTATGCAGCACCGAAAAAACAAAATCCGTTGAACCTACACCAACCGGGCAGGGTATCCAAAGATACATTGTGGCTTTTGTTTTGGGGATATTCAACCTGGATTGAGCTAACCCGACAATTAAAATCGCGGCGGCGACGGTAGCGAGTTTGCGCCTGATCTAAATAACTATCTGGCAACTGCAAAGCCGTTTCGACTGCTACTTGTAACGCGGCAAAAATGCCGTAGTCCAAATTTGTTTTTAGCGTCCGTAATCCTTGAATAATATGACGGTTGCCAACGACAAAAAACCCACCCGCCAACCTGCTGTATTATAGGTTTTTGACAGAGTATGAAACTCAACACCAATGTACTTTAGCACCAGAGGAATCTCTAACAAGCTGGTAGGCTGATAGCCATCAAATGCTAACTCTGCATAACATAAGTCATGAACTAAAAAAGAATTTCGTGATTTTCGCGCAAAGGCAACAATTTCTGCAAAAAATTCGCGGGGTGCGGTTGCAACCAGTGGGATTACTAGGATAGTTGATAGAAGATCTTTGCTTGTTGAGCAACAACGTCAGGAGTACAGCTAAATCATATCAGCCAGTCGTTATCCGGTTTGAGGTAAACTGCTGGACTTTACCACCAACGATCAAAGGACCCGAAAATGGGCGAGGATAAGCAGGACTGGGGACTAAAACCAAATCCCCTGGATTGACATAAGCGATCGCTGAGTGAGTTAGCCCTTCTTTGGAACCTAATGGCAGTGAGCTTCCGCTATCCGCATCGAGGTTAACACCGTAGCGGCGCTGATACCAACTTGCTTGATCGCCCGGCGGAAATTAGCAGTACCTTCAAGCGGTGGATAGCCATGATTCGCTGGGTTTTGTAAGGCCTTGGCGATCGCGGCTTCCGCGACAGGCTGGGGTGTTGCTCCATCTGGATTTCCCATCCCCAAGTCATCCAAGTCTAGTCCTTGTTCCCTGCCGTGCTTTAAGTTCATCAAACGAGCAAATACATGCAGCGGTAATGATTGGATGCGTTGGGCTGGACTAATCCAATCAATTTCATCTTTCAACCTCCCTGAAGACCCACGCCATAACCGGAACGGTTTGGCGTTGAAGAAAAAGGAGGACAGGATCTAAGCAACTAACCGATTGACCTAAATTGCATATGAGAATACACTGTAAGCATGACAGAACAAGTGCTTACAACTAGTTGCAAACTTAAGGTTAATGAGGTTTTGGCACAGGAAATTGATGCCACACTTCAAGGTTTTGCTGATTTATGTGCAACACAGATCAACTCTACGGTTGACCCAAAAGTTACAGGTAGATTGGCTATCCATAAAGAGACACACTTTTGTAAACAAACTTTTGAGTTGCCAGCTAACTTGGTCTGTCAGGCGATTTCAGAGTTTCTGGTAATCATGAAACTGCGAGCTTTAAAAACAGTTCGGTCAAGAAATTCAAGCCAACCAGCGCGCCGGATACGATGCGCGAATATTTGAGCTTTAACAGGCATGACTGGACGGTTAAACTGACACTGAAAAACGGAAGATACTCTTTCCCGTTTGTTGATTGGCAATTATCAGAAGAAACATTTGTTGAGTGGGTCTCGCCAACTTCTGCCACACTGGTTAAACGGCAATCAGGCGAGTATTACATTCAAATCCAAGTGAAACCTAAACCACCTGAAGTTATTAACTCGGAGGAATGCTTGGGTGTCGATTTGGGTAGGAGATCATAGCTTATACGAGCGAAGGAGATAACTGGGATACCGATGCAATAAATAAGTTGCGTGACTATCACGCAATTTGAGAAAAACTCTTTCCAAAAGCTAGTAAAGGCACAGAAGTTCTCGCCGCAGATGCAGAAAACGTTTTGAAACGGCTGTCAGCCAGGAAAGAATTTCAAGCTTGGCTCAACCACACGGTTAGTTATCGTATTGTCAAGTCTGCGCTAATAACAAAAAGATAATAGCTATAGAAGATTTGACTGGCGCTCAGAAGGACTTGAATCAAGAGCCGCGTAGCAAAGTTGAAAGACGTAGAAGTAATAGCTGAATATTCCATCAATTGCGCGTGTTTTGACCTACAAGTGCTTGAAATTCGGAGTCAAACTGATAACTGTCTCCCCGCTTACACCTCGAAATCTTGCGCGTCCTGCCTCCGAATTGGAAACACAGTGGCAAATCTTTACGTCTGGGAAGTGGCTGGAAGGTGCGATGCTGACCATAACGCGAGCATTGTAATTTCTAAACTTGGAGCGTCCGTAAACACGCTTGGAGGTTCCGGGCTATTTGTTGCTGTTCTCTCGGCGCCGAATAGCTCAGGGCTGCAAAAGCCCACGCTGTACCGCAAGTGGTCAGCGCTGGGTAGTTTACTGAACTACCTCATCGTTAATCATCCTTGTTGATATAGTTGCCTCTTTGCCAGTGGTAGGAGCAGTAGTTGATACCATTGCCGCCATTAACTGCTGCGGTACAACTTTTGAAGAGGTAGCGATGAATGTCAGAATTAGAGCTACGGCAATTTCAGCAACTTGTTGTAATTCTGCCAATGTAATGTTGCCCAGTCCTAAATCGTTTAATGTTTGAGGCAGTCCAATTTCTGTAAAACTTCAATTGTTGCCGTTGCTGCCAAAGCAGTAGCTGCAAGTTGGTTCCCTTGGATCATTTCTTCTAATCGCAGTTGCACCAGAATTCCGTAAGCAACTTTTTCGCCGTGAATGCTAGTGTGCATCGGTAAATGAGTCAAACCATTATGGACGGCATGGGCAGCTACTGTACGACACTGAGCACCTCCCCAATCGCCAATTACTCCAGCTAGCAAAACTGTTGCATCAACGACTTCTCGCCAAACTTCGCTGCCTGGTTCTTGAAGTGCAACAGTTTGATTTTGAAATAGAATATCTCGCAAAACTCTCTCTTGTTGTACTGCGGAAACAATTAAGGTTTGCTACAAGTGATCACTACTAACAGAAGCTTCATACCACTTGGCGATCGCATCCCCAATTCCAGCTATTAATGTCTGTTGCGGGGCAGTCTGAATCAGCTCGTAATCCAGTACTAGTAAATCAGGACAACGATCAAGGCTAACATCGTAGAGAAATGCTCCTTGCTCAGAATAAACATTAGCAAGAGCTGTCCAAGCGGCACAGGTAGCAGCCGAAGTCGGAATAGTAACAACTGGTAGCTGTTGTTGATCGGCAAGTAGTTTGGCAGTATCAAGTGCTTTGCCGCCGCCTACACCAATAATCAAATCCGCTTGATGTGCGATCGCTGCCTGTTTTAAATCTGCTAAAGTCGCTTCACTACAATCGGCTCCATAGTCGGCTTGGGCAACTTGCAGCTGGAGTTGTAAGCGGTGTTGCGCCACAGCAAGAGTGCGCTTGCCTCCTACGACCATCGGGCGACTACCCAGACGAGCGATTGCTGCTCCTGCTTGTTCTATTGCTTGAGAGCCTCTGAGCACTTTTGCTGGAGCAACAGTAAGAGAAAATTCTGTCGAAACTTGATTCATCCTCAAATTTTAGCCTAGACTCCTGTTAACACTAATCCTTTTTTTGAGTGGGAAACATTGTAGTTTAGTTAGCGGCTGGCAATTGAGCCAGTTTTTCTTGGTAAATTTCAATCGCCATTTTGTCGTCATCACGTTTCGAGAGCGATCGCTTTACCTGACCCAAGTAAATCGGCTGGGAAATTCCTGGTTCAGGATGAATAATGGTACGTACCCGGATAGTAAGCTCTCCTTCGCTCTGACCTAAACGTCCATAAGAATACAAATCACTTGCAGCTTGCCGCAGAGTAGCTGATAATTTTGCTGCTGGGATTTGAGGTGGAACAGCAATTACTACTTGCGTTGCCCCATTGTCATAGACGCGGACAAAGCGGACGGCATCTGGAATTACTGAGCGGGTCAATGGCACCAAACCCAGAGCAAATAACCCACCTGTCAATACGCAGAGAAAGCCAGTTGCACCAACCAGGCGGAATTTTATACCCCATTTTAAAATAAAACTCAGTCCGGTAATGGCAGCAAAAACTAGGGTGGTAATACCGACCCACTGAGCTAGGTTAAGAAAATCAGCAGTAGTTAGCATCGGTCAGGCTTCTTCGTTACTTATAACAGATGTATCTGAGCTATTTGGTGATTCTAAAGCAGCTTTTAAGGTATGCCAAGTCAGGTTAGCACATTTAATTCGCACCGGAAATTGGGCAACTCCTGCCATAACGTTCAGCTTCCGTTGTTCTTTAGGGAACTCATCTTCACCTTTCATCATGCTTTGGAAGCGTTGCACCATAGATAAAGCTTCGCCTACTTGCTTACCGCGCAAAGCATCCGCCATCAAGTCAGCAGAAGCCATCGCGATCGCGCAGCCTTCGCCTTCAAATTTCACGTCTTCAATGCGATCACCTGTATCATTTAACTGCACTGTTAACTCAATCGTATCGCCACAAGATGGGTTATGTCCTCGCTGAAACCGATGCACTGGAGTTGTTTTGCCCTTGTGTCGTGGTTTTTTGTAGTGTTCTAAGATTACCTGTTGATACAGGTCGCGCACATTGCTCAAAGTCATAATTGAATGATTAAGACGTTATATTACTTATCTTGATCCTATCAGTCTGTCACAGGTCTTAAAGGGGAATCTGTCCGCTCTATCAAAGCCGACGCTACTATTGATTCAATAAATGCAGTTTTACTGTTTGTGTAAGCGTCTCTATCTGTTTTGAACTTTAGCGCCATTTTTCGCTTCAATTGCTCATAATGCTGCGCTGTTTCAGGATGCGCTAGCAAGTAGTCACGAAACAAAATATGTCGCCAGTATGTCCAACTATCATATTCCACAATATGTATATGATGAGTGCGAGGCGTACCTTTGCGGAAAAATAAGCGATCAATATTTTCTGCGTAGTATATGTACTGATAACCAATCTTCTGTAGATGTCTAGAGTATTTTTCAGGAGTATTTAGTTTATTAACCGCAATTAAAATATCAATTATTGGTTTCGCACTCAAGCCAGGAACAGATGTACTACCAATATGTTGAATGTCAATAAATTCTTGCTTTAGTGCTACGCTAATTATCTCTTTTTCTTGTCGATAAGTAGTAGCCCATCTAGGCTCATATTCAACAATTTCTATTGCTTCGCTGTTAGTAAATTCTGACAATTGTATTATTTTATAAAGCTTTAACTTAATTATTGTTTGAATATCATTATTACCTTTTCTAACTATGTAAAAACTTTTATTTATATTTATTAGCTTTCTTCAATTATTTATTAATTATTTTGTCAATTTTTGTTTGTACAGCTTGACTTGCAGCACTAATTTCGTTTGATGGAATTCCCCATAATTTTGTAATCAGCCATTCAGGAACAGGACTAATTAACATATGGCATTTACCACAAAGCGTCATTAAGTTAGACAATTCATCAGTTCCACCTTGACTTCTAGGAGTAACATGATGTACTTGCCCACTGTGTTCTTTACCGCAGACTTGACAGCAGCGATTATCTCGTCGCAATACTTCGTGCCTAATCTCGCGCCAAGTTAACATCAGCAAGTTTACTCAATTTCAGCAACTGCCTGAGCAAATGGAATGGACTCATTAGAAGCCTTAGCAGCATCATAGGCACAAATATACTCCAATTCTTCCAACTCTTCAAGTAGTTGTTGGTAATCTGCTATATCCAAAATTACACCGATGCGATTTCCATTTTCATCAACCACGTACCGTTCTTTAAATATATTCATTAAAAATCACTTTCCTTGTGAATGCGAAAATGCTTTTATTTCTGAATATACTCAAAACTCTAATTTAAAATTTTTGTCATTGACTACACGCATAAATTCAGCCGAACGCATGATTTCGCAATTATAAAATGTGCCATTTTCATTTATGAGCGTACCTCCTATTTGCCTAAAATCTAGAATATTCTTACTTCTAAAAAAGGGAGTCCATGAATTCCATAAATTAATTTCAGTTTCCTTTAATTGACATGGAATCACTTGATACTCTTTTAAATAATTTATAACTTGGCTATTCCATGAGTTTAAGTCATTAAAATATTTATTCACTTCATTCAAAAAAGTATAATTATTTTAAAATACTTTAAATTTTTCTACAAAATAAGAAAAATCAACTTTTGGCACTTAAGAGCCTATTGCTCTAGCCAATACTGGAAATATTAAATTCAAGCTTGAAATCTCTGATGCGGAAGCTGCTTGCAATAAATTTAATGGTACGGGTAAGGCTGAAGGTTTCATACCAGAATGGCATAGAGGAATTACAGGAATGTCTCTTATCCAAGCAGATCCAGCTTCAAAATTTATCCAAGGACGAACAACTGATTTTGGACTACACAAAATTATTTCTACAGAACAATTTTTCAAGGCATTAGTTATGTTATCCAACCATTTTTGCCTAGAAATACTATTTCATCCGATGATACGAACACATCAATTAGTCCCAAAAAGCTATCTTCTACTAATTTTTTGAAAACTATAGCAATTTCTCTTTCATCTGATATGTGAGAAATAAAAACAATTGACTTGCTCATCTTTATTTTTTTTACATTACCCCAAGTAAATCAGCGCGGGGATTAAATGTCTCAATTTGGCGCAATTTTTCGTATAATTCCTGTTCTTCAGAACTGATACTTTTAGGAATGACTATTTGAATTTCTACTAATTGATCGCCACGTTTACCTTTATCGTCAGGGTAGCCTTTATTAGCAAGACGCAATCTTTGGCCAGACTTAACTCCTGATGGAATATTAATTTTTACCAAACCATCTAATGTTGGTACTTCCACTGGACTTGCTAACACTGCTTCAGTAGGAGTAATTGGCAACTGGCAGTAAATGTCAGTTCCTTGGAGCTTAAAAAAGGGATGAGGTGCAACAGTAATTTTTAAAAATAGATCGCCTCCACCAACACCCTGATCCCGTAGACGGATAGTTTGCCCTGTAACCATTCCGTCTGGCATATCGACTTCGAGCGATCGCCCATCTTCCAAGCGAATTCGTTCCAACCCACCAAGATATGCTTTTTCTAAAGGCAACGTCAGTTTAGCTTCTATATCCCGGCGGCTAGCACGGGAACCGATTGTGTACTCCGTTCTTGTCGTCCCAGGACGAAATGTATCGCGCGTACTTGCAGCAGAGGTTCCATTTCTACTTTCTCTACGACGACCCAACACTTGATCAACAAAGCTATTAAAGTCGGCAAACTTACTAAAATCAACTTCCTCAGTGCTGCTGCGACCACTACCACGATTGTCCCATGTTTTACTGCGTGATGTCTGCTTGCCCCGGAACCCGCCCTGATTCCAGTATTTACTGAACTGATCATACTGCGCCCGCTTACTTGGATCAGACAGAACTTCGTAAGCCTCACCGATATCTTTGAATTTCTCTTCTGCCTCTTTATTCCCCGGATTTAAATCAGGGTGATATTGCCGCGCTAATCGTCGGAAGACCTGTTTAATCTCTTCATTGGTTGCTTCTCTGGGTAATCCCAGAATCTCGTAGTAGTTGCGAAAGTTCTGCAAATTCTGCATTTTAATTTAAAAACAAGTTATGAGTCGTGAGCTATAAGTTATGAGTTCTAACATTAATCCAAAACCCAAACCTTAAAATTCAAAACTCTCTTAACGCCAGTTATCATCCTCATCATCCCAATTATCTTGATAGGTCGGACGCGATCGCCTTGACCTTTCGCCAGGATAAGGGCGCTCCCTACCATACTCTTCACGATCCTCCCTGTCATAAGGTGAGCGACGGTCGCGCGAACCGCCGAAGGCATCGCGCAGTGTGTCTCTTAGAGGTTCGCGATCATCATCTCCAGTAAAGACGCGACGAATAGAGCCAAATAAGTTGTCATCATCTGATTCTTCACTAAAATACTGACGGACTTCGCGATTTAGGTCAGACAATGCATCTTGAAGGTCGGCGTGTGATTGGTCAATTTTCCGGTCATTGTTTTGCGCCAAGCTATCGCGCACTTCTCGAATTAAAGATTCAATGCGCTGGCGGCGACCACGGGCAAACTGCATCCCAAAATCCATTCCTATATCTCTAAGTCGGCGTTCTGCAGCTAAGGTAAGAGCCTCAGCACGAGTACGCTTCTCCACTCTTTCTTTGCGTTCGCGGTCTATATCTGCATATTCCTCAGCCTCCTGAATCATCCGGTCAACTTCTGCTTCGCTCAAAGTAGAAGCACCTTGAATCGTAATCCTCTGCTCTCGACCAGTAGTTCTGTCTAGAGCTGTTACCAGTAAAATGCCGTTGGCATCTATATCGAACGCAACCTGAACTTGCGGAACGCCTCCTGGTGCTGGAGCAATTCCAGTTAATTTATACCTTCCCAATGACTTGTTATCCCCCGCCATCTCTCGTTCGCCCTGGAGGACGTGGATTTCAACCATAGTTTGGTTGTTTTGAGCAGTAGAAAAGATGTCAGAGCGCCGCACGGGTATAGTGGTGTTGCGGGGAATAAGTTTTCTCATCACCCCACTGCTATTTTCCAATCCTAGGGATAGGGGTGTGACATCCAACAGCAGCACATCCTTGAGTTCTCCACCTAGAATACCTGCCTGAATTGCTGCACCCACAGCAACGACTTCATCAGGATTGACATTTTGATTAGCCTCTTTACCAATTATGTGACGTACTAACTGCTGCACCATCGGCATCCGAGTAGAGCCACCCACCAGCACTACTTCATCAATATCTGCGGCTCTGAGATTAGCATCAGCAAGCGCTCGTTTAACAGGTGTACGTAATCTCCCCACTAAGTCGATGCACAAACCCTCGAATTCGGTACGGGTGAGGCGAGTTTCTAAATGTTTGGGACCGTCAGCTGTTGCAGTGATAAAGGGCAAGTTGATGTCGGTGACACTAACTCCACTCAATTCAATTTTTGCTTTTTCAGAGTCTTCCGTGAGGCGTTGGAGAGCTTGGCGATCGCGTCTAAAATCTAATTCTTCTGTCTCTAAAAACTGAATATCCAACCAGTCAACAATATTTTTATCAAAATCATTACCTCCTAACTGAGTATCTCCACTAGTAGATTTAACCTCAAATACACCATCACCAACTTCCAAAATTGACACATCAAACGTACCACCACCCAAGTCAAACACCAGGATCGTTTGACTCTCGCGCTGCTCCAATCCGTAAGCTAAAGAAGCAGCAGTTGGCTCATTCAAGATTCTTTTTACTTCTAGCCCCAGCAATCCGTCCTGCATCTCGCGTAGCTTGCCGTTGGGAATCATTGAAATATGCCGGAACTGTAATTACTGCCCCCGTCACTGTCTCTCCCAGGTAGCGGCTGGCATCATCTGCCAATTTCTTCAGCACCATCGCACTAATTTCTTCCGGGACAAATTCCTTATTTAGACGTGGACACTTAATCTTGATGTTGCCTTCTTCATCTTTGCGGATAGTGTAGGGACGCGCTTTGACTCCGGGCTAAGTTCAGCATAGTTGCGCCCAATGAATCGTTTGACAGCGTAGAAGGTATTTTGGGGGTTGAGAACCGTTTGTCGCCGCGCCATTTGTCCGACAAGGCGCTCTCCTTCTTTACTAAAGCCTACCACGGAAGGAGTAGTCCGCATTCCTTCTGCATTGGCAATCACCACAGGCTTGCCACCCTCCATGACAGCTACCACTGAGTTGGTTGTCCCAGGTCAATGCCGACTACTTTGCCCATGCTCTAAATGTTCTCCTCGCTTGTCTTGTAACTTAATGTTGAGAACCAATGCTTGGATTTATTGTATCTTGCTAGCGGGTGTTACAAGTGACGGGGTAGGCGAAAGCTAAGTTCAGTTCAAACCTCACCTAAGACGTTTCAAACTGGCTCAATTTAAAATTAGACTATCGAATACAAGCAGCAAAAGAGAGAAATAAAGATCAGGCTTGTTTCTTACCTATCGCTGAAATTGAGTTAACAAAAAGGAATTGGTGGGTGAAGCGATCGCCTAGCATAACTTGACCAGATAAACTGCTCTGCTCCTAAATACTAGTTTAGTAGCTTTGTATACTCTTGACGAGCGCCTTAACCTAATATCTAGTTTGTTGTACTAGCAGTACAATTACAGAGCCGCTGCAAAATGTAACAGATTGCAAAGGTATAATGAGGGCTGGAAAACAATTAAAAATATTCGACGTAGTAAATTAAATGCGAGTAGCGATCGCTGGAGCAGGTTTAGCAGGGCTTTCCTGCGCTAAATATCTCACAGATTTAGGTCACACGCCCATCGTCTTAGAACGCCAAGACGTACTTGGCGGTAAAGTGGCAGCATGGAAAGACGCAGACGGCGACTGGTACGAACTGGACTGCATATCTTTTGGGGCTTATCCCAATATGTTGCAGCTATTTAAAGAACTGGATATTGAAGATCGATTGCAGTGGAAAGAACACAGCATGATCTTCAATCAGCCGGATAATCCTGGAACTTACCCCGCTTCGACTTCCCAGACTTGCCAGCGCCAGCAAATGGTATAGCGGCAATTTTAGGCAACAACGATATGCTGACGTGGAATGAGAAGATTCGCTTTGGTATTGGGCTAATTCCAGCGATGATTCAAGGGCAGAAGTATGTTGAAGCAATGGATAAATACTCTTGGACGGAGTGGTTGCAGAAGCACAACATTCCTGAAAGAGTAAATAAAGAAGTATTCATTGCTATGTGCAAGTCGTTGAACTTCATAGGACCGGATGAGATTTCAGCCACAATTCTGCTCACTGCTCTTAATCGCTACCTCCAAAAGAATGGCTCTAAAATGGCATTCTTGGACGGTTCTACAGAGCGCTTTGTGTCAGCCGATGGTAGATTACATTGCCGAGCGCGGTGGTGAAGTCGGTTGAGATGCACCGCTTAAAGAAATTGTCCTCAATCCCGATAATACAGTTAAAGGAATTCTTGATCCGTGGCTTAAATGGCAGAAGACGAAGTTTTAACGGCTGATTTATATGTCTCGGCAATGCCTGTTGATCCATTGAAGCTGATGCTGCCAAAGCCTTGGCAACAAATGGAGTATTTCCAAAAATTGGATGGTTTGGAAGGAGTGCCAGTAATTAACGTGCATTTGTGGTTTGATCGCAAATTAACAAAAATTGACCACTTGCTGTTTTCGCGATCGCATTTACTCAGCGTTTACGCGGATATGAGTAATACCTGCCGCGAGTATGCCAACCCTAATCGCTCAATGCTGGAATTAGTTTTAGCTCAGCAAAGATTGGATTAGCAAGTCTGATCAGGAAATTGTCACTGCAACAATTGTGGAACTGGAAAAAACTTTTTCCGGATCACTTTGGCGGAACAGAGCCAGCTAAATTACTAAAATCTCACATTGTTAAGACACCCCGCTCAGTCTACAAAGCTATTCCTGGTTGCCAGCAGTACCGTCCCTCAAACTACTCCAGCAAATTTCTATTTAACAGGGATTACACCATGCAACGCTACCTAGCGAGTATGGAAGGTGCGTGCTTTCTGGTAAGCCGACAGCGCAGGCAATTGCCGAAGCGCATTCTGAGAAAACGTCCACAAGAGCTTCTGCAAAATGCAAAACTTCCAGCCTGCAACGAATGCTGCAACTGCCTGATTCCCCCTGCATGAGAACGCTGGCTTCTGTAGAGGATGCCTACCAACTTTGCCGCCAAATCACGGCAAAGTACGCCAGTTACTCTTTATCTCGCCACGCTACTGGTGAGGCCAAGCCAAGCGTCGAGCTATTTGGGCAATTTATGCTTGAAAGCCGTCGCACCGATGAACTGGTTGATGGTCCCAGTGCCGCGCTGACAACCCCCGAAACCCTTGATCGATGGGAAGCACAGCTAGAGTCAATGTTTGCGGGTCAGCCATTGGAAGACCCAGATGTAGCTTTAGTAGATACTTTACAACGCTTCCCCGTTGGACATTCAGCCGTTTCGAGATATGATTGCCGGTCAGCGCATGGACTTGTACCGGAGTCGTTACCATAAATTTGAGGAGTTAAATCTTTACTGTTACCGCGTTGCCGGAACTGTCGGTTTGATGTCAACGGCGGTAATGGGCGTGGATAGTTCCAATAACACATCTGCTTGGAACTTGGCTCAGCAGCCTTATATTCCAACTGAAGAAGCGATCGCTTTGGGAATTGCCAATCAACTTACCAATATTCTGCGAGATGTGGGAGAAGATGCTCGACGGGGACGTGTTTATATTCCCCTAGAAGACTTAGCTAAGTTCAACTACACCGAGCAAGACTTATTTAAGGGTGTGGTTGATGCAAGATGGCAGCAACTGATGCAGTTTCAAATTCAGCGAACGCGCCAGTTTTATACTATGGCGGAAAAGGGAATTAGTTACCTATCTCCTGATGCCCGTTGGCCCGTGTGGGCGGCTTTGATGAGCTATAGCCAGATTTTGGAAGGAATTGAACGCAACCAATACGATGTATTTAGTCAGCGTGCCTACGTGCCAAGTGTGCGAAAGCTGCAAAATTTGCCCGTGGCTTGGTTGCGATCGCAGGTACTTTAAGAATAGTTTTGAGTTTTGAGTTTTGAGTTTTGAATTAAGGAACTTTAACTTAAAACTCGAAGTTTAAACATTGTACTGTCCAAAATCTGTTACTATAATGTTTCATCACCCTGGAGAGGTGGCTGAGTGGTCGAAAGCGGCAGATTGCTAATCTGTTAAGGATGTTTACATCCTTCGAGGGTTCAAATCCCTCCCTCTCCGTCTTTAGTGCGTTTATTCCAAAAGTCTTTCAAATAGATTTGGAATAGTTTTGGAATAAAGCCGCTTTTTTTAGCTGGCAAGAAGGCTGTTTTTTGTAAAGATTCTGGAATGATTTTGGATTAGCTTTTTCTAAGCTTGAGTTACGATCGCTTAGACCTCCTCTCGCTTGCTGACTTACACCCTCAAACAACCCGTTCGGCGACGTGGTTGTTTTTTATTGGCTTGACACAAGGCATTAAGATTACTAGATTAGATTTATTGTCTTGTTACAGTTCAAAGCAGATGCCTAGAGGTGGACTTAGACCGCGTGCCGTTGATGGTTCGCTAGCTCATTTGATGCAACCTAAATGGCATCTAGGGCAAACGAAGGTGATTCGTGTGCCGATCGCACTTGAAAAGCAGCTGTTAGAAATTGCTCATTGTCTCGACCAAGGTAAATCTATTGTCATGTCACAAGACAATAATGACTTGTTACAAGCCAATGAGCAAAAGATATTGCTTAGAGCAATTGGGGCTTTTATAGCAATCAAGCAGCAAGCTTACGGCTCTAATAATGCCCAAAAGCGTAAGCCGTTCTCGACTGATAGCCGCAGCTGGGATTACTTCAAAGAGTTCGCTGACCTAGCTGAAAATTCACCGGAGGCACTGATACATGACTAATCCAGAGAGCGATCGCCTAGCTCAAGTTGAAGAAATCCTAGCTCGACTAGCGCAGCGCCATGAAGAAGAAAAAATTGCATCAACGGAGCGACTAACGGCAATCGAACAGTTAACACAATCAAACAGCCGCGCTATTCAAGCAATGGCAGATCAAATGGCTGAGGAACGGTTAGAAACAGCAGAACACCGCTCTCAAACAGAAGCAGAGCGGCAGGAGTTGAGAGAGGCAATACTAAGAGTTACTCAGCTAACTGAAGGCATTGCTAATTTGACGGTTTCTCTAGACGATGACCGCCCGACGGTTTTAGGAAGACTCAGCCGAATTGAAAATAAGGTGGACCAGCTGTTACAGCGACGCGGTGAGCAATAGAGTTAACTTTTGGTATGAGCCTCAGCCGATATAGAATACTGAAATCAGCTTCTGTAGCATGAAAATCAAAAACTTCAGTATTTCTGCTATATCTCAGCTTTACAAGCAATGGTTTATTAGGAGGTATAAACGACGAAAAAGCCAGCGACCCAAAAGTTTAGCGACACGCGGGGGCTGGCTTTTTCATTGGCAAAAGAGACTTTTCAATACGTTCGAGGCGAATCTATTTGTATTAAACCCCTCCGTTACCGCTCTCTTTCAAGATACCAAAAGCTACAGGTATTTGAAAGTTTAGAAATACTCCTTGCAGCTTTATATGAGCGGGTAAAGCGCAAGAATCACGAGGAAATATGCCTGAATCTTTCGATATCCGCTCTTATGTTGCCTTCGACAATAGCAATCGCGCTATCTGCCCCGTCTGTACGAGGGATAAAGGCGACAACTTCAACAAGAAAAATCTTTCAGTCTCAGAAAGTGGTGCTTATTACTGTCATCGCTGCTGGTCGATCTACGGCAAGGGATACACCCAAGAACTTTACTCATGTCTAGGAATTGCCTAAAGATTACCCAATTCCCACCGCTCTAACCAGGCTACCATCTGCAAATATAGCGGGTACTCAGGACTCAAGCATTCGTAAGTACGCTAGTTCTGGCGTTCCTGTTAGCTCGGACCTGATCCAAGAAGATTACGAGCGCTTGCAGCAGTCTAAGGGTAAAGCGCTTGATTGGCTAGCTAGGCGTGGTTTTACACCTCAGATGATTGAGCTTTATCGGCTGGGTGTGATTCGGGTACAGAGAGGACCTACACGACAAACCTTTTGGGGCATATCAATACCCATTCCCGCAGGCAACGATAATTACTTCCGTAAAGCCAGAATCGCCCCTTGGCTAACTGGAACAGAGCGACCGGACTATGTGGAAGACTGGAACCAGAAAGGAATTTCAAAACAAGTATTTTTCACATGGAACCCGCCAGCAGCAGAGCAGACTTTCTTATGTGAGGGCGAATGGGATGCGATGCTCTTAGGCTGGCAGATGCGATCGCATCCTGAAGGGAGTAAGATCGCCGTCGCTAGTTTTACTTGTGGCTGTTCTGCTGTTCCCAATAGTACAGAATTACTAAGGCTACCTGGAAAAGTAACTATCTTCTACGATCGTAACGACACACCAAACAAGGACGGTCTGCGTCCAGGTGAGGAAGGAGCTAAAAAAACAGCCCAAGCTTTAGAAGAGCGGGGAGCGATCGCACTCGTTCCCCAGCTTGAGGAACACTCAAAAATTAAGGGCTGGGATGTCAGCGACGCGCTAAATGCTGGCTTCAATGTAGATGATTTTATCAAAGCCTCCCAGCAGGCAATAGCAGCCCCACCGCCGGACCGTCCGCCGAATGCCCTGAGAGAGCGTCTAGTCAGCTTTAAAGAGTTAGTAGACCGGACACCAGATGTTCAAGAATGGCTTGTGCCAGGACTGATGACATCGAATGAGCTATTTATCGTCGCAGCTGCCCCAAGACAGGGTAAATCCCTAATTGGCTTAACGCTAGCTCATGCTATTGCCACTGGGGGAAAGTTCTTAGGTCGCCCCGTTGCTCAAGGCAAGGTGATCTACGCGAACTTAGAAGACAGCGACTTCAAAATCAAGGAAAGGCTGCAAGCTCAGGGTTGGAGTGATGCCGCACTGGCAGAAGCATTTGCCCTAGATACGTTCAAGCTTTCAGAACTTCAAGAACTGGCAGAATTAGCAGACGAAATCAACCCGCGCTTAATTGTTCTAGACACCTTGAGCCGGATCAGGGATGACCGCTTCTCAGAAGATAAATCTGAAATTGGCAAGCTGCTAGAGCCACTGCAAGATTTAGCCAAAGCAAAAGATTGTGCCGTAATCGTTATCCACCACACCACAAAGGTAACGGTTGAGAACGCGGACATGATCGATGTGTTTTCAACGATGCGCGGTAGCTCCTCAATCCGTGCGACTGCCAGAGGCTCTTGGATTTTAGCCGCCGCGCCTGGGGGCGTTGGTCAGCGATTATTTGTTGAGCATGGCTGGGGCAAGGAAGATTTGCGAGTTTACCTGGATGAAAACACCTTGGAATGGAAGCCTGTGAATGAATGGAAGCCTAACGTAAATGAAGGTCAACGCCAGCGTATTTTAGATTATCTCCTCGTAGTTGAAGAAGCGACCGTAACTCAAGCAGCGTGTGATTGTCAGCTTCCTTTGCGTTCAGTAGGTACGATTCTATCTGCTCTTACTTCTGAAGGTTTATTAAATATAAAAAATAATACAGGTAGAGGAAGAATACCCGCTTTGTACGTAGTCACGCCTAATTTGAGAGAATTGAAACAGATTGAGGAAGGCTTGAAACATGGAATGCTTGCAGAGCAAGGAGAGGAAGCTTTGCTTCAAGAAAATGACCCCTCCCGCGAAGGATCACATCGATCACATTCGACACATAATAATGTGCGCGATGTGAATAATGTGCCTACTTTAAAATCTGGCTCTAATTCTGCACAAAATGCTCCAAACATAGGACAGATAAGTAATACGGCTGCTCCAAACCACGTCAATTTATCTCAAAATTTTTCTTCTTCGGACACTGAATCGCAGCAAGATCACCTTCAGCCTTCTAAGACGCTAAAAGTCGGCTCTAAGTGTAAAGCGACACAGCCAGATATCTACGGGTTGCCAGGTACTAACGAGCTAAGAATTACCAGAATTGAAGACAATATGGCGACCGTCACCTTTGATGGGTGTCGATCGCCTAATGGTGTTGATATTCCCTTGGATTTATTGGAGGCGCTTTAAAAATGATGACTAATTCCGATGGAGGCAGCAATCGCGTTTGATTTAGGGATTGGAGATGTGCGATCGTTCTTTAATTGAATTGATCAGTAAATCACAATGCCTAAACAAACCCGCAAATACAAGACAGCCGCTCAGTTAGCCGATCAGCTTGATATATCTGAACGGGACAATCAAGAGAAACTATACCGACTATTAAATGAAGAAGGGCATTACTGGGATGCCACCACACAAGCATGGCAAAGGTTAACTGAAGATGCTGATCCTCCAACTGAATTAATCAGAGTGCGAGTTTGGGCTGAATCATCAAAGGTTGGGGGTGCTGCTTACCAATTGCGAGTAGCAATGGAAGACATTGGCTATCAATTCATGGAACAGTCAGAATCCTATCCTTGCAGACCACCTAAACAGCTAGAATCTCGCATCTACTTAACTTTCAAATAGTAATTATTCATAGTGGTTGATTGAAGAATAAAAAGTATGCGATCGCTTATTTGAAAATAATCAACACTTCACATGAAAATCAAAACTGTTCACTACAGCGCCTGATCAATCCTGAGCGACTACAACAACGAGAAGATTGGCTTTACTGCTGACGTTGAAGAAGACGATTCTGTTGATGAAATACTTGAATCTTTAAAAGCCAAAATAGAGCAACTAGGAGGGCTTAACGCTCAAGAGTTTTACAGTAGGCAACGGAAGGGCGACACGCACTCTCGGAGCTAGAAAGAAAAATCAAAAAAGCAACTGAACAATGGAATGCCACATCTGAATTTCTTAGAACTCAAGGCATTAAACCGGATGCTGTTGATATGCCTGCTTTTACAAATTTATTACCCGAAGTTAAAGAAGAGCGCAGCGGGGTAATTGAAGGTGAAATTGAGGAGATAGAGGGTGGATTTTGATTGAGTTAGCTCATGAAGTGCGATCGCATCAACTAAAGCGTTTGCTATCCTTTATTTTTAGCTACAAAGGTTTAGACTCATCATCAAAATACTCACGGACTCGGAAAGTTTGGCTATGATGTTGCTGTAGAAGTATTTTTCTATGTTTCTGAGTGATGAGTAAGTGCGACTGTGCTTATGATCTATTTTTTCATTTAATTGAGAAATTAACATATTTAATACTTCTTGCCTAAGAATATAATTCTCTAAATGTATTTCAAATCTTTTTTCTAAAACCAAGTAACGAGTAATTGCTTCATCCTTAACTGCATCAATAGCTTTATCAATCGCTGCTTTTGCTTGGGATATTTGCCAAACAATTCCAAGTATAACTATTAAACTCCCAATTATTTCTAAAGCTTCTTTAGTTTTTCCCACTTTCAGATAACTCAACTTCCTTAGTAGTCCGATTTATTGGGACCAGGTAAACCATCTGGTGTATATACAGCGCTAGTCTGAACTCGCCCAATTAACGCCCAACCAAAAGTAATTACTAATCCTACAACTGCAATTGTTTCATCTTGACTAGGTATTCTTCCTTGATAGAAACAAGGAATAGCTACAGGTGCAAGTCCACAGCCATAAAGCCAGAAATGCATCTGAAAAGTTTTAGTCTTAAATATACTTTTAGCTCTGTTCTTCATCATAAGAATGTAAAGCCGTCATTTGATTTATTCATTGAAACCTTTATAGACGGGACATCTAAGCAAAACTAGACTGGATGAGTTGCATCAATCTTAGATCTTCGATTCGAGCTAAGTCAATTTGTATCTGATCTACTTTTCCTTCCAGGCTGTCTGGTGTTTGTCCTGTATATACCCAAGCTTGTAAATAAACATCTACAAACCAAGGAGGTATCCCGACCCCTATCCGGTAATAATTAGAAATTGGTCTAAATGTAATTATTGTTGGCTGATTTAAAGGAATTGTTCGATTTATATTGTGTTTGTGCGTCTCCAATATCAGAGCCAAAACTGTAACAATTGAAAAACTTGCTCCTAAAATGCCAAGTTTCGTTCCGATTTGTAGTGCTAGAAGAAACAGCAATGGTGTAATTGTCTACAGGTGTCAAATTCATTACACCTTGAATCGGATAATATTTACCTGGCTTATTAGGATTAGGTTGAGCAACATGAAATTGATTCGTAAACTTTAACCAATCATTTCCGTTGCTCAAGTCCGTCATAAATTATGCTGCGCTAGTTGCAGGCTTTACTAAGGTAACTGTCATCATTTCTACAGGAACTAAACGGCATTTCAACAGTTGCATTTGTTCTCTGGAAGATTTCCCAAAGCGGTCTTCATTTGAGTAGCATCAGTAAGAAAGGTAGCTGCTTCAACATCAGTATTATCTATCGTTGTTGCGCCATTAAAATAACCTTGAGTGTGCCGTTATCGTTGAAAGCACCAATTACGTAACCTTCATTGTTTAATCTCCTATTGTTTGTAAACAACTATTTCTGCTTCGTTTACTGCGGCAATATACGTATCCATATCTTGCTCGAAGTATTCAACAACATCTAGAAATGTTTCTTCATCAATTTTGCCACTCAAAAATCTTCAGTAGCAGCATTTATACTTAACACTTTGTTGAATTCATGTTCTAAGTAAAACCAGTAACTAACCCAAGCTTAGAAAATCCTGGTAGTAAAGTGAGAAGAAAAACACTCTTCTACTTTGATTACTTACCGTTGCCATAGAATCGTTCTGGTTTGAATGTTACTCCTTTACCAGCAGCGTCAGCTTTGTTTGACAGATAACCCATCGCAATTAACACTTGTTCCTGGCGTTGCACCTTGTCCAAATGGTAATGTATACGATGCGCCTGTTTTTCGCTTATATGCTGTACCTGTTACTTTGTTTTCAGCAGCAGTAACATTTGTTGTTGCTCCGGTTCCTACAAATACAATTACTTTTGCAGGGATAAAGTTTGATTATCGCTTAACAACATCAGCCGCAGCAACATCGCTAACAGCTAAATCATTTAAGTTAAAACCAGTTGCAGCAATACCTGTTTCAAGAGCGCGTGTAGAGGAACCATTAATAATATAAGGATCGCGGTTGAAATTTCTGCAAACGCTTTACATTTCCTCTCTTCTGACTGCAATGCGATCTGGCTGGTCGGGGATGAAAATCAACTAGTCCCTTATCAAATTGGTCAAACTTGTAAAGGGAGTACCAGGCACAGTAACAGGTGCTTTGTATTTTCTAATTGCTGTTTTCAGAATTTTAAATCGTTTACCTCTAGGCATTATCTAGACCTCTACTTCTTGTTTAGTTAAAGTAAAATCTTTGCTTAAAGTGTAACTTACAGTTTTAGAATAAGTATTAGTTGCCTCATCTAAAACTGGTAAAGTCTCAACTGCAGATGGAAAATTCTCCGATCTTTCTTCAATTGGTCGAACTGCATTCAATGTCAGTTGAGCATTTGAAGCTATGTGGCTAACAACTTGTGCAAAGTCACTGGAGACACTGCTATCAATAGAAATAGTTGTACCTCCATCATTAGAAACAGCAATCGTATGATTAGAGAAATAGGCTATATCAGCCCACTCTAATTCCTTATTCTGCATAGATGTAATTCAGAGATGCTATACAACTATGTATAACTCTATTCTAGACACACTTAGAACGTCAAGGCTAAAATGGAGTTATAAGTAGATTTGATAAGGTTTTCAGCGATTTCTGGGGATGTATTAAAATGTATAGTAATTATAGGGGAGGCTTAACCTTTCCGATGATAGAGTTATGCAACCCTTTCTATAGGATTTCTAGTAAAGTTGTATCAACTAAAGTTATACCTCTGCTACGTCCATTTAGCAGAAAAGTTGTATATCTGAAGTAAACATCTTCAACAGGTCTCCTTACTGGCTCGTCTTCAATTTTTCCTAAAATTTCTTTACCTGGAATAGCCGGATAGTTGTTGCAGGTGTCGAGTTTTCCTTGATATTTAATTTTCCCCAATCAGGTATGTTGCTGAATATCTAATACTTGTTCGACAACCCGTTTAGCTTCAGCTTCGCTAATGACCAACAATTCAAATTGATATCCTTTATCCCAATCAGTATAGCTAACTAAAGTTCTACCTTTCTGCCATTTGAATTTAGGTACAGCAAAAGCGCTTTAATTCTATTTGCAAATCTTTGAACCTCTGTCATGGTATTAGTTGTTGCAGTTTCATTCATTAATCTAAATGAAATTCGACCTTCTACTACACCATTTTTCTTTTTGGGATTGTATTGACGACCGTTATTAAAAATAGTGTAATTTGCGGTCTATACTTCCTCTTTGATCTAAGCTTAATTAAGGTGTTCTACTATATCTGGCTGCATTGCTTTAGCAGCACCATAAGTAAAGTAATATTAGCATCATTCGCGTTGTTGTTACTTGGAATAGGATCGCTATCCTCATGCAACAAAGCGCGTAACATTGCTCCTCTAGTCGCCTACTTGGTTCCACCGTCACCATCACCAAACAACTTCAAAAATCTCTGATTTGTTGTTTAAGTAACGTTCCACAACTAATTGTAAATGCTCAATATCACTAAAGGGTTCTGGTAATGACATAACTACAAATCGGTTAAGAAACTAAGTAAACCTTGCTCATCTTCTCCAGTTGGATCTTTAACTAAATTAGCTTTAATTTTTTCAGCTTCAGCTTTAACTGCTAAATTATCAGCATCTTTCTTTTCAGAGTTTTTATCAGCTTCAGCTAAAGTCTTTTTAAAAGCATCCGTAGCCTTAACAGCTTCAGTATAACCTTCTTGCCCTTCAACTACGTTTTCTGCTACTTCATTAATAACTTCTAATACTTGAGTTGCACCTGCAATCGTATTTTGAAAAGTCATAAATTTATTAGTGTGAACGTTCATGTTTTCGCTCATAAAGTTGTAAGCATTTTCACGAACTACACCAGCCGCCCTCAAAGCATTACCAATTTTCCCTGAGCGTTCTCCAATTACCTCAATGCCATTACCAATGGATGAAAACATATTGCCAATTGCACTAAGGCTATTAGAAGCAGCACGATAAATAGGACTATACTTTCGCCACGTCAATTTTGCAGATGCCCAAGCCTCAGCACCAATTAGTTGAACTACAAATCCCTCAACACCTTGATTAAATACAGCATTTAAATCTATATTGTCCCCTTCTGCACTTTGCAATAATCCTGTTGCGTTGCCTATACTTGACAACATTTCAAGCAGCGTAACTTTAAGACTGCTTGTAAGCATGGATGCATTGTGGAGAAGTACTAGAAAATTTAGTAAATTAAATATCCGATCAACACCTAAGAAATTAGATAATCTACCAAATCCAGCAGATAATCCACCAGGCATTTGAGCGCCTAACTTGTTATTCATTACATTAAGTATTCCAAGCTCCGCCCCTTGAGCCGTACCCGCTCCAAGTTTTTCTAACAATTCTTGGTTTTTGCGATCGCCTGTATTATTAGCCAGATTAGAAGAACATCCCCCTGGTTGGGTGGTACGACAAGTAGCAGCCTCAGCAGCTTTCCCGATTTCTTGGGGCGACGTGCGATCGTGTATCTGTTTGATCAGAAACCCCAAGCCCGCAAGCCCGCCCACAATTCCGAGCGGTAGCAACAAGTTTTCTAGATCAGCTGGTGTTGCTGGTGTGGTGGTTGATGGTGGAGTAGCTGGTATTGTTGGGGTTGTCGTGGGAGATGGAGCAAATAGCAGTGGTGGAAGTGTTACAGGTTCTCTACCTCCAATCGGTCTAATGGTACTCAAAGGCAATGGTGAACCAATAGAACTTGCAGGGTTGAAGGTATACGGCTGTTGACCTGGAATTGAGATTGTAGTCGCGCCTACTCCTGGTGCGGTTAGCAGTATCGGAACACCTGTAGGCGACGCGACGCTGATAACTACCGGAGCTAAATCATAATCTGGCTCTAGTTGCCCTGGTGCTAGTTGAGGCAGTAGAGGACGCGGGATAGTAATAGTGCGCGGTTGTGGGGATGGTGCAACAGTGACCGAGTTACCATCGGGTGTCGTTAGTGTGACTGCTTTACCAGCAGGAACCGTGATTTTTAGTGGTGTGCGTTTGTTTGACTCTGCTGGCTTATCAGCTAGTGGGGGAGCAGGATTTCTATTTGGGTACTTGCTACCACCTGGTAAATAATTAGGAGGTGTTGATTGCGGTCGTGATTGAGCGATGCTTATTTGAGTAGTGCCAGGAGCGGGTGTAGTGCCTGGAAGGTTGCCGCCTGTATCTGCAACGCCAAAAGTTTCAAAGCGAAGAAAGGTTGGCTTGTATTGCGGATTTTCTATAGAATCTCGTTGGCTAACTGGTGCTAAACCTCGCTTTTGTCCTCCATTGTGAGTTACTATAATTTCCCATTGCCAAATAGACCCAAGATAGAGTTCTGGAATAAACTCCATTTTTTCAATGGGTCCTGAAATAAGTCCTTGGCTTGGATGAGGGGTTGTAACAATTGTTGTTTCCCTTAATCCGGTACTTGGACTTTGGAAAGGAGCTTCAAATACAAGTGCATAACCGATGTTGCTTTGACCACCAGTAAACGGCGGTGCCTCCCCTTTTGGCTTTGGTTTTACTACTTGTGCTTGTCTACTCTTACCAAAAATCAAATCATACAAACTTGAGCCAAGCTGTCGACCTGCAAGACCACCAAGAGCGCCTCCGGCAAAACCACCTGCTAAACCTGCTAAGGGATTAACGGTTAGCAATCCAACTCCAGCGGCTCCTAGTACAGTGCCAGCGACATAACCTAGCCCACTACCACCAGCAAGAAATGCAGCTTTTATCGGATCTTCGCCACTAGCTAATTGAGCAGCAAAGTTTATCCCTGCACTAATACCTCCGAATACAGCAGAACCACCAGCAAGCATTCTAAATTCTTTACTAGAAAGACCTGCACCAACAGCAGCAGCGCCTACAGCAAGGTGTGGAATTTCTGCTCCTGGACGTGTGCCAACTGCAACGCCACCTTTAGCCCTCGGTTGGTTTGTATTTCCTTTTTCTAACCCTAGTCTTTCTGCTGTTAAAGCGTTACTCTTGCGCCTAGCTGCTTCACGTTCAGCTTTTTTAATATCCTCCCAACCAGTATCAGTTTTAGCATTTGGTGCGATATTTGTTCTTGGCGGTAAAGTTCTTTGTTTCCCTTTATCAGATTTAAGATTTTCTTCTAAAAGTTTTCTTCTAGCTTGTAATTCAGCGCTTTCAGGAGGTTGATTTGCTTTAAATTGTGCTGCTAATTTTTCTTGTTCTCTACGGATGCGTTGGAATTCTTTAGCAGTATAGTTACCGTCAAAATCTGCCATTAGGCTTTCATCCCTGCTGGAATTGGCAATTGTCCGAGGTCAATTACGTGGTTATAAACATTTCCACTAACTTGATGTTGGTTTGTTATACGCAGCGCCATCCTTGATGCGTGTCGCCATTCAGCAGGTGCTACCGCATCGTAGAAAAACTTATTAGATTGAATAGCGCGAGATTGAACAGGTTCTCCATTCTCATCCAAAAAGTCAACAACTGTTGCATTTGGGTACAAGTTCTGTAGAACCTCTGCACACCAAACAGCCAGCTTCTCAACGGTGCGAACATTTGGTGGAATATCAGTAAGTGCAAAATCTGTCATTAATTATTAGGGAATGGTGTTGTTGGAGGTGTGAAATTTGCTGTGTAACGGGCGATGCCTTTAGTGATGCGAAATTCATCTAAATATCCAGATAACCAGTGATTCCCTATATTGTTATCACCTGGACTACCACCAATAAAAGAGGAACCTGCTTGAGCAATGCTTGCACTAGATTCTTTTGAGCCTTGCAAGACTCCCTCAAGAAATAGTCGCCATGTACTACCTTGTCTTGTAACTGCTATATGTTGCCATTGATTTAAGACAGGAGCCATGAGGATTTCACCAGTAACCCCTGCTAGTTGAAACTGATCATTCCTTAGCAAGAAAGCACTGTATTGTTGTGAGCCTTGGGGAAGGTTATAAGTTGTATAGATAATTTGATTGCTACTTGAGCTAGTGTACAAAAATCCTTCAACTGTCAAATCACCAGCATTACTAATATCTAAATCAGCTTTTGTGATGCTTAAAGAATCTCCACTCCCATCAAAATAACCAGATGCCCCACCAAACTTACTTTGCGCTGTACTAATTTGAGCATTACCCGAAGGCGTTACTGTTTTACCCTTTAAGTCAGTGAATGTGTTACTGCCATTAGTACCATACATGTGTAGAAGCAGAACAACATTACTAAAGTATTCGTCACTTGATTCTGTTGTGGGTGTAGTTGTACTTCCCGCAGCAGGGAGCGGCTGATTTCCAGATAATGCCATTAGAGGTAAGCACATTAATGGAAGCACCTGGATTTGGTAGAGGTGGATTAGTTAAAGGCATCAGCTAAACTCCTTAACAATTACGCCATTTGTAGTTGATGCTGTGTCCCAAATCCCGTTAATCATTCCTGTGAAATTGTAGGGAATTTCGTAGTAGGAACCAGGTACAAGTTTTGAACGCTTGCATTTGTAGCAGCAGCAGTGAATTCAAGATATAAGTTTGAGGCTGAATTATTTTGCAGTATCGCACCTTTGCGATTAGTGTTCGGTGGCAGTATTGCAACAGAAGTTGTAGACGCATTTACATTTGTAATTGTGCAATATGTTGAAGATTGACTAGCGGCTTCGGTGTAATCATCTGATGATTCAATAGCTACTGACTAAGCTGAGCGCCGTTTGTAAATTCAATGTCTGTATCAGTCAGCAAATCTGCACGAATCACGCGCCGTAGTTCTGATCCAAAGCCAGGCTGTTTTGCAACTTTCTTAATTGCAAGACGGCGATTAGTGAATACTGGAATTGACTTTAAGCAAACAATTTCAGCCTCACTACTTGCCTTTAGTTCTTGGATATCTGCTAACTCAACTGAATTATCAGGATTAAATTGTGCCTGAGCTAGCAAGTAGGAATTAGTGTTTGGAAAGCTGGAATGTTTGAATTTGAAATAGCTACCTATTACTGGCTCTGTATATTGCCAATCAGTTTTTAAAAATATCGGAGTGCCTACAGCAGACCAAGCCAAATGTGAAACCTCGCGCTGAATTACTACACAGTTTTAACTCAAAAACAGCTTTAGTACAAATGTTCTGACTGATGTTACGATCGCGCCAAACAATTCACCCAGAAAAAACATTGTGGCTACGCTTTACCAATACCAAAATTGTTCTACAGCCGGAATAAGAGCGCTTGATCTACAACTGATTAATCAAATCGAAAGGATAGCGCCAGGGGTGTTAGTTCGGTTTGATCATCTACCCGTTCGGATCGGCGCTGGCTGTCACCCATATCTGCAAAAGCCAGCCCTCAGAGCGCTGGAACTGGCGATAAGCGATCGCGGTGGTCGTGTGATGGTAGTCAATAGCGCTTATCGGACGCTGGCACAACAAGCAATTCTTCATGCTCACTCTCAACATAAACGTTGCGGCATCCTTGCAGCAGCACAACCAGGACTGTCTAATCACAACTCAGGTTTATCTTTAGATGTTGAGGATGCACCCCGGATGGAAGCGACACCTTGAACATCACGGCTGGGACTGGATAGGGAGCTTTGACCCAATGCACTTCGATTACAAAGCCGGGAGCTAAAGACTGAGATTTTAAGTACCAAGGCTTTCCAGCAGTTGTGGAATCTAAACTATCCAGCAAGCAAGATTTCTGAGGATGGCAAGTTTGGAGCGCACACACACGCCGCGCTGATGTCGGTTTCGGATACGGATTTCGCCATACCCCTAAAGAGTCCGTTGAAGCAAAACCTATCCCCAAGGTTGTAACAACATTTTCGCCCTCGCTGTCTTTCGGAATGAGCGGCTCCTACGTGATGGAGATGCAACAGGCACTAGTGAAAAAAGGTTTTTTTGACTGAAGCGGATGGGGTGTTTGGGCCAAGTGACTCAAAAAGCAGTGCGTAAGTATCAAGCAAGCTCCGGCTGGACGCTGATGGTGTCGTCGGCATGGGAACGCGAAGTCACTTGGGTCTAGCGTGAGGAGCAAAGCAGCCTACTTGAATGTTGGGTTGATAATGGCGATCGCCCTTGTTATTGCTTCTAAGAAATTGCAGCAGCATACAGGTGTTCACGCTAGCAGCTGGCGCTTTGAACTTTTAGAAAGAGCGATTGATAAATTTAGCAAGTCTACACCTGAGCAGTTAGAGAGGTTTGTTGCTGAAAATTTTAATTTAGACATCTGATTTATCAACTGCGTTGCAATTCCCTGATTAGCCTAATTTGCATTTCTAGCTCAGCTAGTGATTGCTTTAATTTTTCATTTTCTTCTTTAAGCTGATTGTTATCAACTGTTAAGACTGCATTTTCAGTTAATAAAGACTTTCTTGATTTCTGTTTAGAACTAGTAGCCTCTAGATAAACATCAATCATGGTATCTATACCAATCCAGCGTTGATACTCTTGACATGAGTTTCAATATCGTGACCCATATATCTCGCCATATCAGCAAGAGGAATGCCGTACTTGTGACCTCTGATCGCGTAGCTGTGTCTTAAGTTGTAAGCTCCCATCTTCCAATAAGGAGATCTGCGGAATTTCTTGTTTACCCAACTGATGATAGTTTCTAGCTTTTTAGCATTTGTTTTTAAACCTTGGGATTCTTTAAATCAAATAGCTCAACCCATTCAGGTTTAAGCGGCAATACTTTTCTCTCGCCTGTTTTGCAGTCTTTGTCTACACGGAAAAATATTAATTGTATTACTGGGACTAAGATAATCTTCCAGGTTGAGATTAATAAAAATTTCTTCCGGTCTTAACCCATAGGTTGCAACCATGCCAAAAGTCCATTTAGTTTCTTCATCTGGCATTGTTTGCCAAGCTTTAATAATCTGATCGTCTGACGGAATGATTCGCTCCTTCCGATGAATTTTAGACTGGGAGCAAGTATAGGGTGAAAAGTCATATTTAAAATCAGCAAACTTGCACAATGCTTTTTAATACCCTAATCAGATGATGTCGGGTTACTGTGCTAGCATCAGTTTTCTTGATTGCATTTAGTATTGACTCGTTACTGATTGATACATCTAGTTCTAACTTCTTAAATAAATCAGAATATGACTTATCCCAAGTATTCAGACTCTTTCGACTTTTAGCATGAGTGACCCAGTAGTGTTCCTGGTAACTTTCAATTAATTCTCTCCAAGTCTTAGGGCTAGTCTTTTCTTGTTCTTTGGGTAAGTATTCAGCCCATGAGAATCTTCCAGACTTAACCAGGTCATCAAGGTGACAAGCTTTTTAATAGCTTTCTTGATGCCGTCCAAGTTAGCAAAGCATTTTAAGTGAGAAATCCGATACTGCTTAGTACCTTTCTGGCTGGTCGGGGTGTCGCCTGCTCTGACTGGTAGCGTCGCAGTTAGCTGGATGCTATTTGCGTTCTTCAGCAGCTTCACTCTGACTCCTTGAGCTTGGAGAAACTGATTAGCCTTGTCTACTTCTTCAGCAACAAGTTTCTGCATAGCCTCAGCGTCCATTTGAGCCTTAGTACGTCTGGCGGGATACCTTAAATCTTTCTCTAGCATTTTGGAATAGTTTTGGAATAGATGTCTGTTTTCTGCAAACTAAAAGCTTTATTACATCTACATTACAACAATGCTTTCAAGATTCACAACAGATTGCTAATCTGTTGTACGAATCGTAAGACCGTACCGAGGGTTCGAATCCCTCCCTCTCCGTTTTAATTTTTGAGATTTAAATTTTTTTAGGTGGAACTACTCAATAATTGTCATAAAATCAAGCTCCCATACACAATTGTGTGAGAATGATTTGATTTAATTCATCAGCAATTGAGTAGTTGAAACCTATGCATAAACCTAACCCAGCGTTCGTATATCTAGCTACCCTAGCAATTGTTCTAGCTGCTTGTCAAAGCACTACTGGCAATAATACAGGAGAAGGGAATAGTGCCAGCCCAGCTAGCTCAAATGCTCCTACTAGTGCCAAGGGACTCAAGATTGGTTCATTGTTACCTTCAACTGGTGACTTAGCTGCGATCGGACAGCAGATGGTAGGTGCTGTCCCTACTCTCGTTGAAACTGTCAACGCTTGCGGCGGTGTTAATGGAGAACCAGTAACGCTGATTGCCCAAGATGACCAAACCGATCCCAGAGCAGGTGCTGCCGCTATGACTAAGTTGGCAGAAGTTGATGATGTTGCTGGTGTAGTTGGCTCTTTTGCTAGCAGTGTTTCCAGTGCCGCTGTACCAATTGCTGTACGGAATAAAGTGATGCTGATTTCTCCTGGCAGCACCAGCCCCGTCTTTACTGAACGCGCAAAAAAAGGAGACTTTAATGGCTACTGGGCGCGTACTGCTCCTCCCGATACCTACCAAGCTCAAGCATTAGCTAAACTCGCAAGCGAGAAAGGCTTTAAACGAGTTTCTACTGTAGTGATTAACAATGACTACGGCGTTGGCTTTGAACAAGCTTTTGTCCAAGCCTTCAAAAAGTTGGGAGGAACTGTTGTCAATGAAGCTAGTCCCACACGCTATGATCCCAAAGCAACGACTTTTGAAACCGAAGCTGCTGCTGCTTTTGCTGGTAAACCGGATGCTGTGGTTGCTGTTCTTTACGAAGAAACAGGCAGTTTATTACTGAAATCAGCTTACCAACAAGGTGTGAGTCAAGGGGTACAAGTTATGTTGACAGACGGTGTGAAGTCAGCTGGTTTTCCGGCGAAAGTTGGCAAATCCAGTGACGGCAAATTTATTGTTACTGGCGCGATCGGCACAGTACCTGGTGCGGATGGGAAAGCATTACAAGCTTTAAATCAGTTATGGCAATCTAAAAATAATCAGGCACCAGGAGAATATGTTCCGCAATCTTGGGATGCCACAGCGCTATTAGTATTGGCAGCGCAAGCGGCTAAGTCTAATACGGGCGAGAGTATTCAGAGCAAAATTAGTGAAGTTGCTAATGCTCCTGGTACAGAAGTTAGTGATGTTTGTCAGGGACTAAAGTTACTGCGTGAAGGAAAGGATATTAACTACCAAGGAGCCAGCGGTAATGTGGATATCGATCAAAACGGTGATGTAATTGGAGTTTACGATGTCTGGCAAGTCACAGACGATGGCAAACTAACTGCAATTGACAAAGTTACTCCTCAGTAGAAGAAATGATTAGCAGTTAGCAATTGAGTTATTAACTACTAACTGCTCACATCTCTATAATCCTAATGCTGAGAAGTTGTAACCGATTCCAATTAAAATCCCGATATCAGTTTCATCGAAAAAAGCTGCATTCACAGCAGCCGTTGCTGTAAATCGAGAAGTTATCGGAAAATCAGCACCAGCAGTCACCAAGGGTCCAACTTCACTATCGTCGCCAGTTGCAATTGCTATACCACCCCCCACATAAGGAGCTATAGGCAACCGTTCTGTAAAAGCATCTACTGCTCTTAATCTAAAGTCATAAGTGACGGGAATTAGAAATACGGGATCACTTTCAATCGCCACCGAAGGTCGCACCGCTATTCTCGTTGTTAGTCCAACTTTGCTGATCACCATGAAGCTACTGTCGCCCAAAGATGACTCACCATCTAGACCAATATTGCCAGCGATGCCGATATAGCTGTCACTACCAAAAGTGGGTGTCCCTGGGTCAACATCAATTTGAGCCACTTCGTCGGCATCAGGTGTTTTCGGGGTAGGTGTTATTTGGGGAGCGCGAGGTGTTGCCAGAGTCGCAGCTGAGGTTGCTGTTGTGCCGGGAACTGGTGCTGGCGCGTAGGCATCCGCCGCAGGCATCGCAGCTTTTGCTGGAGTAGTTTGTAGTTGCTGAGAATCGGTATTAGTTTCTAGCCTAGTTGGGTTAGGTTCATTTGTTGCTGGAATTTCTTGTTGTAAGCTGGTGAAATCACTGCTTGAGATTGTTGGTTGCACTCCCGCTGCGGCTAAAGAATCAATGATAGGTGCTGCAACTAGCGCAGATGGAGTCTGGGTGCTGGCTGCGGTTTCAGGCGCTAGAGTAGCAGTTCCTGTCTGCTGTAAAGACAATTCGCTAATAGAAAGCAATGTTTCTGGATCTGTGTTGCCTGGATTAATTTCTGCGTGGGCAGGTAACCCAATTCCAACTACAGCAATACCTGCGGCAAGCTGCGCTAACGCCGCTAGACTTACTAGAAAAGAGCCATTTTTGGCAAAAATACTATTCATTTCTTACTCCTCACTAGAAATTAGCTAAAAAATTAGATACTAGGCTATTTTTAGCGAAATATCAGATAGATTACACATTTTTAACACTTACAAAATAGCTCTTATATCGCTAATTCGATAGATTTTGCTGCTTATTGCTCTCAATTCGGTTGCAAGAGGAAAGCGAAGATGTAGGAGCAAATATTTGACTCCCTACCTCTACTACCTTTACAGCAGTATTTGCTCCAAAACACTCAAGTAGCTGTGCCGTCTATCACCTGCACCAGGTGTTTCAATCAAGGCTGCTTCCTGGCGCTTGTACTCACATGATTCAAAATACTTTTCACTGCTGCGATCGCCGCCGGACAACTTCGCCCCTAATAACTGGTGAGCTTCTTTAAGTAAGGTGGGAATTTTATCAGCGTGGGGACTGTGGGACAGACACTGCTGTAGATTTAGGTATTAACCTTGTCTGCGTTTGCACCTGGAAACCAATGACTTCCGTTACCCAAGAGGTTGTAGCGCATTTTGGCATATTCGGTCATATCGTAGGCGATCGCTAAATTCCTCAGCCACAAAATCACCGGAATATTTACATTACCAGGAGTTTCGTTGAATTTGGGTAAGCCTATGTGCCAGGTTTTCATCCAGTGTTCTCCAAGTTGGGCGTATGCCTCTTGCTCCAACCGTGCCAAAATCGGTGGCAAAATCTCAACTGATCGCTCTAACAATTCCAAAGTTTTTAAGTGTTCATTAAAGTCCTGCGGTTTTGCTGCGCCAACACTCAGGGTATGTACTTGGGAATGACTTAGGCAAAACAAATTATTAAACACAATTGGACTCAGAGGATGACATAAATCTACTAACTTTTGCGATGGCTTATAGAGCATCCCGCCTTTATCGGATGGGCTAATGATAAATACACCCATATCATGGCTATTGGCGCAATCGCAGCCCAATTTAGTTGATTAATGTAATACCAATGCAAATTAACATAGTCGAACTGATCAGTGGCGATCGCTTGCAAAATAATATCTGTTGCGCCATGTGTAGAAAAGCCGATGAACCTAACTTTTCCTTGCGCTTGCAGCTGCTTCGCAACTTCCAAACAGCCATTTTCTCGAATGCTATTGTGCAGTGTCTCAGCATTATTAATGCCATGTAGCCCCAGCAAATCAACGTAGTCTAACTTCAAATTAGCTAGTGATTTATCAAAATTGCGCCGAAACTCTTGAGGATCGTTGTTAGCAGAAATTTTTGTCTGAATAATTAGTTTGTGTCGCTCTAAAGTGGGTAGAATCTGTCCTAATTGCATTTCGGATGTACCGTAACCACGGGCAGTTTCAATGTGGTTAATCCCAAATTCTATAGCTTGTCGAATCGTTGCTGCGAGATTTTGTTGATTATCTTGCGGAATTTGCCACGCGGGGACATCTTGCCACTTAAATTGATAGCGCATACCACCGCAAGAGAAAAGCGGCATCTGCAACTCTGTACGTCCAAATCGTCGGTATTGCATCATATATTTATTTTAAATACTGCAAAGTGGCAATTACCGACTAATGACGTTTATCCTCAAGCGCTTTTTCACATCTCTCGCACTATTGGTTCACCATTTTTAACTTCGCCAACCAAAACTAAATCTGTAACCCCTACAAATAGACCATTTTCTAGGACACCAGGGATATTATTTAGTGTCTTTTCCAAGGTGGCTGGATCGTTAATAGTATCGAATTTAACATCAACAACCATATTACCCCGATCTGTAATCACTGGCCCTGCTTTTTTAACTCCCATCCGGAGTTCTGGTTTACCGCCTAGTTTTTCAATTGCTCGCATAACTGGGGCGATCGCCATTGGGATTACTTCCACTGGAACTGGAAAACTCGAACCGAGTCGCTCTACTATTTTTGAGCTATCCACGACAACGATAAACTGATTTGCCAGGTAATCTACAATTTTTTCACGAGTATGAGCAGCACCACCGCCTTTGATTAAATTTTTTTGCGGATCAACTTCATCCGCTCCGTCAATAGCAATATCAATGTGGTCAACTGCATCTAAGGTAGTTAGAGGAATGCCGTACTGCTTTGCTAGCACTTCTGCTTGAAATGAAGTGGGAATACCAATAATATCTTTAAGTTCACCAGTTTTCAGGTGATCGCCCAAAAACTGAATTGTATACGCTGTTGTTGAACCCGTACCCAATCCCACAATTGAACCAGATTGCACGCGGTCTGCGGCGGCTTTGCCGACTTCTTGCTTCATCAACTTAATCGGATCTGCTGTCATGATAAAAACTCCTATATGCCGTGTTTAGTATATATTTGTGTGGGAATTTATAGTTAATCGACTAAGGTATTTTCAATTAAGATTGGCAGTTGAGGAGAGAGTATTACTCATAGGAGTTACGTACTTTTATGTCTAAACTCTTGATTCTCCCTGATCCTCCGATAAATTAGGGGAACTTCATAGCCCCTTTTAAGAGGGTCGGGGGAGCGGTGGCTGCGTAAGTCCTGACTAAATTCCTCTTATCCCTTTGTTTCTCTAGCCCCTAGTTCCTAATCCCTTTTATGCCAGCATCAGAAAACAAAGACCAGCAGCATCCTCTATGGCAAAGTGATCGCGCTATTGTTAATACCCTGTTAGCAGCAGAACCAACTGACTATAACCTAGCAGAATTGGGCGCGGTTGCGAATTCGTTATCGTGGCTTTCCTGGCGCAAGAGATATCCAGGTAGACCTAGAAAAAATAATGCAACAGTGGGGTTTTGCAGAAGCAGCCCTGTACGAGAAGACGCGCCAGATTCATGCAGCTGGACCAGTTTATAAAGTTAGAGGTAGAAAGGGCGATGTAGAGGATTGGAATTAGTACTAAAGCTACTTTATGGTGTCACTATCAACCAAGATGTAAATACCTAAACCAATTAAAATCAGCGGAACTAGTACCTTGCCGTAGCGAGTCAGGAGTGGGGTAACAGTAGGATAATGTGCTATTTGATATTCCAGATAGCACCAAACTCCTACAAGGATCAAGAACGAACTGAGAATAACTGCGAGACGAGCAAAATCGCTGCTAGCAAACAAGGGTAGATAAATGCCAATGTTGTCACCTCCGTTAGCAAAGGTTACAGCAGCAACACTATAAGTTTGAGGATTGATAAAACTTTCAAAAAGTAATTTCCTTGGCATATTTGGTGCTTCACTAGCATCAACCATCTGAACTTGTGAGCCAGTGTCCCGTTTAATTAATTGGATAATACCTATAGCGATCGGCACGATACCCAGTAGCCTTATGAGAGGGCGTGGCACAATTAACCCACTAAGAAAACCAGGCAAACTAGCAAGGATTAATGCTGTAAAGCCTAGATATTGACCAATAACAATATGTCGTTTACCAAAACGAGCATTCACCTGCGTAAAGAATACAGCCAGGATCAAGAGATCATCAATATTAGTTGCCACAAACGCTGCAATTGCTGAAGTAATCGCTCTCGTCAGCCAACTCATTCCTGCTTCTTTTCCTTATCCAAAGGAGCGTCTGGCAAAATAGGTTGGAGTTCAGGATTTCCTTTGGGGATGACCAAAAATTTCTCTGGGGAAGTCAGGGCTTTCTTTGGGGTGAAGGGGTAAGAGGAATGAGGTAAGGGTAGTTGCGTACCCGCATCGCTTGAATTAGCTGGTTCCAAAGTATTTTTAATGTTCTTCAACGCAGTGCGAAGATCTGGGCTGATATAAATAGATGGCTTATCTAAACTTGGAGTTTCAGCCTTTGGTATATCTACAGTATCTGTTAACGTATCTAGAGTTTGAGCTACCTGAACTTGCTGCTGCAGCTGATCTGTTGAAGATACCAAACTATTCAAACCATTAATCAGTTCGCGCACATTTTCCCGGAAGGCAGGATCTCCGGTTAGTTCATCTAGGTCAGATGTGATTTTTTGGGCATTTTGAAATGTAACTCTTGCAGAGTCTAGGGTTTGTTGCAGTACCAGCAGGTTAGTGGGATTATTTAAGGCATTAGTGATATCGCGCAAATTACCCGATGCTAAGACTGCATTCGCAGACAGAGTCTCTAAGTTCTGAATTAATTGTCCCTGATTAAATCGGCTAAGTGTAGGTGAAAGTCCGCCTACAGTAGAACGAAGTTGCTCACTAGTCTGATTGATATTATTCAAAGCGGTAACAAGGGATGAACGGTTCGTTGTCACCAGACTGTCAAGATTGGTTACTAAACGATTAGCTTGAGCGGCGGTTAAGCGTATTTGTTCAGCAGTTGCACCAAATTTATTTGCTGTGTTAGTTGTGGATGCACTGATTTGATTTGCTGCCCGTTGCACTGAATTGGCAGTGGTTGAAAAGCTGCTCACCTGTTGTTGCGTAGTTCTTGTCAAGCTAGAGATGTTACGGGTAAGCTGAGTCACCCCCGCTGCTGCAACCGAGGCGTTTTTTGCGGCAGCGTTGATGTTGGCATACAAAGTTGGGTTACTGTAGACAGTTGCAAAGCGAGTCGAGGAACGAATTAGTTCATCGGTACTGATGCCAATCTGACCTTGCAAGCGGGAGCCATCACAAATAATTAAGGTTGGATTACAATTTGGGTCAAGTGGTTTAGCAATAACTACCCCAGCGGGTACCGGCTTTAGGGGAGTAATATCAATATTGACTTGACTAATCAGCCCCGACTGGTTAGCTTCAATCCGTACGTCACGCGGAATTATGATGTCAGCTGGAGTAATTTCAATCTCAACTTCAACTCCATTGGCTCCTGGTCGAACAGCTAAAGTATTACCCACATTAACGCCACGGTATCTAACTGTTGCTCCCTGTTGGATGCCGCCAACGTTAGCAAACTCAACTACGGCTGTATAACTGCGTTTACCGAGATTTAAGCCGCGCAACCATAGAATTAGACCTGCAAATACACCTAATCCTAGCAGGATTAACAAACCAACCGAGCCTTCTCGAACCGCGCGCGATCGCATTTTTTTCCCTCCTGCTATTTATTTTAGGGCGCTCTTACGATCTTGACTAAGGGGAAGATTTTACCTCTAGCAACAAATTTTACCTTTTATTTAACCAATCACATGGATCGGTCCTTGCACACTGCCACTAAAGAATTGTCTAATTAAAGGATTATCTGTGGTATCAGTCTCACTCACACTTCCTTGCCACTGCACCTTTCCTTGATAAAGAAATACAACTCGGTCAGCAGTACGGCGGATGGTACTGTCTTGGTGGGTGACGATCGCATATGTACTACAAATTTCTTCTTTACATTGCAGTTCGCGGATTAAATCTTCAATCACCGTAGAAGCGATTGGATCAAGTCCGGCAGTAGGTTCATCGTACAGTAAAACTTCTGGTGTGTCTTTGGGGTTATCGGGGTTAGACATAATAGCTCTGGCAAAACTTACCCGCTTCCGCATCCCACCAGACAATTCAGCTGGGTAGCGATCGCCAACTCCAGCTAACCCTACCATCTCCAATCGATGATTTACTAGATCTCGAACGCGCGATCGTTGTAGTTGGGAATGCTGATAAAGTAAAAAACCAACATTTTCCTCTACTGTTAGAGAGTCAAATAAAGCTGCTTGCTGAAACACCATCCCAATAGCGATTGGATCGGGAGCATCTTCAATCAGTCCTTGGCGTTTATGTCCTTGGATATAAACCTCCCCAGAGTCAGCGGCTAGCAATCCAGCAATAATGCGTAATATTGTTGATTTGCCAGTCCCAGAAGGACCAATAATAGCCAGCGCTTCTCCTTGGTAGATTATGAGATCCACTTGATCTAAAACCACACTACTACCAAAGGACTTACTAACGCCTTTTAGTTCAATTAACGGCTCAACCATGAAAATTTTTGAGTTTTGACCGATGACCTGTAACTCATCTCACTTAAGTTTGTGGCGCAGTGCTGATAGATTTTCTTCCTACTATTCTTTTGTTACATACGTTAGTTAGCAATATCTTTTACATTAGCTCCAGTTTGATCGGTATAGGGCAGTTCTTTAGCTAGAATTCGATGATATTTAAGTAGATGAGAGGTGACGCACTTGGCAGGTAGGTGGGTGTAGTGGAGTGGGTTGTGATCGTGTTGAGTCACCTGAGAAGGCTTAATAATTGGACTGAGGATAGAATTGGCTATTTGGCAAGGTTTGTGAGTGGCGATCGCCCTGAGTATTAAAAGGCTTGGGAATATCTCCCTACTTTAGTTATCTCTATACTCCCTTGCTTTGCTTTCAAGCTTTTCAACTCCCTGTTCCCACCTGATAAGTTCCCCTCCCCGCTGTTTCTGCTTCTCTGTAGGATTGGTGTAAGACACTGTTGTGAGATTTGGATAGATTATGTACTTACGAGAGCGATCGGTGTGCTTCTTCATCTACCCTTGATAGAAGTGCAATCACTTTTATCACACTTCAGTTCTCAGGTTCTCCCAACTGCCGTAACCGCTCTGCTAATCTTTCCGCGCGTTGATGTTCTTGTTCCGCGCGTTGGCGTTCTTGTTCCGCGCGTTGATGTTCTTGTTCCGCGCGTTGGCGTTCTTGTTCCACCTGTTCTTCTGACCAAAGCACTAACTCTTCCTGAACACTCCACCACCGCAGCCAATAGCCAGTCCTACCTTCGTGGGTTCCCTCCCATACTCCCAGAAATAGGTTTAATCCAGGAACCCAGTACCGTCCTGATGCGTCTGGTGTTTGGAGTTGGTATCGTCCAGATTCTAGACCATAAACTTCAATGCGCCCTGTATCCGGTCGAAAGATAACGTAGCGGGGTACTTGAACAACTTGCTCGTAAAAGAACCACTTACCCACACCCTCGGTAAATTCAACGGAGTATTCTTCTCCATATGTAGCAGAGAGAAACTCCATTACTACTTGCGGAATTGCCCCTTCAGTATTAGGCGTGTAGCTGCGACGGATTTGAGGTGATACCCAAGGTTGCACAGGTCGTACATACATCCAATCTGGTGCTTTGCAGATAATTCGCCCCTGAATTGCTGCACACAAAGCAAAGTTAGAAACAACGAGAGCGTCTTGCATTAAGTCGGGTTTCGTCGTCAAGGGTTGGCGTAAAGCAGCTGCCAACAAAGGTTGGTCTGTGTTTTCCACTGGGTCATCCGGCAGAGGGAAATTTTTAGGCAGCTTAGGCCAAGTAATGCTTAGCTGTAGAACAGGAGTTTGAGCGATCGCAGGCACAAGCAACCTCTACTCAGGACAAAAGGAAATATTTATATTTTTATTCCACTATTATCTACTTATTTTTAATTGTGGGATAGGCATCCTGCCTGTCCAGGAACCAGAAGCCTGCACCATATTCATAAATGAAATAGGACTGCTATAGATTTGTATCTTTGGCACAGTAAGCTGAATTGAGTATCTCCGTATCTCGATAGTTAAGACTACATCTGGTAAACAGGCTCCGCTTCTCTAACCTTCCGGTACGCCGTTAGTAAACAAGCCGCCTACTAGAGAAAGTTATACAAGTCTTTATGCTACGCCTTCTGGAATAGTTATTACTTTGCTTAAGTCCATCAAACACTTTCAAAATTAGGTGTATTGCTCAAACTGGAACTTGTAAGTTAAGTAGACACTAATAATACTCTGCTGCCTGGAAGTAGAACGAAGTAAATGCTGTGTAATTTAAAATTTTATTCAATATTCTTTTTTAGAGGGAACTTAATTTACTTATTAAACATCTATAGAAATGTCCAGTTTATTTCGGCTATTAGGTGTGCAAAAAGCTAAATTTGCCTACCTTTATCCAACATTTAACTATCAAGGATATTCTTTCCATGAACAAGAAACTCTTGTCTCGTAATTCCATCTTGGTTGCTTTTGGCACCACTCTTTTGGGGAACTTTTTGATTAGTCCTGCGATCGCTAAACAAGACAGTTTTTATCCTACCATTCAGGTTGCACAACAAAGCCGTAAACCGACTCAACCTAACATGGTACAGGCACTGTCTTCCTTGCAAGATGCTCAAAAGTCGGCAGAGAAAGCTACTGCTGATAAAGGAGGCCACCGGATGAAAGCACTCGAGCTTATTAAGCAGGCGAGCAAAGAAACAAAACTAGGAATAGAGTTTGACCAAACTCACCCAAGTAATCGCGGAAGAAGCGAAAATGTTCCACAGCGACGCACCGGAACTGCACCACAAAATAATGAATACCAGCCGAATATGCAGCATACGCTGTCTTCATTGACGGATGCTCAAATGTTTTTGCAGAGTGCCACTCTTGACAAAGGGGGACATCGAGTAAAAGCGCTTGATTTTGTTAAGCAGGCAATAAAAGAAACACAACTAGGAATAGAATACGACCGAACCCACAAAAATGACGACAGAAACTCTGTAGATCAGCCGAATATGCGTCGGGCGTTGTCTTCGTTAGAGGAGGCTCAAAAACTTCTACAAGGAGCCACGACTGATAAAGGAGGGTACCGGATGAAAGCGCTAGAGCTTGTGCAACAGGCAATTAGAGAAACCCAGCGGGGAATTGAGTTTGACCGAACCAACGGCAACAAATAAAAATCTAAATCTCAGCCCTAATGCAGTAAGAATTAACACTCTTGAGCATTAAATCAGTGAGCTAAACTGACATTTTGCACTTGCCAAAAAGCTAATTGCGGCATACAAATTAAGTCTGTTTATACTTATAGGATATTTAGCAGATAAGGTCTGGGAAAACTTTTTTGTTCTGCAAATCTTAAAGTACTGAAACTTATTTGTATAGCCGTAATTACTAAAAATACTGATTTATAGTGCAAGCTTAGAAGTTTCAAATACTTTTAATGCAATAGCCTCTATTGCATAGCTAATAGTATCAACCCTAAAGTTTTTATTTTCATCTATACTATTTACAACATTAATAACTACAATATCCTTAGCGAGCGCACCTGCCATTCAAATACGGCTTTCCGATTTAAAGGCAATGTCTTTTTTTATCAAATTGTTGCTATTTTCTTTATTACTCAACAAGTATAGCTTAAACATTATTTTTATCACTCGCAACTATTGCGTTCCTAATCGACTATCTCCAGTGTTCTAACGTCTATCCTTAAGTTTACAAAAACAGACTCAACAGCACTTGAAGGTTATCTCGTTAGTAAACATTCGTCATCAAGCCCAGCAGCCCACACACTAAACCTTGGAAGTTTGAAGACTGATTTCCATTGTGCTTGCTTTTCAAACCCTTTTCTCTCATTTTTTGATGCCTAGTGCAAGATTTAAGCTAAATCAAATTTTTCTACAGTTAAGAGCTTTTATCGCCTGGTTGAAATGTTGAACCCGTGTTTCGCCTTTGGTCATCCAAACAGAGTAATTACTGCTGTGCCAATTAATGTTGCAGATAGCTTATAAACTTTCAAACCACGGTAGTTTCTTTGTAAAAAAAGATTACAATTAAATTTTAGATTCTAAAGCCCGTACTACCAGTTACAAAGTGGCTTAACAAGAGCCTGAAAGACTGGAGCTAATGTGCAGCATGGCAATAATGCTAGTAATTTTGTAATGGAGTGTCTTTATGAAGAAATTTATTTTTTTAAAATGCTTAAACTGAGCCAGTTCTTAACTTTTTTCTACTAGAGTTATATTTTCAGTCAGCACTGCTTATGGGCTAACAATTTTGCAAGCTAAGACTGTAAACAATTCTGAGCTAAACATTCCTGCTAGCCTTCATCAACAAACGTTTTCTCCCTATGAAGGTGACGGGAATAGATTTGATGCTAAGGTTATGTTTGACAGCTTTAGCATTAAAACAGCGGATAGTTCGAGTCCAAGCTTCAAAGATATTAAATGGAGCACCGTAGCACCGTCACCAATTGCGCGTTCTGAGGCTGCGGGTGCAGTTGTGGGTGGAATTTGTACGTATTCGGTGGGTACATTGATACAACTTATACCCCGACCAGAAGAGCGGATGTTTACAACCCAGCCACCAACACTTGGACGCAGATAACGGATTTACGCACAGGGCTTACGCATTCTGGGACAGCGGTGGAGGGAAGAGACATCTATCTAGCTGGCGGCTACCCAGCAAAATTGACTGGCGGTCAAAGGTTTGCCACAAGAGAAGTCTGGAAATACAACGTAGACACGAACACCTGGACTGCTATGCCTCTACTACCAGAGGCACGAGGAGGTGGAGCTTTAGAAATTATGGGTAGGAAACTTCATTTCTTTGGCGGCTCCGATATCAACCGTATGGATAAAGGCAACCACTGGGTTCTGTCGCTCGGCAAAGCGGACGGGTTGACTCCTGCTGCTCCCCTGCCTAATCCACGTAATCATTTGGCGGGCGCGGTACTCAACGGCAAACTCTACGCGATTGGCGGTCAGGTTGGTCAGAAACACTACGGAACCCAAGCTAGCGTCCATGTGTGGGATTCAGCTAACCCGAACACCTGGACGGCAGTTACAAGTTTGCCGAAAGCTCTGTCGCATATTTCGGCATCAACCTTTGAGATGGACAATCGGATTATTGTCGCTGGAGGTATGAACGCACAGGGAAGTTCGGTGTCTAACATGACAGCGTATGACCCACTATCTAATTCCTGGACACCGCTTACTCCCCTGCCTACAGCCCGACATTCTGGTGTCGCCGGAAGCATTGAGAATCAAATTTTCACACAACGGGTGGCGGCTTTAAGTCAACAACCTACAAAGGCGTGCCTGTCTTGATTTTTCCTGCTACTTTTTCAGATAGTGCCATTGCTCCAAATCTGCAAAAGACTTTCGTTAGCTCACTAACAAACTAAAACATAACTATTCCAGCTAAATTATCCAGCTTGCGCTTCTGGAACTGGTAACTGCAAAAACTCGCGCACTCGCTGTAGGTAAGTAGCTGGATCTTCCAGCATCGGGAAGTGAGCAGTATTAGGAATTAAGGCAAACTCAACTTTGTCGCTCATTGCTGCTGCTTGACGACCCATTTCTGCTGGGATAATCTTGTCATACTCTCCGGCAACTAGGGAGCGTAGGCACTGTTAACTTGGCAAACTCCTGTGGCATTAATTCCGCTGCTGCTTTGCTCACAGAAGTAAAGATGGTATTTGAAGCAGCTTCGTAATCCGCTACCAAAAAATCCTGCAAAAAACTACGACGCTCAGCAGCTGGTATAGGGCGATATAGGAATCGCGCCATAAACATTTGGTCAACAAAAGGTATTTTCTCTAGCCATCTGGGGCGAAATTTGACTACATAGCCACCAAACTTATGAAAGGCTGCAAATGCCTTTTCGTCATACTCAAAAATGCCACTACAGGTTAGAATCGCTCGTTCTACTCGTGCTGGATAGCGGTTGAGAAACAAAGTGGCAATAGAGGCTCCCATTGAATGGGCATTGAGATAAACTCGCTGTAACTGCAATGCATCTAGAAGTTCTGCCAAGTCTTCAGCATACTCCTCCATCTCATAAGTCAACTCGGCGATCGCCTGGGATTTTTCCTGCGGCGATCGCGCATCTGCCACAGCAACGCTATCTTTGGGTAAGGACGATTTGCCATGCGAGCGCCCAAAGCCTCGCATATCATAAAGCAGACAATCAAACTGCTCCGAGAGGAGCTTAGCAGTACTTTCCCAATACCGAGCCGAGCCAGCCCAGCCGTGAATAAATACCATTACTGGTTTAACTTCACCAGAGTCAGGTTTCCGAATCCATTCGTAATAATGTTCAACGCCACGAACTGAAATGTAAGCCATCTTTTATCAGTCATTGGTCATTAGCAACGGAAAATGGAGAAACGTTCATTAACTAATGACTATTATGCAGATTCTGGTTTAGGTAGTGAGGATGGATGTACAATTAACTCAGCAGTTGAGCGCTTCTCTACCATTTCTCGCGTTACCGTGCAGTGAGCAACATCTTTACGAGATGGTAACTCGTACATTACCTCTAGCATTAATTCTTCCACAATACTACGTAGCGCTCTAGCGCCTGTTTTCCGGCGATATGCTTCTTGGGCGATCGCTCTTAAAGCCTCTTGCTTAAAATCTAGCTGTACATTATCCATTTTCAGCAACTTTTGGTACTGCTTTATTAAAGCACTACGCGGTTGTGTCAAAATCGCCATCAATGTTTCTTCATCTAGCGGTTCTACCACGGCTGTTACTGGCACTCGTCCAATAAACTCCGGAATCATGCCAAACTTCACTAAGTCGCCTGGTTCTAGGTGCTTAAGAACATCTGCCGTGCGCTTTTCTTTTGACTGACTCTCGCCTGGTTGAATAAAACCCATTGATTTTTTGCCAGTACGCTGCTCAACTACCTTCTCCAAGCCAACGAAGGCACCGCCACAGATAAACAGGATATTGCTCGTATCAATTTGAATACAATCTTGATACGGATGTTTACGCCCCCCTTGGGGCGGCACATTAGCAATCGTTCCCTCCAGCATTTTTAAGAGAGCTTGTTGCACACCCTCACCAGAAACATCCCGCGTAATCGAAGGATTTTCGCTCTTGCGGGCAATCTTATCTATCTCATCAATGTAAATAATTCCCCGCTGTGCCTCCTCAACATCCAGATCAGCAACTTGAAGCAGTCGCAACAATATATTCTCAACATCTTCCCCAACGTATCCCGCTTCAGTAAGGGTGGTTGCATCGGCTACAGCAAAGGGTACTTCCAGAACTTTTGCTAGAGTTTGTGCCAAAAGTGTTTTGCCGCAACCAGTGGGTCCAATTAAAAGAATATTTGACTTTTGCAAGTCTACTGCGTCATCTACCATTGCTTTGCCATTGGTCTTAGTCTCAACTAGACTTAATCGCTTGTAGTGGTTATAAACTGCAACCGATAAAACTTTTTTTGCCTCATCTTGACCAATGACGTGTTCATCTAGATGCTTTTTGATTTCTCGCGGCTTAGGAATTTGATTCAATGAGATATTTGCAGAGCGGGTGCGCCGCTTTTGAGGAGTTTCTGAGCGGGATGCTTGTTGGGATGTAGCAGCGTTTGTCTCAAGTAACTCCTCATCTAAAATTTCATTACATAAGTCAACGCACTCATCGCAGATGTAGACTCCTGGACCGGCAATCAACTTACGTACTTGTTCTTGCGACTTACCGCAAAACGAACATTTTAAATGGGAGTCGTACTTTGACATACCTGCCTCTTATTTCACTGTAGTGATTGCTTCGCCCGCCTTCGGAAGATTTTGTCTAGAGATAACTTGATCAATCAAACCGTAATTTTTCGCCTCCTCTGCCGACATAAAGAAGTCGCGTTCAGTATCGGCTTCAATTCTCTCTAACGGCTTACCCGTATGATAAGCTAATAACTCATTCAGTTTACGTTTATGATAGAGGATTTCTTTTGCCTGAATTTCGATGTCTACTGCTTGTCCCTGAGCACCACCAAGCGGTTGATGAATCATTATTCGAGCACTGGGTAAAGACATCCGCTTACCACTTGTTCCTGCTGTTAGTAAAAACGCTCCCATACTAGCAGCTAATCCAAAACAAATAGTAACTACATCAGGGCGAATCTGCTGCATTGTGTCATAAATTGCCATTCCCGCTGTCACTGAACCGCCTGGAGAATTGATGTATACTTGAATGTCTTTTTCTGGATCTTCAGCCTCTAGGAATAACAATTGGGCAACAATTGAGTCAGCAACAGTATCATCTACTGGAGTTCCCAGAAATATAATCCGCTCTCTTAGCAACCTGGAGTAGATATCGAAAGCCCGTTCCCCCATACCAGACTGTTCCACGACCATAGGAACAATGTTGTTGGGACCAAGCGAGTTAATCTCCAGTTTATTTAAACTGTTGATTGGGTAATTCAAAAATTGGGATACGAACATATAATAAGGTTTCACAAGATGTAACTGTAGCCACTATTTGTAAACTATTATGCCTTATCTATTTTGAAACCGAGTTAGTCAAGCTAAACGCTCGTAAGCACGCTTCAAAGAACAGAAAACAAACTGTAGCATTAGCTTACTAATGCTCAAAGTGTTCCTAGCTACAGTAACTATATTTGCATTGTAACTACATATAAAGCACTTTTTAGCTCACTCATCCGGTTGATTTTTGCTATTAGTAGCTGTAACGTGTGTCCACAATTTAGCCTTACTTATTCAGCATCAGCTGTTTCTGTGACCGCTTGACTAGCTTCAATAGTAGCATCGGATACTTTTACATCATTAGTAGTTGTAACAACTTCCGCATCAACATTAGATTCTTTTAAAGAACCTTCAGGTACGAGTTCAATGGTGGCGTGTTCTTCCAGCCAGTTCATAATTTTTTCTGTCAACAGTTCTTCTGCAACAACCTCCCGTAATCTGTCTATATCAATGTCTTTACCAGAGTACTGCGCCATTAGCTCTTTGATCCGTGCTTCAACTACCCCTGGTTCAACCTGGATAGATTCACGTTTAGCCACTTCTCGCAGCGCCAGTAATCGCTTCAGACGCTCTACTGCTTCGGGGCGCGATCGCTCTCTCAACTGAGGTATACTTTCTGGGGTAAATAGCTTTTTAACATCAATTCCTTGGTTACTTAACTGAACTGCTGTTTGAGTCAGCATTGCATCCACTTCTTCAGCAATCATAGTTTCTGGCAATTCGACTTCGATATGCTTTAAAAGTTCATCCGAGAGCGCTTGCTCTTTGTTTACCTTTGTTTTACTCTCAGCCTCTGCTTGAAATCGAGATTCTAGGGAAGCTCGTAATTCTTCTAAAGTCTCAAACTCGCTGGCTTCTTGTGCGAAGTCATCATTCAGTTCTGGTAGCTCTTTTTCCTTAAGCTCTTTCAGTGTTACCGTGAACACAGCAGCTTTACCTGCTAAATCTTTTTGAGGATAGTCTTCGGGAAACTTGGCAGCAACTTCTTTATTCTCCTCCGGATTCATGCCAATTATGCCATCGATAAAGCCTTCTATAAACCGTCGTTCCAGCAGTTCCACTTGAAAATCTGTTGCAGTAGCACCGGGAATTTCTTGAGGAAGTTCCGTCGCCTCGCTTTCATTTACAAAATGCCCTTTAAAATCAACTACTGCGACATCCCCCACCTGAGCAGCACGTCCTTCTACTGGAACCAAAGTCGCCATTTCTGTACGATTTTCTTCCAGTACTTTCTCCACGCTTGCGGGATTATACTTGACTTCTTCTGCTTGGACTTTTAAACCGCTATACTGAGCAAGATTTACCTCTGGTTGGACATCCACGGCAGCTAAGAAAGTCAACGGTTTCCCTGGCTCATACTGATTTACTAAATCCTCAAAAGAGGAGCGTAGCTGCGGTTGACCAATCACCTGAATTTCTGATTGTTTAATAGCCTCTGTAAGTCCACTTTGAACCAGTTCTTCTAAAGCTGCTGCCTTAATCTGAGCCAAACCGAGCCGCTGTAACAATATTTGGCGAGGCACCTTGCCTTTACGAAATCCAGGAATATTGGCAGAACGGGCAAATTTTTGAATTACTTGCTCATAAGTGTGCTGAGACTTTTCTATCGGAATTTCTATTTCTAGACTAATCTGACTAGCAGGAAGTTTTTCTTGGGTTACTTTCATGATTCAACTTTATTCGATAACTTCTTTTGACTAAAGCAATACACAATGCTTGGTACTTGCTTAAAACATTTTAAACCTTGCTCATTCTATCTCTAAGCTTGATATCTCCTAGTGAATAACAGCTCAACTTCATAACCATTTTTTTTGGTGTACACTATCTCACTAACGAATGAAAGCGTTTAACTTCGTAAACTATTTTTCCTCTAGGTCTGACAGCGTGATACCCTAGCTTTTGACTATGCTTGTAGAACTTCAGCATTACTGATTTTGCTGTAATATGGCGTTGAGGACTAATGCTATCCCTTATGCTCTGGCAAGCCAAAGGCTGATTGGATTCAAGCCATTAGGGTGATAGTTAAAATTATGCAAAGCATACACTACACCAAAACTAACTCAATTATATTCGGGTTTCCTCTGCATAATATTATATATAGGTACTGTCAACCCAACGAGCCTTTAGTCTGCTGACAAAACTCAGTTTTGGATATGATGATAATTGTTAAATCCTTTTGAAATTTTAGAACAATCGTTCTAAACTGCTGATTACTACATTTACCTTAAAAATTGCTTTAAAATTTTGTATGTCAACTTTAAATAGCTTCTTTTTAGTTAAATGTCAATACTTTTACTACATAATTTATTCCGAGGCTTGAAGTAATTAATTTTAGTCATTCTGATGGAGGAAAGAAGTTGACAAAATCTTATCGGGTCGCCGTATTAGGAGCAACTGGTGCTGTTGGCAAAGAGTTGTTAGAATTGCTAGAAAAGCGGAAGTTTCCTTTGGCTGATTTGAAGCTTTTAGCATCACCTCGGTCTTCAGGGAAAACTATGCAGTTTCAGGGTGAAAGTCTACCAGTAGAGCCTGTGGGCGATCGCTCTTTTGATAACGTAGATTTGGTTTTAGCTCAGCTGGCGGTTACGCTTCAAAAACCTGGGTGCCGATTGCTGTAGCCGCTGGTGCAGTCGTGATTGATAACTCCAGTGCTTTTCGGATGGATTCACAAGTTCCTTTAGTAGTGCCAGAAGTCAATCCTCAAGCTGTTGCTGCTCATCAAGGTATTATCGCTAATCCTAACTGCACGACAATTTTAATGGCAGTGGCAGTCTGGCCTCTGCATCAAGTGAGAACGGTAAAACGCATTGTTGCTGCAACCTACCAATCTGCTAGTGGCGCGGGTGCAAAAGCAATAGAGGAAGTTAAAAGTCAAGCCCAAGCCATTTTACAAGGAGAGGAACCAACAACAGAGATTTTTCCTTACCCTCTAGCTTTCAATTTATTTCCTCATAACTCCCCAATTAACGAACTGGGGTATTGTGAGGAAGAAATGAAGATGGTGAACGAAACGCACAAAATTTTTGATACCCAGCAGCTAAAAATTACAGCAACGTGTATTCGGGTTCCCGTACTCAGGGCGCACTCAGAAGCAATTAATCTAGAATTTGAAACGCCTTTAACTGTAAATGAAGCTAGAGAAATTTTGAGTCAAGCTCCTGGGGTGCAAGTAGTGGAAGACTGGAAGGCAAATCATTTTCCGATGCCAGTAGAAGCTACAGGTCGAGATGAAGTTTTAGTAGGTCGCATTCGCCAGGATATTTCTCATCCCTGTGGTTTGGAAATTTGGCTTTGTGGAGACCAAATTCGCAAAGGCGCAGCGTTGAACGCGATCCAGATTGCAGAGTTATTAGTAGCAAAAAGTTTGCTCCAACCTGCTGCGGTTGCTTTAACTTTATGAAAAGCAACCAAAATGCAGAATTAGAAAGAGGTTAATCAGGAGTTAAAAAGGGTGGTAGATTTTGGACGGGTTTTAACCGCCATGATCACGCCGTTCAAGGAAGACGGCAATGTTAACTATTCCGTAGCAGAGGAACTGGCAGCGTATCTCGTAAAGCAGGGTACAGATACATTAGTTGTGTGTGGAACAACTGGGGAATCGCCTGCACTTAGCTGGGATGAAGAGTACCAGTTATTTCAAGTGGTGCTTCAGGCGGTAGCGGGAAAAGCTCTAGTGATGGCAGGAACGGGTTCTAATTCGACTAGTGAAGCGATCGCAGCTACCCAAAAAGCGGTTAAAATAGGGTTACATGGCTCTTTACAAGTTGTTCCCTATTACAATAAGCCGCCGCAAGCAGGACTTTATCAACACTTTAAAGCGATCGCACTTGCCTGTCCCGATCTACCTTTTTTGTTATATAACGTCCCTAGCCGCACTGGTCAAAATCTTCAACCTGAGACAGTTGCTCGTTTAGCTGAAATTGAAAATATTGTAGGAATCAAAGAATCAACGGGTAATTTAGATCAGGCAAGTGAAATTCGCCGCTTAACTCCGAACAATTTCAAACTCTACTCTGGTGATGATTCACTGACACTTCCCTTGTTAGCTGTCGGCGGCAATGGTGTAGTTAGTGTAGCAAGCCACCTTGTGGGAAAACAACTACAACAAATGATCCAAGCCTTTGACACAGGTAATAGCAAAGTTGCTACCCAAATTCACCTTAAACTTTTTCCATTGTTCAAAGCTTTGTTTGCGACTACTAACCCGATTCCGATTAAAACTGCGCTGAAACTTAAAGGCTGGAATGTTGGCTCCACTCGTCTACCATTGTGTGAAGACGATAACTGGATGAGCGAAAAATTAAAAGCAGTTCTTACTGAATCTGTGATATAAGCTGTGAGCTTTTGATAACTGAATAACTAGGTACTAGCTATAGCAAATTGTTATGACTGACAGCTTTTATAAAACTGATTCAGTCGTATACCCAATGTCTTCTTAAACAGCAGTCTAAAACTTAGCTGATCCTGCCTACGACAGTTAATTTAACTCCAAAAAACAACCTATCAAAGAGAAAATGACCACAGAAACTTCACCCACCATCAAAATTATTCCTTTAGGAGGTTTGCATGAAATTGGTAAGAATACCTGTGTGTTTGAGTACAACGACGAAATCGTACTTTTAGATGCAGGACTGGCTTTTCCTACTGATGAGATGCACGGAGTAAATATTGTCCTGCCTGACATGACGTATGTGCGTGAAAATCGTCACAAGATCAAAGGCATGATTGTTACTCACGGTCATGAAGACCACATTGGCGGGATTGCATATCACCTAAAGCAGTTTGAGATTCCAGTTATTTATGGTCCGCGTCTAGCATTGGCAATGCTAGAAGGCAAGTTGGAAGAAGCAGGCGTGCGTAATCGCACTGAATTAAGAACAGTTCGTCCCCGCGACTTAGTCCGGATTGGCTCAGGATTTGTAGCAGAATTTATTCGCAACACGCACTCAATCGCCGATAGTTTCACCGTTGCCCTTCATACTCCAGCTGGAGTAATTATCCACACTGGAGACTTCAAGTTTGACCACACTCCAGTTGATGGAGAGTTTTTTGATTTACAGCGGCTAGCAGAACACGGCGAAAAGGGTGTACTGTGCCTGATTAGTGACTCAACAAATTCGGAAGTACCAGGATTTACACCTTCTGAACGTTCGGTTTATCCTAATCTTGACCGAGTTTTCAGCCAAGCGACAGGACGACTCTTGGTAACTACCTTTGCTTCTTCTGTACATCGGATCAACATGATTTTAGAACTGGCGCAGAAGTACAATCGCGTTGTATCGGTTGTCGGGCGCTCAATGCTAAACGTGATTGCCCATGCCCGTAATTTGGGTTACATTAAGTGTCCAGATAATCTCTTGCAGCCTTTGCATACCGTCCGCAATATGCCTGCTGAAAATGCCCTGTTTCTGGCAACAGGTTCTCAAGGCGAACCAATGTCGGCAACGACGCGCATTGCCAACGGTGAACATCCCCACCTCAAAATCCGTGAGGGGGATACGGTAGTGTTTTCGGCTAACCCGATTCCGGGTAATACAATCGCTGTGGTTAAGACTATTGATCGCTTGATGATGCAGGGCGCTAAGGTGGTGTATGGTCGTGAGCAAGGAATTCACGTATCTGGTCACGGCTGTCAAGAAGATCAAAAGCTGATGATTGGTTTAACTAAGCCTAAGTTTTTCTTGCCTGCTCATGGAGAGCATCGGATGTTAGTTAAACACGCGCAGACAGCCCAAAGTATGGGTATTCCAGCGGAAAACATAGTCATTATGCATAATGGCGATGTAGTAGAAGTTTCTGAGGATGCTATTCGCCTTGCAGGAAAAGTTCCCGCTGGAATTGATTTAGTGGATACGTCTGGCTGTGGAATAGTCAACGGTACTGTACTACAGGAGCGACAACGCCTAGCAGAAGAAGGTATCGTTACTATTGCAGCTACAGTGGATTGGAATGGCAAGTTAATGATGAAGCCAGAAATTCATGTCCGGGGTGTGGTAACGTCAGTTGATCGAGCTTTGCTGCAAAAGTGGGTGCAAGAACGGATGGAAGAAGTTCTCCGCGATCGCTGGTCAGATTTTGCTCGCGCTGCTGACGGGGAACAACTGGAGGTAGACTGGGTTGGACTGCAAACACAACTAGAACGCGAACTACAACGCTCAATACGTCGAGAATTGCAGAGCCAAACATCTGTTACCTTATTGATGCAAACACCAAACGAACCCGTGAAAGCCGCAGATGGCAGAAGACGCCGTCGCACTACTGCTCAAGTCGCATCGTAACCCAGAAAATTAGGTAATTAAATTAGGGGTGGAAGTTTTTTAGGACTCTCCATCCCTATTTTTTGCGCGGCTTGCTATGATTCTGCTGCTCATGCTAGGCAAACGCCGTTAAAAGTGGACACTACTATTTTGAGTTGCTCAACTTAAATCCCTGAGAAGAATTTACGCTTATCTCAGTCCATCTATCGGATATCACACCATTTTATTTTGCTCAAACCCGCAACTTTTCTTTACATAGTTAGTCTAAACTACTAAATGGTTGGTGGATTTACGGAAAACTTGATTTCAACTTGCAAAACTTCAGTGATGTTTCTCATTCATCTTTCTGGGTATCTCGGTCAAGATGATAGCAGCTTCCAGATTAGAGGCTTGAGTACAACTGAGCTTCATACTTTACCACCCACTCTGTAATTTATACTGAGTAAATTTTTAGGGGATGATTTGACCACGCTGTCCAAATAGTCATCGTACATGAACTTCGCGCAAAGAGCATCTTACTTCACCAAAGTTTTAACTAGATTAAGTCATGAACAAGATAGCCTAAGTGATCTTACGTTTAAACGGGATTTTTAGTTAGCTTTATGTAGAAGTAAAAGGTTCCTGACTTAAATATGTAGAGCCATAACACTTTATCCCAGTCAGAGGAACATTATTCCGATAAAGCCCGTTGAAACCTTGTAAATGTTCTGTAGACAATTTGCATCATTGAGACAGAGGAGTGAAAAATGAATGTATTGCACTATACAACGCCAAATCTTTCCCTTACTAGCTGGGTGTGGATTGACCAAGCAGATGCACCCGTGACTAATGCAACCCCGCACCATGCCTCCTCAAAGCCTACCTTTGATATTTTGCAACCTCTACGTCAGTGGTTAAATCAGCTAGAAGTCCGTAAACCAAAACTAGCTCACCGCTTGTGCAAATCTATTCCCGCTCAATGCCCATTTGAGCGCGATGTGAAGTTTTTTGGTCACACACTGTTTCATATTCCGCCAATGTGCAAGCTTAACCCACTCTACGAGGAAGTTGTGGGGTTACGCTTCCGGGCGTTGTGCTATTTAGCCGATGAGTGTGGCGAGGATATTACACCCTACTGCTGAATAAGGCAGTTACTTGAAGTAAGAATATTGCTGACTCACTGGGGAAAAAACCAGTGAGTTTTTTATTGCTAGCTACTTGCTTGCATCTTTCACACTTGCGATCTAGCCGAAGTCCAGTTAGCCCAGTCCTGAGGCTTTAAGAAAGTTTCATACAACTCGGCTTCCGGCGTATTGGGTTCTGGTTGATAGCCGTATTCCCACCGTACCAGAGGTGGGAGTGACATCAAAATTGATTCGGTGCGTCCATTGGTTTGGAGTCCAAAGATTGTACCTCTGTCATAAACTAAATTGAATTCAACGTAACGTCCCCGGCGATACAGCTGAAAGTTGCGTTCGCGATCGCCATACTCAATTCCCCGTCGCCGTTCCACAATCGGCACGTATGAAGGTAAAAATGCGTTTCCACAACCCTGCGCCAAGGCAAATAGTTCTTCCCAGCTGCGAGGCGCTGGCGGATTAATTTGGTTACTATAAGCAGCAGCTGCACCCTCTGGGTGAGGTCCTCGATATAACTGACCCTGACCATCTTGGTAATCAAAGAAGATACCACCAACACCACGATTTTCTTGGCGATGCTTGAGATAAAAATATTCATCACACCAGCGCTTAAATACTGGGTAATACTCTGGATTTTGGGCATTGCAAGCTTGTTTTAGAGACAGGTGGAAATGTGCAGCATCTTCAGCAAACCCATAATAGGGCGTTAAATCTGCGCCGCCGCCAAACCACCAGACTGGTCCCGCTTCAAAATAGCGATAATTGAGGTGTACAGTTGGCACATAAGGATTACGGGGATGTAACACCATTGAAGTACCAGTGGCAAACCATTCATGCCCTTCTGCCTCTGGGCGTTGTGCCAGAATGGAGGGCGGTAGATGAGAACCCCAAACTTCAGAGAAGCCAACCCCACCCTGTTCAAAAATACTGCCATCACGCATGACACGCGATCGCCCTCCACCTCCTTCAACACGTTCCCAGGCATCTTGCTTGAACTTGCCTACACCATCCAACTGCTCTAGTGTCTGGCAAATTTTATATATGATTGACTGCTCGAGCTGTCTAGGGGGCGGGTGAGTCAGAGGTGGGGGTAGCGTGGGGT
>JAUJND010000146.1 GCA_030446505.1 Chroococcidiopsidaceae cyanobacterium YX2bin18 | reverse complement strand
ACATATTTAAAGAACAAGTCGATATTGTATATGCGATCGCTGCATTTCAAGATATTACCCAACACAAGCGCTCCCAACAAGCACTAGAGGAGCAAAACAAACAGTACCAAGACATCTTTGAAGCAACAAGCGATGGCTTAATCATTAATACTCTAGATGGCAAAATTGCGGAAGCAAATCCGGCTGCTTGCGTTATGCATGGTTATTCTCACGAGGAGTTTATCAACTTAAATCCCAAAACATTTATTCACCCAGACTACTATCCCTTGTTTGATCAATTCATTGAGATAACTTATTACCAGAACAGATCTTTTGAAACTCAAGCAGTTGATTTACGTAAAGACGGTACAGCCTTTCCGGTTGAAGTCAGGGGAACAGCCTTTACCTATAAAGGTCAGCCGCACATCTTAGCCGTAGTGCGTGATATCACAGAGCGCAGACGTGCCGAAAAGCAGTTACGTTTAGCACAAGAGCGCGATCGCTTGTTAGGACAAATTGCTTTACGCATCCGGCAGTCCCTAGACTTGGAGCAAATTCTCAATAGAACTGTTACGGAAGTACGGCAGTTTCTGCAAACTGATCGCGTCTGCCTTTGTTACATAGATGGCAACTGGCAAACTAAGGTTGTTGCAGAATCGGTGGCTCCTGATTGGCTATCTGTTTTAGGGCTAACAATCAGCAATCCAAGTTTTAGTAGGGAAATGCTGGCAAGCTTTGAGCAAGGGGTGCGGGCAATTAACGATATGTCTCAGGTAAAAATTCCCCCAACTAGCGCCCATATTTTGCAGGAATACCAAGTCAGAGCGCTTCTGGGAGTACCGATTATCCTAGATAGCCCTGCCGAAAGTGATAATCAGCTTTTGTTTAATTTAAATAATGAACAGCACTTTGATGATCGGGGTTTTTGGCTATTAGTTGCTCACCAATGCTCAGGAGCGCGAAATTGGCAGCCTTTAGAAGTTGACTTATTAGAGCAACTGGGGAACCAAGTAGCGATCGCCATCCAACAAGCAAAACTTTACCAGCAGCTAGCAGCACTCAATGCCAACAACGAAGCATCTCTAAAAGAAAGCGAGGAGCGACTACGGACACTAATCAACTCCACACCAGATGTGATCTGTTTTAAGGACGGTGCAGGAAACTGGCTAGAGTCGAATCAAGCTAATCTTGTATTTCTAGACCTTAAAGGCGTTGATTATCGCGGCAAAACAGACTCTCAACTAGCGCAATTCAGCAATTTTTATCAAGATGCCTTACTTGGTTGCATCCAAACAGATGAACAAGCTTGGCAGCATGGCTCTACTTATCGAGTAGAGGAAATTGTACCTCGCCCTGATGGGACAACTAGCATTTGGGACATGATCAAAGTTCCTTTGTTTTATCCTGATGGCAGACGCAAAGGGCTAGTAGTATTGGGACGAGATATTAGCGATGCCTATCGGCAAGCTATGCAACGCAAACGGACAGAAGAAGCACTGCGAGAGAGTGAAGCTCAGTATCGCGCTCTAGTTGAGACTGCCAACTGCATCATTCTGCGTTGGGACACAGACGGAAATATCAGGTTCATGAGTGAATATGGACAGCGCCTTTTAGGGTTCAAAAGCAGCGAAATTATCGGGCAGAATGTAGTTGGCACGATTGTCCCTGAAACTGAAACTTCCGGACGTGACTTGCAGACATTGATGGTTGATATTTGTCAACACCCAGAAAACTATCTGTTTAACGAGAATGAAAACCTTTGCAAAAATGGCGATCGCGTCTGGATTGTCTGGGCGAATAAACCAATTTTGGATCAGCAGGGTAATTTAGTTGAAATCCTATCAGTCGGAACTGATGCAACACAGCGCAAACAAGTAGAGTTAGCACTTCAGCAAAGTGAATTAAAGTTTCGCTCGATTGTCGAAAATATTAACGACATTATTTTTCTGCATACTCTGGATGGAGTTCTGAAATACATCTCTGCAAACGTCACGAATATTCTTGAGTACAACGTTTTAGAGGTAGAAGGTCAATCCATTGTTGCATTTGTACATCCTGATGATCTTCACATTTGCCGGGCATCAACACAAAAAGCTGCCCGACTGGGAGAAAACCAGTCAGATAATGAAGTCCGGTTAAAGCATAAAGATGGAAGTTGGCGCTGGTTCAGTTGCAACATTTCGCCCGTACAAGATCCAACTGGTAGTGTTTCAATTTTAGGAGTTGCTCGTGACATCACGGAACGCAAGCAGGCAGAGGAAAAACTCCGCCGCAGCGAACTAAAGTACCGGAATATTTTTGAGAATTCTCAGGTAGGAATTGGTCGTACCAGGTTGGAAGATGGGCTAATTTTGGAAGCAAATCAACGCTTTGCTCAAATCGTCGGCTATTATGCCACAGAATTGATTGACAAGCGCTTGACAACTGAATTTATGGTGAATCCGGGCGATCGCCAGCAGATATTAGCTCAAGTTCAGCAGCATGGAGAAGTCCGTAACTTTGAATTACCACTGCGTCAATCTAATGGTGCAATCAAGTGGAATTTGCTGTCATTGCGACTGAGTGCCGAGGAAGGCTGTCTAGATTTTGTGATGGCAGATATTAGCAAGCGCAAACAACTAGAAGAAGAACTGCTGCATCGCGCCCAAGTACAAAGTTTACTTAGTAGTATTTCTCGGCATTTCATTGACCAAGATGTGGATACGGCGATTAATTTTACATTGCAGGCGATCGCGCAATTTATTGGTACTGAACGCAGTTGCATCTTTGAATACTCTGACGACCAAACCCAGTTCCACATCACTCATGAATGGTGTGTTCCTGGTGTTCCAGCACTGCCTAGCGCTTCTAGAGGAGCGCCCAGTGCCACGTTCCCCTGGTTCAGCAGTCAGATCCTGAACGGTCAAACTATTCAATTGGCAAAGCTTGCAGAGCTTCCCCCAGAAGCAGCAGCAGAAAGAAAAATCTTTGAAAATCATGCGGCTCAGTCCTTGGTAGCTGTCCCCACGATTCACTCTGGTAAAGTAGTCGGATTTTTGGGCGTAGATGTGGTTAACTTCTCTAAAACCTGGAGCCAAGAGGAGCTCAGCTTACTTAAACTGGTG
>JAUJND010000020.1 GCA_030446505.1 Chroococcidiopsidaceae cyanobacterium YX2bin18 | reverse complement strand
GCTGCAACTAATTGAGGAATGCCACTCCGCAAAGCATCCATGCGAAGTCGCTGACCAATCACCCCAGGAGAGGCGAGTAAGATAGAGTCTGCGGGGACATTCAGCGCTTGCCCTAGTAGCATCGCACTTTCTAGGGCATCAAGCCAGCCTTGAGAACCTGTTGCTGCATTTGCCTGTCCAGCATTGCAGAGAATAGCACGGGCATTGTGTTTTGCCTGGAGTCTTTGACGGCAATAGTCCACACAAGCGGCGCGTACTACAGTTGTGGTGAATACACCAGCAGCGATCGCCTCCACGTCTGACAAAATCAACGCCAAATCTGGCAACCCCGAAGGTTTCAACCCAGCTGTAATTCCGGCTGCCCGATATCCTTTGGGAGCAGTCACGCCACCAGGAATTTCTTGCCAATCTGACATTACGCCTTCCTTTGGTCACATTTAATCTCGTGAGGCACTCTCTTTAAACCCACCGGATTAATATCCGGTTGAGCCAATCTCACAAAAAAGGAGAGCCTTTTTATCTGACTCTCCTGATCATCAGGGTGCATCTACTCAGGTCAGTATACCAGCTTAGATCCTAGTGATTTAACTCTTTTCGAGGTCTTTGTTATGAACTTATGAAGGTAGGACATCAGGCAATAGACAGATTTTTATGATTCTCCGGAGTTAGCTTCAGGTTAACTATTAAGCTTTTTAGCCAGCAATTGGTTTGTTAATTTGGGGTCTGCACGTCCCCCAGTCTGCTTAATTACCTGCCCAACAAAGAAGCCTATTAGCTTGGTTTTGCCGTTGCGATACTGTTCTAACTCTTTGGGATTTGCTACAACAACTTGGTCAATAATCGCTTCTAATGCACCTGTATCTGAAATTTGAATTAACCCAAGGCGCTCAACTAATTCTTTAGCAGAACCACCCTTAGTCAGTAGTTTTGGCAGAATATCTTTGGCAATTTTGCCGCTAATTGTGCCGTCTTGAATTAAAGTAATCAGTTCAGCCAAGATGTTGGGTTTGAGGGCAATTTCGGTAATGCTGAGTTTGTTCGTATTCAGATAACCAGCAATATCACCCATGATCCAGTTAGCGGCTTGTTTGGGGCTGGCGTGGAGAGCGATCGCCGCTTCAAAATACTCTGCAACAGTGCGATCGTCCGTCAACACCCGCGCATCGTAAGCCGAAAGCCCTAACTCCGTTTCATAATGATGCCGTTTCTGCGCTGGAAGTTCTGGTAGTTCAGAACGCCACTGATTCAATTGCTCAATTGGTACTTCAATTGGAGCTAAATCTGGTTCAGGAAAATAGCGGTAGTCGCTAGAGCCTTCTTTGACTCGCATACTAATAGTACGTTGACTGCCTTCTTCCCACAGCCGAGTTTCCAGCACAATGTGCTCACCAGTTTCTATTGCGGCAATCTGGCGCTCAATCTCGTACTCGATCGCCCGTTGGATGGCGTTAAACGAGTTCATATTTTTAATTTCTACCTTAGTGCCGAACACCTCTTGCCCAACTGGACGCACAGAAATATTCACATCACAGCGTAGGGAACCTTCTTGCATATTGCCATCACTCACACCGAGATACAGCAAAATCCGTCGTAATTCTTGAGCATATTCAGCTGCCTCTTGTCCAGAACGCATATCAGGTTCAGAAACAATTTCTACTAAGGGGACACCAGTGCGGTTGTAGTCTACTAGGGAGTAGGTGGAACCAGACAGGCGATCGCTACCCGCGTGAACCAGTTTCCCCGCATCTTCTTCCATATGTAGGCGGGTGATCCCAATTCTTTTGCGAATCGGGTTGCTATCAGCATCGACTAGCTCAATTTCTAGCCAGCCGTGTTCCGCGATCGGCAGGTCAAACTGAGAAATTTGATAGTTTTTCGGCAGATCGGGATAAAAATACTGTTTGCGGTCAAATTTGCTGAAAGGGGCAATTTGACAGTTCAGCGCTAGTCCGGCTTTGACGGCGTACTCCAGCACCTTCTGATTCAGTACGGGCAACACACCTGGATAACCCATGCAAACGGGACAAACATTCGTATTTGGGGTTTTGCCAAACTCCGTGGAGCAATTACAGAAAACTTTAGTATTGGTCTTAAGCTGACAGTGAGTTTCTAAGCCAATAACGGCTTCGTACTGAGTTTTAACAGGTGCAGCAGTAGTCATAGGCTTTTATAAATTGCAGATCGGCAACCATTTGGCTTCTATTTTAGCCCTGTCTTGGTTTGCCCTATTATTGAAACCCTGATTAGTACCCTGGAGGATGCTGGAAAGCTCCAGTCACTTCAGTAAGTTGCTCGGCAATATTTAAAAGTTCCATATCACTCCAACGTCGCCCAACTACCTGCACACCGATAGGTAACCCTGCTTTTGTACGGCCTACAGGCAGTACAACTACTGGATTGCCAGTTAGATTGAATACAGCAGTGTAAGTCGTACCCCATACCCAGTAGGGCAACTCCTGGTCATCTACTTTAAGGGGACTGGTAAGCACTGGGTTACTAATCTTGTGGTGCATAAACGCTGGTCCCGGAGTTACTGGACAAATCCACGCATCCAAGTCAGACAGAAATTTTTGCATCAATCCAGTCAGGGCATCGCGTCGGTTGAGCGCTTCTACATATCGTGGCATATAAAGTGCTGTTGCTTTGCCAAATCCACGAATTAACTTGGGCAAAATCAAATCCTGGGGGATTGCAGCGCTCTACCCGACACCCCAGCTGCTCTAAGGTAATTGCTAAATTTTCCAGAATTGCCCGTGTATCAGCTGTGATTGGAACGCCACCAAAGTCGTCTGTCCAGGCGAAGCGACACGCTTGTAGGGGACGCTGTGGCACAGTCTCTTTTGGTGCGGGTGGAACTTCCCACTCCCGATTGTCTGCTCCTTCAATTAGAGATAGGCACAGCCGCAAATCTTCAACAGAACGGGCTAAGGGTCCAACGACAGCAAGATGCCGCCAGCCTCTAGATCCTCCTGGTAGCCCCAATATTAAGCCAGCGAATGATACTCTATGCTCTGTTGGCTTGAGTCCGAACACCCCGCAGAAGTGAGAGGGAGCGCGGATGGAACCTCCCCCATCACCGCCTAACTCTAGCGGCGACAACCCAGCGGCTACAGCAGCTGCGCCGCCCCCGGTGCTGCCACCAGGGGTACAGCCCAAGTTCCAGGGATTGTTTGCTCGACCAAACAGAGGGCTATCCGTTTGCAAGCCTATACCTAGCATCGGCAAATTCGTCTTGCCCAAGATGATCGCTCCAGCGGTACGGAGGCGAGCTACGGCGGTAGCATCAGTATTGGGAATATAATTTGCTAGAGGCTTATAACTACAGGTACTCCGCAGTCCCGCAGTCTCAAAGTAGTCTTTGATGGTCACAGGTACGCCGTGTAATGCTCCCCAAATTTCGCCGCGTGCTAATGCCTCATCTGCTGCTTTGGCACGTTGGCGCGATCGCTCTTCATCCAAGGTAACAATGGCATTCAGTTTGGAATTGTGTTGAGAAATTTGCTTCAGATAAGCTTCTAGAACTTCTAGGGATGAAACTTGGCGATCGCGTATGTCTTTAGCTAACTGATGAGCAGATGAGAAAACCAAGTCGCTCATAAAGATGCATTACTAGCAATAGCTCTACTATTTAAGCGGCACAATCTAGCCCGTTGAACAATGTTTGCACCGAACCTTTGATAAAATTTGATCCCACGTTCATTAGATACTGCTACAGTCCAATCAATTCTGCTACAGCCTTTTTCTTGTGCTATCTGGCATAGACGTAGCATTAATGCTTGACCAACTTTGTTGCTGCGATGTTCAACTTTCACATACAAATCATCAAGCCAAATTCCAGGTTTTGCTAAGAAAGTTGAATAGATAAAGTGATATGTAGCAAACCCAATAGGATGTTCATCAATCTCAGCCAAGAGAACGAAAGCAAGAGGATTTTCTCCAAACAAATCAGCTTCTAGCTTCTCAGGAGTTGCTTCTACAGATTCAGGACAACCATCAAACTCAGCTTTCAATTGAATAAGTTCAATAATCGTAGAAATATCTCTATGCTGTGCATCTCGAATATAAATTTGTTCCATTTTATTCATTCGCTAAAGTTATTTATAATGCTCAATTACTTGGGCAATGAACTTCTGCCAGATTTCATTTGGAACCCAAATTTGATTTAACTCTCTCTTCGCATCTTGATCACTGATATGTTTATGAATCAGACGATAAAGATACATGAATACTGAAACTCTCATGTTGGCAGCACAATGTACAAAAACATTCTTGTCTGAGTTAGTTTCCATCACAGCAAAGAAACGTTTAATGTCTTTAAGAGTGGGGCTTTCCCAAATAACTGGAATATGTAAATACTGCATACCTTGAGCTTCAACAACTGCTTGTTCATCAGGTAAAGCATTTAATGATTCTGGTAATGCAAGATTGACAACTACTTGATATCCTGACTTACTAACGGCTAAAAATTGCTTTTTTGTTGGTTGTCCCGCAGTCGCGACTGAGTTTGATATTTTTAGAAAGTTATAAATCTCTTCGATTCCATTACCCACAATATTTATAGGCAGAGCATTACTCATAAATAGTTTCAAAAATTTGTAGATGTTATCAATTGAGTTCGTGGACATCGCATTGTACCCAATCTTTAGCTAACTCGTGCTGCTTCCAAGGTAACAGTAATGTTTAGTTTTGAATTGTTTGGAGAAGGTAGAAATTATAGCGATGAGACAGTATGATTACCATTAAGGTTAACTTACTGAAATGCTACTTATGTTTTCTTAATTGCTACGCCTACAATGTGAGGACTGACAAGTGGTACAGGTGCTTCAAAGTGCTGATAATTCACACTATCAAAACCAGCATTTTCTAGAGCAATCCAAGTTTCGCGATCAGGGTTACAACCGTCGCCAAGCACTTTCCAAATCGGTTTAATTCCACTTTGGAGTTTTCGCAACCAAGTTCCTTGTGGTGCAGCGACGTGCTCAATAAATAGCAAGCGTCCACCAGGCTTCAGAACTCGCAAAATTTCTTGTAAAGTAGCAGTGAGATTTGGCACTGAGCACAAAACTAGAGTACTAACAACAGCGTCCATACTGTTATCTTCAGCATCTATTCTTTCCGCAGAGCAATTACGGATATTGATGTTTAAACCAAGCCGTTCTGCTTCTTTATTGAGGTAAGAGTGCATATATGGATTTGGTTCAATCCCAATCCAGTGAATATCTTTTGGATAGTAGGACAAGTTGGGACCAGTGCCAGGACCAATTTCTAAAACATCACCGTGTATATTGGCAAATAGAGAGTGTTTGCGATCGCCTACAGCTTGTTCGTACTCAGCGCTAAGATGAGCCATCATCCAGGCAAACACTGATTTGTACCAACCTGCACTAGATTGGGATTGTGTAATAGATGATTTTTCAACATTCATTGCTATTCCCTCATCCCTACAGGATTAAGCGTGAAGATTAGCTTGTTCTTGCAGCCAAGGATCGACAGGCTGTCCATCACGGCGACGCAGTTCAATTTCAACAACCATCACTTCTTTTGAGCCAGGGGGAGCAGGTTTTTGATGGAAAATAATCTCATAGTCGGCTGGATTGTGATTACGTTCCTTCAACCAATCCTGCACTTTCGTTGTGGCGAAGATTGATTGCCCTTGCTCAAACATTCGGGTAATCTGCATCTGTAGCGTATAGGGATTTAATCTACCCATTGTTTACTCTCTGTGTATTTTCTAAAACTTATCAGCGCGATCGCATTGTTACAATTTATCGGGATTAATGCCCAACTCTCGGAGTTTAGTTGCTAGTTGCTGCGTTCTGGCTTTCTCCTGTTCTAGCTGTTGTTGAGCTTGTTCTCTATCTTGGCGCTCGTGTTCCCTCAAAGCTGCTAATTCGACATAAGTGGCAAACCTTTCGCCATCCGGTCGATAAAGCTGAAGTTCTGTTCCCGTCATTTCAAACCTTATACCTAATCTCGACTCACCCAACCTGACATTTGCTCAATTACGTCTAGCCGCTCCCGACCACGTAGCCAGCCACTTAAATCAGCTTTGTCAGGGTCATATAAGTAATATTCCTCTACACCGTGAAGGTCATAAAACACTAGCTTTTTATCCATCTCTGTTTGGCTATTTCCTGGGGAACGCACCTCAAATACAACTTGTGGCGCAATATTACCTTCTTTCCACTGTTGATAAGAGCCTCTGTCGCCTTTAGGTCTACCAAAGGCTACCATTGCATCCGGTGCAGCACGGGTGACATTATTGCCTTGTGTGGGATACCAAAGCAGATCGCCTGCTACAAATACATTGGGATCATCTTGAAATAGCCATTCAAGCCCTTCTTTAATGGTTACAATCCAGCGAAATTGCTTAGTATTGTCTGCCATAGGCTGACCATCACTTTCAGGGTAGATCAACTCTGGCTGAGTGGGTGATTGCGCTTGGGTAATCATTGGCGTGGCTCTAGAATAATTCGTTAGCTGGGTAATGCCTCTCTACATAATCTCAAGACTAGCTCAAGGCTGAATGCAACTGAGTCCGAGCAGTTTCCAAAGCTTCTGGCAACTTACTCGGATCGCGTCCGCCAGCTTGAGCGAGGGTTAGGTCGTCCACCACCGCCACCACCGCAGATTTTAGCGATCGCCTCCAATAAATTTCCCTGCTTGTAATCCCAATTTATTCACATCCGGACTAAAAGCTGCTGCCAAGCTAACTTTTTCAGCTTCTGGAACTGAACCCAATACCACAGCACCATTGCCCAGTTTTTTTGCAGTAAACGTTCCGCTGCTGTCTTCAGAGATTCTGGATCAACATCTCCCATTTGGGCAACCAAAATTTTGTAGTTGCCCACTGTCTCAGCTTGACTAAACAGTGCTTCAGATTTAGCGAGGGCGAGTTCTGCTTTGAGGGTTTCCAGTTGTTTTTGGGTAGTTCTGAGTTCGTTTTGGACACTTGTAACTCGCTCAGGCAATTCTTCCGGTTTAACCTTAAAGTAATCACTCAGTTCCCTAACTACTTTATCTCGCACATTCAGATATTCCAAGACAGCAGGTCCGGCTACAGCTTCAATGCGTCGCACTCCAGAGAAATCCCAGTTTCAGAGACAATTTTAAATACACCAATTTCAGCAGTGTTTCTTACATGAGTACCGCCACAAAGTTCCATCGAGACACCAGGGAAATCAATCACTCGTACAACATCACCGTACTTTTCACCAAACATTGCGATCGCACCTTTAGCCTTCGCTTCTGCGATCGGCATTAGCTCAATTTCAGCGGTATGTGCTTCAGATATCCACGTATTGACTTGTTCTTCTACCTGTTGCAACTCTTCTGGTGTAATTCGACGCGGGCAATTGAAGTCAAAGCGCAGTCGATCAAAAGCAACAAGTGAACCCGCTTGCGAAATCGAGTCGTCAACAATCTTCTTTAGCGCCGCTTGCAGTAGGTGTGTAGCGGTGTGGTTTGCCTGGGCGCGGACACGGTAGCGCGGTCAATTTGAGCCATTACAGGTTCGCCTAACCGCAATGTCCCGCGTTCAATGCGACCGTAGTGGATATAAATACCTGATTGTTGCTTTACGTCGTCAATTCGTACCAATACGCTATCGCCAGACAAGTAGCCGCGATCGCCAATTTGTCCCCCAGATTCCGCATAAAACGGCGTTTGATCCAGCACCACCTGTACTTCGGTTCCCGCTTCTGCTGACTCTACTTGCTTACCATTGGTAATCAATGTCAGCACTTGAGCGGGTGTAGATGGTTGAGTATAACCAAGAAACTGAGTAGCGTTAATTCCAGAGGCAAGTTGGTTGATTGAGTCTTTAGCAGTTAAATCAATAGCTTTGTGCGCTCCTTTAGAACGCCCAACTTGTGACTCCATTTCCGCTTCAAAGCCTGTTAAATCAACAGTTATGCCATGTTCTGCCGCAATTTCCTGCGTCAGTTCTAGTGGAAAGCCGTAAGTATCGTAAAGAATAAATGCATCAATGCCGGAAATTTGTTGTGAGCTTTTGACAAAATTTCTTCTAGCAGCTTCCCGCGTTCTAAAGTCTTGAGAAAGCCGGATTCTTCACGCTGTAGTTCAGCAATGATAGCCGTTTCCCTTTCACGAACATTGGGATAGGCTACTTCAGAAAGCGCGATCGCGCTTTCTGCAACTTGAGTTGTAAATTCCCCTTCAATGCCAATCAGTCGTCCATGCCGTACCACGCGCCGAATTAAGCGACGCAATATATAACCACGACCAATGTTTGACGCAGAGATCCCATCGGCAATCATGTGGACAACTGCGCGGATGTGGTCGCCAATTACTTTTAGAGAAACTTTAGTCCGTTCGTCACTCACCGCGTAGTCAATCTCAGCAATTTCAGCCGTTGTTTTGATAATCGGGAAAATTAAGTCAGTTTCGTAGTTATTGGGAACTGCCTGAGGATTTGCGCCATCCGTTCCAGTCCCATCCCAGTATCAATGTTCTTGTTTTGCAACGGTGTCAAATTACCTTCAACATCCCGGTTATATTGCATGAACACCAGGTTATAAAACTCGATAAACCGAGTGTCGTCTTCTAAATCAATGTCTGTATCGCCCTGTTCTGGGTGGAAGTCGTAGTAATTTCTGAACAGGGTCCGCAAGGACCAGTAGGACCTAATGCCCAAAGTTATCGTCTTCGCCCATGCGCTTGATTCTGGCTTCGGGAACGCCAATTTTATCGCGCCAGATAGCAAAAGCTTCGTCATCTTCTTCAAATACGCTGACGACGAGGTTTTCTGGAGGTAAGCCGAAGACTTGGGTTGACAGTTCCCACCCCAAGCGATCGCTTGCTCTTGAAATAATCCCCAAAGCTAAAGTTACCTAGCATCTCAAAGAACGTATGATGTCGGGCGGTGCGTCCGACGTTCTCAATGTCGTTGGTACGGATGCACTTTGAGAAGTTGTAGCGCGGGGGAAGTCAAAAGGATCGCTGTCCCAAGAATATCGGTTTAAATGGCAACATTCCCGCGATCGTCAGCAGCACAGTGGGGTCTTCTGGCACAAGAGAGGCGCAGGAAAGAATTTTGCGTCCCTGTTGAGCATAAAAGTCGAGGAATTTTTGACGAATTTCGCTACCGCTGAGGTATTGGGGAGAAGGCATGGGCGATTAATTGGGGCTAGGTAAGCTCTTGCTAAGGGCTAGGATTCTAATCCTCTAGATTGTTAGTTACTTTATATAATTTTTGCACTTTGGTTAAGCTTGCAGCCACTTTATTTATGATGGATGCGTAAAGCTTTCCCTAAAATATACTTCCAATAATCTAGCTGCGGGGTCATGAGGTAAATGCACTCAAAGCAGTAATATTAATTCCTGAAAATATCTCTGACTATAATTACTTTTTTTCCTATGGCTCTTAAACTCAAAGTTCCCAGTATTGTTTGCGATGGCTGTGCAGACACAATTACCGAATCTATTACCACTATGGAACCAGATGCCAAAGTAGAGGTGGATCTAAAAGCTAAGACGGTGACAGTTGAATCAGCAGCTTCGGAAGAAACAATCAAACAGTCGATTGTTGCTGCGGGTCACACGGTTGAAGGTTATCAATAATTAATTGGTATTGTAGCCATAAGGCTTAGCCAGTTTCTGGATTAGTTATGAGGTGCAATAAATTGCGTCTAGTACAAATTCAGTACTGGCGCAGGGATAGGAAGATTTAACTGGTTTGTCGAGATATAGCGGTCGCCAAGACTTATAGGACATAGACTGAAGGAAGCCTAATTCAAGCTCCCCGACCAGTTGATGTCAAAACCCTATAGCTACGACCTGCGTCAAAAAGTCATTCAAGCAATGGAGCTAGATGGGATGAAGAAAAGCGAAGCGGCTCAAGTGTTCCAACTCAGTCGCAACACAATTGACTTGTGGCTGAAGCAGCAGGCTGGAGACCGGAGACTACCAGGCAAAGTCGAATCGCCCCCATCGCACAGCCGACAAAATCACGGATTGGGACAAGTTCACTCAGTTTGCCAAACTGCATGGGGAGAAAACACAAGCCGAGATGGCAGCGCTGTGGGAAGGTAATATCAGCGCTCGAACCATCTCACGAGCATTGGACAAAATCGGCTTGAGTCGAAAAAAGACGTACGGCTACCGCGAACGGAATGCAGCCAAACGTGCCACCTACGTAGCTCAACTGGCAGACATTCCCCTGGCACAACGGATATATGTGGATGAATCCGGGATGGACGAACGCGATGATTATGGCTACGGCTGGTGTGAGCGCGGAGTGCGCTTTGAGGCACTAAAGTCCGGACGAAGAGCGGGGCGAGTCAACATGATTGCAGCTTACTGCCAACGTCAACTCATGCGCACCTTCACGCTGGAAGGTGCTTGTAACCGTATCGTGTTCGAGACTTGGTCGAAACCTGCTTAGTGCCTGTGCTGGAACCAGGACAGGTGGTGATTCTCGATAACGCTACATTCCATCATGGTGGGCGCATTGAGGCTCTGATTGAGTCTGCTGGCTGTCGCCTGTTGTACTTGCCCCCTTATTCTCCAGACCTCAATCGGATTGAGAAGTGTTGGGCTTGGCTTAAAAGTCGGGTTCGCAAGGGTTTATCTAGCTCTGGCTCCCTTCGCAAACCATAGAATCTGTTCTTAAAGATGCTACGTCCTAACACTACTGACTATAGCTATAGCTGATCAAATAAGTTTTTTCTTGCGGTGTTCTTAACTGTAGTCTGAGCTTCTAGGATTACTTCGCGACTACGCTAGTATTTATCAAACGAGCTAAATTTTATTTATTAAGATAATCTCAACGCCTTAAATAGGTGGCAACTACTGTAGCTCCCGAATACAACTTCAACGCAGTCAGGGTAAAATATGACTCCAACTCCCCAGCATTTCCCAAATTATGTTACCAAGGACAGCAAATAAGACTGTAGTTAATACAACTGATGCATAACCAAAACAAATAAGAATTCCATCGAACTCCAACATTCCCACTGTTAGAAAGAGCGTCGCTAAGGCTGGAACTTTGTTGGTAAAAGGAATAGGTAAAGGTAAAGCGCTCAGAGCCGCACACCAGGCAACACAGAACCCAATTAACCGCCGCGACAGACCATTACGCGCCAGACCCTGTTAGCCGTGGTTTAACTAGTCTCTCTAGGGGATGCATTAGCCAGTCAAGATTTTTAAGCAGTCCGGATGTTACTGCTGGCGAGAGGTGCAGACGACTGATGCACTTGGGAAGCCAAGGTTGATGGAAACCTAGTCCCAGTTGTATCCCTAGCAGGAAGGATGCCAAATTAAGGAGAGTAGAGATTCCAACCAACGGCACTGGAATTAAGAAGGGCAAAGTCAAAAGGGGTAATCATCAGTCCAAATCCGTGTTCTCCTGAACGCTTCAGAAGAGTATTGCAGGAAAGTGGTTGCCCGGTGCAGTCTGCTAAAAGAGTCTGATTTCTCTAGAGAATTTCACTTGGAGACTTCAAATTGAACTTCTTTAGAGTAATCGATTGTGTTGTAGAAGCTGATGAGCAGCTAGCAGAAGTGGTAATCGTTTGTTTAGTGACATACTAGCCAGATCAGGCTGCCTATAACTTTATCCTAGAGGTGCTATCAGTCTTGCACCTGTAGTTTGAAAGTGAAGATGAGGAGTAATATTACAAACTGTTAAGAGGTAACTCAGTAGATGAACTAAATGCTGGAAAATATTGACGTAAGGTAGCTGAGTCTGACAACTAGTGTACTTGTGGTTACTCAAATAACCCGGAAATATACTGGCGTAATAGTGTTTGATTATCAAGCTTGAACAAACACAAAAGTATAGACTCAGCAAAATGATGTAGTTATGCCCGTTTAACTAAACCTGGTTTCGTTATTTTTGGAGGAATCCGTTAATGAGTATTGTCACGAGAGCGATCGTGAATGCGGACGCTGAAGCCCGCTACCTCAGCCCTGGTGAGCTAGATCGGATTAAGAGTTTTGTTACCGACGGTCAACGTCGTCTGCGTATTGCTCAGGCTTTGACAGAAAACCGGGAGCGCATTGTCAAGCAGGCTGGAGATCAGTTGTTCCAAAAGCGTCCAGACATTGTTTCTCCTGGTGGCAACGCTTACGGTCAGGAAATGACTGCAACTTGCCTACGGGACATGGATTACTACCTGCGCTTGATTACTTACGGTGTTGTGTCTGGTGATGTCACACCAATCGAAGAAATTGGGGTTGTAGGTGTTCGGGAAATGTACAGAAGCCTTGGTACTCCGATTGAAGGCGTTGCCGAAAGCGTCCGTGCAATGAAGAATGTCGCTACTTCGATGATGTCTGGAGAAGACGCTTCAGAAGCTGGCTCTTTCTTCGATTATCTAGTTGGTGCAATGCAGTAGAGCTACGCTAGTTGGTGTAGTTAATAACTGCACTTGTGTGGATATTACTTCCCTGCTCAAAGTGAAATGTTCTCAGACGGTTTTAAATAAGGAATCAATACAATGCAAGATGCAATTACATCTGTAATCAACACTTCGGACGTTCAAGGTAAGTACCTGGACAACTCCGCTATGGAGAAGCTGAGAGGCTACTTCCAAACTGGGGAACTGCGTGTACGGGCAGCTGGAACGATCAGTGCAAATGCAGCGGCGATCGTCAAAGAAGCGGTAGCGAAGTCGCTGCTGTACTCTGATATCACTCGTCCAGGTGGCAATATGTACACCACTCGTCGCTATGCTGCTTGCATCCGCGATTTAGACTACTACCTGCGTTATTCCACATACGCAATGTTAGCTGGCGATCCTTCCATTTTGGATGAGCGTGTGCTTAACGGTTTGAAGGAAACTTACAACTCGCTAGGCGTTCCAATCGGCGCAACAGTGCAATCTATTCAGGCAATGAAAGAAGTAACTGCTAGTCTTGTTGGTCCTGACGCTGGTAAGGAAATGGGCGTTTACTTCGACTATATCTGCTCTGGCTTGAGCTAAGTGCTATTAAGTCTGTAAGGACTTAAAAACTAGCTGTTTAGGTATTTATTAAGGTCTGGGAGTTGATTGTGAGTGCTAGGTCGTTCTGCCGCTTGTCTGACTCAACATCTAGTCGATGAGTGTTAGCGGTCTAGTATTGATGATTGACTCCCAGACTTTGATCAGTTTAGGGAAATTGGTCAATTATAAACTTTGGTGTACGCGAACCTTAATCGGAAATTTTAGGGTAGCAAGCGTACTGCGGCACTCAAAACGCTTGAAATCAAAATTTTTTCTAACTTTAGATACAGGAGATGTCAAATTATGCGGATGTTTAAGGTCACTGCTTGTGTTCCTAGTCAAACTCGGATTCGCACACAGCGGGAACTCCAAAACACTTATTTTACTAAGCTAGTCCCTTATGATAACTGGTTTCGGGAACAGCAACGAATTATGAAAATGGGTGGGAAAATTGTCAAGGTAGAGCTAGCAACAGGTAAACCAGGCATGAACACAGGGCTAAAGTAATTTCTCCTGAATTTACTGTTGTGAGTGGGAAGGAGGTTGTTGTTACCTCCTTTTTTGTGGGCAATGGCACAATCACACCATCTCGAACTTAAGGGCGCTACGGATGAAATGGATAGGGGTTGGGGGGCGCTTCCCTCTACTTGGGTTAAACCTCGTATATTTACTAAACTTAGCTCAATTTGTCTCGGAACCTTTAACCTAGAAATGTTGAACCGAGAAATTCACTTGTGGATGAGATATTAGAGCGATCGCGCGAATTAAAACAAGCCTTAGTTGAGTTTGTCCTTGAAGCTGAAGGAGAATTAGCAGCAGCGCTGGAGTCTTATGCGGCAGATCAGTCACGGCGATCGCGTGGGGATAAGGTTCAGCAGGATTTAATAATCGATAGCTTTCTGACAGAAGGTCTTGGGGATAAGACACCGCTTGATTTATTTTTAGCAAGTCAGCCAGATTTACCAGAGAGCGATCGCCAATTGGTAAGTAACTGGCGACGTAGTTTTATTGGCTTATTTGCCGTAATTCAAATTCTCCCTGATGGGTTTGAGTTGATGAACTGGCTGACAGCTAAGCACTACATTGTTAAGCCAAACGATACCCAAACCCTGGAGCAGATGACTCGGTTTAAGGTAGGGGAAATCCTCCTAACTCGCATTGCTCCCGTTATCGATACATACTGGACGTTTTCTGGTCCTTGTACATTGATGGGGAAATTAGGAAAACCGAAGCTAGCGGTAGCAATTGGTAATTTTAAGGACAATTATAAAAGCGCTCTTTACAGTGATGCTCCAGAGTTGCTAGAACAGGCTTGGCAGTCTGTAGCACAATATCACAAGCAATTTGTTGACTTTTTTGGCAAAGATGAAGTCACAATGCCGGGATATCAGCTGAATAAAAAGATTGCTGAATTTCAGGAAGTCTCGATGCAGCGCCGTTTAGCTGCGGCTGGGATTGATGATTCTAAAACATTGGCAGAAGCGGCTGAAGCAGCTGGAATTGGAGAAGAGGAAATTAGAGCGGCAGTTGAAGCTGGTGCAGATTCAATTGCAGTTTCCCAGCTATTTGATAGTAAAAGCACTACCAAAATGGTGATACCTAAAGTTGACTTGCCTGCCGAACTCAAGAAAGCAGAACAGGTAACGGCTTTGTCTCATCCTCGCTGGGGCCAGATGTTTTTACCAACTTATAGTCAGTTCAAAGCAATCTTAGAAGCGGAAGATTGGCAGAGGATTGAAGGTTCTGAGAAACTGATCCGCTACTACCTGGAGAATCCAACAATTAATGCCTTCATCTGGCAGCAGTTAGCCCAACAGTACCCAACTCAACTGGAAAAGGTATTGCAAACAATATTAGAGCGTCCAGATTTTCAACTTGACCAGGATTTAAATGCACTTCTGCAAGAACACAATAAACTGATAGAACCAGAACTACCAGAAACTGCTAGTGTTCCAATACATCTGCACAATCTATTTGAAGAAGCAGTAGCAGAAATAAATAAATCTAAGTCTAAGAACAAAAACCCCAAGAAGACAAGCGGCTTTCAAAGACCTTAATCTAAACTAGATGATTCTAAAGTTCTGATTGTTAATACTTGCGGTGGCGTTGAATCTGGCGGATAGAGGAAGTCTACTTGTACTAAACGGCGATCGCCCTGCTTCATATTAAGTACCACCAACGGCTCACCTTGGTGACCTCTTTTTTGCACTAAATGCACATATCGCGTTTGAGGTAAACCTTGGTCGTCGTTATACCTTAACCGAACTGTGCCACGAAAGAAGACTTGAGGCGCGGCTGGTTCAAAGAAACGTAGCCCTCCTTTACTCAGTTGATCTTCCTTAATTGGCGTTTGAATTGACAAGGTAACGGTTTGAGATTGTCCAGTGTTGTTATTTAGTGGCAAGCTGAGGCTATATTCAATTCCGTAATTGCCGTGAGCGCGGTAAGCAGTATCTGGGTAGCGAACTAAGAGCGGCGCACTTTGAATTTGAGTAGTAACAAGCTTACCAAGATTAAGCGTACTCAAACCATAGGAAAAAGCCTGACCTCGCTGAGGAATATTTAAATATTGAGCATCTGGATCAACTACTTGAGCTTGCCATTGTGAGCCTTGAGCTACGCCTGCTACACGACCATAAATCACCTGGGTTGTTTGCTCAGGAGGAGTTGGAGTGCGATCGCGTGGTTCAGCTAAACTTCCAGTATCTAACAATTGCTGCCATTCTGCTAAAGTAGGCGATCGCTCACTACCATCAAGATTAACAGGCGCATACATTGCTAAACTAGCGGCGTAAACTGTGCCATTACTTCGCAGCCGGATTAAGGTAGACCTACCATTAATGGGAGGGTCTAGACTTTGAACTGGAATCGGCAGATTAAGTAACATCTGGCTTTGCTGCGGTGGAATTACTATTTGAGGCGGGAAAATAGCTTGTCTTTCTCCCCGTAGCACATCATTCATGACGCGATCGCCTGGTCCGGCAAAGATTGTACCCAACAAATTCTCAACTAAAGGTGGCAACTCAATAAATGGCGCATCTGGTTGACTGAGATAACTTGCAGCCTGCAATATATCTACTTTGACTGGCTGGGTGTTGGGGTTATGCAGAATTACTCCTAAATAGAGCGATCGCAAATTTAGGAGTGAGGGAGCTTTGGCAACATGATGGGCAAATAGATCAAATCGTCCCTGTAGCGGAAAATTTAGGTGAGCCGTTGGCACTCGTTTACCCTCTGACGGAAAGGTTGAGAGTAAAATTCCTTCTGTCTGCACCAGTTCGGGACTATTACTGTTAAATACTGGTACTGTGTCCAACTTGCCTGGTAATGGACGTACTTCTTGAGGTTGTAACACCTCTTGGGGCGGTATGGGAGTTGCTTGAGCTAAGGGTAAAATTGGCAAGATTGGCAGCATGAAGCAATATCTATTAATCATCAGTAAAGTAGATTATTTCACTTTTCTGATTCAATATTTATAACTTTATCCAAAATTTGAGCTTGACTTTTTATTTATATAGGGGTTTGAACAATACTTGATTTGATGAATAATTAACTTGAAATCTGACACAATCTCAGCCAAGTTTTGTTTTGTCAAGATAGGAACATGGACAAAAATACAATGAATGTTTAAGTTGTGGTCAATAATGTACTTCAAAACTGAGTAATAAAGACCTTCACACACAAATTTACCTGCATCGTCGCTAACTTCAATTGTATCACTAGCTACTAATTGCTCCAAATTAATTAGCGTTGTTAGTCTACTATCGCCACAAGTTGCAGTCGATTCTATAGTCAATAAACTCCGGCTTTCTGCCATACCACAACAAATAACGGCATCAGGTTGTAGTTCATTTATTTTAGTAATTACACAACAGCTAGCTAGTTCAATATCAACTGGTAGAAGTCTCAAAAATGCTAGATATGAAGTATCAATTTTAGATATTTCATTCAATAAATCATCAGAGGAATTAGATAGTTGATGAGGTAGCCAGTGGTGAATGAAGTTAATAGTATTTTATGCGGCATACAAAACATTGGTTGTTAATTTAAAATAAAAACAGCCTCGTTACATATAAGGATGCGTCAATGTCAGCGATCGCAATCATAGATTACGACATGGGGAATTTACACTCAGTCTGCAAAGGGTTGGAGAAAGCTGGGGCGACTGCTAGGATTACTGATTCTCCAAGAGAATTGGAGCAGGCAGACAGTGGTATTGCCGGAGTGGGGGCATTTGATCCAGCGATGCAACATCTGCGATCGCGCGGCTTAGAAGAACCAATTAAAACATAATTGCTAGTGGCAAACCATTTTTAGGCATTTGCTTGGGTTTGCAGATTCTTTTTGAAAGCAGTGAAGAAGGCAAGGAACCGACTAGGAATTATTGCTGGTACTGTGCGACGATTCACTTACGAACCTGGAATTACACCTCACATGGCTGGAACCAACTAGAAATTACTCAGCCAGGATGTCCATTGTTGCAGCAGTTACCGTTTCAGCCTTGGGCATATTTGTCCACTCCTACTATGTTGATCCAACTGATCCTGAAGTCAAAGCAGCAACCGTTACTCACGGTAGCCAAACAGTTACGGCAGTGATCGCTACTCACAACCTGATGGCAGCGCAGTTTCACCCAGAAAAGTCTTCCACCGCAGGTCTACAAATTTTATCTAACTTTGTACAGCAAGTCCGGTCTGGCGGTTCTAGCATAGGTAACTTACATTCAATCCTGTTGTAGCTAGCTATGGCATTTATCAAGGTTGGCGATACAGTTATCAATACTGATCACATTGTTGCTGTTGAACTAGATCGGATCTCAATCAGCGGTAAATACAGTGTTGTCATTTTGGTAACTGCTCAGGGGGTTTATTTAAGCGCCAGCCAAGAGAGTTTTGGTTTGATGGTGACGCAGCAAGATCGCTGCGAGACTATTTTGAAAAACCCGGATAATGTAACTGAGTTACTACCATCATCTCCTCGCTCACAAGCACGACAAAGAATAAGACAACGGCAACATATTAGGCATAGGCGATCGCTTGCACCTGAAGATACTTGGGATAAGCTACCATCAGATCCTCCTGATGATCTACCACCTCCAACTATTCGACGACGACCTTGGAAACCGCAGCCACCTCCTTTATCGGCTGCTGCCTCAGTTTGAACTTCTCTTTAATCCTCCTATCCCATGACTAATGAGAATTCATGGTAATCGTCAACTCAAGACACTTCCGGGTTTAGCGACTCGACCTACACCCTCGTGTGCGCGAAGCTGTGTTTAACATTTGGCAAGGTAAAATTGCTGGCTGTCGCTGGCTTGACCTTTGCGCTGGTAGTGGAGCAATGGGAGCAGAGGCTTTGTGTCGGGGTGCAGCCTTGGTACTGGGCATAGAACAATCGCCGTGCCTATGCCATTATTCAGCAAAACTGGCAGCGTGTAGCTCAACCCGAACAAAAGTTTCAAGTGTTACGCGGAGACGTAGTACAGCGATTAAAAAACCTCTCAGGGCAACAATTCGACCGAATTTACTTCGATCCGCCCTATGCTAGTAACTTGTACCAGCCAGTGTTAACTGCGATCGCTCACTACCAGCTGCGAGCTCCTAGCGGTGAACTAGCAGTAGAACACAATCCAACTGCTGAAACACTTCAACACATCCCTACGCTAGAAATCTGCCGCGAAAAGATATACGGCAATACAGCTGTAACCTTCTACCGTCCAGTAAGTCTAAACACAGCAACTTAAAAGCCCTTCTCCTGGGAGGAGAAGGGCAAGCAGTCAATATTAGGACGGACTACAGCTTTAAATACCTAGCTGCTTGCCACGCTTGTACTGCTTATAGGCAGCGAAAAACAAACCAGCCAGAGTTACAAATATTAAACCTAAAACAATGCCATCCAGTAGCGGCTCAATCACGTTAAATCTCCTTTTCAAGTGATAAATATTTATTACCTGTTCCTCATATTACTAGGTACAGATGAGAAAGGCAGAATTCTGTCAGCATTTTTACTCCAGCGCGTAAATGAATCACGACAAGTAGTTGGCAAATTTACTCCAGTTAACTTTGCTTGCAGACATCATCAAGAACTTTTAAGCTGTGTGTAAGAGATAAAAATTTTTGTAAAATCTGTTTTTAAGTGTAAACCTTTTGAATAACCAGCTTTTCAAACCTGAAGTCCTGATTCAGCGGCTAACTTTAATTGGGCTAGCGGCTGTATTAGCCGTTCTCTTGGCTATTTTCAGCTTTCACATTGTTCGTATATCAGATCCATATGTCAAAAGTGTTCTATCGCTTACAGGAGACGCAGTTCAAGGTCAGGCTATCTTTCAAATGAACTGCGCTGGTTGTCATGGTTTACAAGCAGATGGTAGCGTGGGTCCCAACTTGCAAGGAGTCTCGAAGCGAAAATCCCGCTTTGGTCTGATTCACCAAGTCATAAGTGGCGAAACACCTCCAATGCCTCAGTTCCAGCCGAATGTAAAAGAAATGGCAGACCTTCTAAGCTATTTAAAAACCCTATGAGCAAAGGAGGTAGAGGTCAGAATAAGGGCGCATTATGTCTATCTTGGAAAAAACATTTAGGCAACTTATCGAATCTTGGTGAGTCGCAGCGATCGCCGTCCCCAGGCAGAATTGTATCCGTTTGGGCTACAAGATCCAATTTCACCCTTCCAATTACCCCTCCGTCACGAAGACACAGAGCTATTAGGAGACTTGCAAGCATTGCTACAGGGAGTATACGACCAAGCAGGGTTTGATTTGGCGATCGACTATACCCGTGAGCCAGTCCCCGTGTTGTCGGAAGCCAATGCTATCTGGGTAAATACTTTGTTGCAACAGCAATAGATCTGTTAATTAAGATAACCTCTAATGACCATAGCTCACCAGCGGCAGATAACTTGGAAACTAAGCCGACGCTTGATTCAGCCGTTAGGTGCAGCTATTTGCTAGATTGCGTTAACCACTGTCCCTTAAACAGTCCAATCCTCAAGCGCTAAATCAGGAACTTTGCTAAAGTCTTTTTGATTGCGTGTAACAAGAGTTGTCTGGTTAACCAGAGCGATCGCAGCAATTCTCAGGTCTTGTGTGCCTATCCGAACTTTTTGTTGGAGCAAACTACGGTAACAATTAGATGCTGCATCGTTGAAATCCAGCAAATTCACACTGCAAAAGTAAAGTAGGGTTCTTCGGAGGTTCTTGTATGCAACTGCTAAATGTTCAGGCTTTGTAGCGGCTCTGCTAATACCAGCCAACCTTCCTCGCAATTGCTCTTCGAGCGTAACAGTTGTAATAAATATGTTGGAACCACCAACCTCCTTGGCACGTTGTACGATTCCGAGATGATTATGCTGGAAGAGAGTAACGTGATCGGTATCAAGTATATATCGACTCACTCAGACTGGCTCTCCTCTGAGGTGACCTCATTGGCAGCAACTTCGGCATCTAGCTCACGCCGATAGGCAGCCATATCCTCTACGAATTCATCAAAAAGCGGATCATCCTTGAACATACCAGCGAATTTGACCCAAGGGTCGGACTGTTCCACCTTATGTTGATGTATTAAGATTGGTAGACAGCATAGTCGTAGTGTGAACCACCACAGGTAGGACATGAGAGAACTCAAGAATTCACCATCATTAATCAGCCCATGAGCCATGCGATTCCTCAAATTGCTGCCGGAATGCTCAACAAGTAGTAAGCTCTTGAGGTCAAACAGAGTGTCTTCATCAAAAATAGAGGTTATCTCTGAACGATAAAGGGTAGTATTCAAATTGTGTTCATTCTGAATGCCCTTATCGTCGAGTCCAGAAGGTAATACATCTTGTCGTCTCCAGAGTAGATAACGGACAGAATTCTCAATTTGGGGGATGAGGATATGAGTGGACGTGAAGAAGTCTCCGGTTAGTCCCGCGTAAAGTCCTTTCGCAAATAGATACTCTCGCTCTGGTGGCACGAAAGGGCTGTTTGAAACGATTGGAAGTAAATCGTTGATTCTTACGCTATGTTCTAGGTTGATCTGATATCTTGCAGGTTCAACATAGGCTTGAGCCTGTAAAGTTTGGTAATAGATTGCGTTTTGATTCATCTCAAAACGAGTTGCCGCTTCTGCCTCATCAGGATCGCTGGAAAGGACTGAGCCAGGTTGACAAGCTATAACTTTACCCATCTCGTTCATCATTACTACAGGTAAAAGGTGAGACCCAATAAACTCATGAGCTTGCCTCTGTACCTGTTGTCTCAGTTGAGAGACATTGGTCGGAGAGCCTAACAGAGACAGAGCAAAAAGGGCATCCTGAAAATTTTTTCCTCTAACTTGTGTCCTGGCTTGCTCAACCATTTCACTGATATCAAACTTATGAGAACTAGCAATTAGCTCTTTTCGAGATTTCTCTTGATACTGAAGGAGAAGCTTGTGAACCTCTTCCGACCTGCTTTTTGCAGCCGTAGTTTCTTCCTTAGTACCCCGAATGCTTCTGAAAGCTTCAACAGCTTGCTGCATAAAGTGTGATGCCCTCAAATAGCTAGGAGGATTTTCCTTAAGCGCATCCTCGGCTTCCTTAACGTAGGTTTCGGCGGCAAGCATAGAAGCAGCAAGTTCACTTTCTCTATCCTTTTCAAGGAGATGCCATATTACCTTAATTTTCCAATAAGTTCTTGCTCTACGCCAATCACGAGCTGCTTGTGCTAGGGTTGCAGCTTTTCCAGCAAGAGCGGCATATTTCGTTGGAGCGCCAAGTCGGTACTCTTGCAAAAGCTCCATCAGCTTTGCTGATAGCCACAGCGGATCTTCTCCATTGCAGCGATCTAGAACTGCCTCAATATGGCTAATAATAGTATCCGCTTTATAATTGATTTTCCGTGCTAGCCTAAGCGCTCGTTCAATCCTGTCAAAACAACAAGTCCACTTCTCAGGATCTTCTAGTCCTATAGCAGATTGTAAGTAAGCAGTAACTGCTAGCTGAGCCATTCGATAGTCGTGCCGTCTAACCCAGAGAATATCTGCAACACGTGCTTGAAGTTCCGGATCTGATATTTCAGAAGCAATCTCAGCAAGAAAGTCTAGATGTTCGTCTGTAAGGTTCTGGAAAACTTCAGCAAAAAACTCCTCAGTTGATTCTGGTTTGATTGCAGCACTAGTCACGGCTGCCAAAATCTCAAGGACAGCTTGTTCTCTGACGCTCTCTGCTTCTTTTGCTTCCTGTGCCTTTTTCCAAAAAGCACTGTCATAGGTAAGACAGTCCCTTCTCTCACTGCTGTTTACCACATCCTGCCAGCGAGAGTTGATGAAATCGTCCTTAGTGAGAGGGGGATTTAGTGATGGCATAGTCTAAAGCTACTTTCTTATATGCCTACTATGCCAAATCTATGCAGAGCAAGCTATTGCCAACCCTTATAGGTTAATGATAAATCCTTCCATTCGGGTAACTGCAAGGACGAAAAGACGCAAGGACACCCGCAATCTAGCTATTAACTAAACTGCTGGGCATAAAACCGAGCATATCGATGTGAAAGCGCTAATAACTCATCATGAGTTCCCGATTCGACAATTTGCCCCTGTTCTACGACTAGAATGCGATCGCTACGGCGGACTGTGGTGAGGCGGTGGGCAATAATAAAAACTGTTCGGTTATACATTAACCGTTCTAGCGCTTCCTGCACCAGTGCTTCCGATTCGGAATCCAGCGCTGATGTAGCTTCGTCGAGGATGAGAATTCTGGGGTTGAGGAGGACTGCACGCGCGATCGCCAGTCTTTGCCGTTGTCCGCCTGATAAATTCACACCCCGTTCTCCTACCCAAGTGTAGTAACTGTCAGGAAACTGGGTAATGAATTGGTGGGCGTTGGCAATTTCAGCTGCTGCTTGAACTGCTGTTAGATCAAACTCAGCTTGACCAAAAGCGATATTCTGGGCGATCGTACCAGAAAACAAAACGGTTTCTTGAGGCACAATGCCAATCTGTCGCCGCAGACTGCCTAGTGTCACATCCTGAATATTAATACCGTCGATGAGAACTTGACCAGATTGAGGATCGTAGAAGCGCGGTAGCAAATTAACTAATGTAGTTTTTCCAGCACCGGAAGCGCCAACAAGAGCAATTCTTTCTCCAGGTAGTGCTAGTAAGCTTAAGTTTTGTAGCACTGGTTGATTCAGGTTGTAAGCAAAGCTAACGTTACGATATTCGACTTTGCCCGTAACTGGAGGAAGTGCGATCGCCTCCAGCTTTTCCACTACTGTCGGCTGAATCGCCATTAATTCAAATACTCGATCTACCGACGCTTCACCCTGTTTGAACTCGTTGTAATTGTTAGTAACATGAGCAATGGGATCTAACAAAGACACTACTGCGGCAAGGTAGCTAAAGAATTTAGCTACTGTCAAATTACCTTGGGCAATTTGCCACCCACCAATACACAACAATAGCATTATGCTTACAGCTTCTAAAAATCCCACTATCGGAATCTGAATCGCCTTCAATTGTTCAGCAGAGTATTTAGCTTTGCGACTAGCTTCAGCTTCGCGGCTAAAGCGGGTGATTTCGTATTTTTCGGCAGCAAAAGCTTGGACTAAGCGGATACCACTAATTTCTTCTGTTAATTTTGCTGACAAATTAGATACGCGATTTTGACTTTTGAGGGAAAACTTACGTAAGCGATCGCCAAACCAACCAATTAACACCCCCATCAACGGTGCAACTATCAGTGTCGCTAGCGTTAACTGCCAATTTAGATAAATCATGTAGGCGGGAATTACCACCAACTGAATCACGCAGGGGACAAAATCATGAAAGAGTTTGTTTACAACTTCCCCAACACGGTCTATGTCTTCCGTGAGGCGGTAGGATAAATCGCCTGCTTGAGCAGTTTCAAAATAACTGAGATTCAGCTTGTGGAGATGAGCGTAAACTTGCTTGCGTAAGTCTAAAGCAACTTTTAAAGCGGCAGCAGCCATTAGTAAGTCTTGACCAGACTGAAAAGCGCCTCTAAACAGAAAAACAACTAATGCAGTGCCTGCAATTTGGGCGATCGCCACCACATCACCCTGAGCAAAAGGGCTTGGTAATTTACCCGCTAGATAAATTAGCAATAAAGTTGCTATCACATAGCCCAGAATGCAAACTAATCCCTTGGCAATGGTTTTCCCCTGGGGTCGGATGTAAGGCAGTAATTGCCAGTAATTAGAGCGCGTTTTCAAGTCGTAATTGCCATCAGCTTTTCTGTTTTAACCTATCAGCTTTTAGCCCTCAGACGATTGCCATAGCTGTTTTCAGAGTTATTAGACATGATTACTTTGCTGTTATGAAGCAAATTTTTGAAATACTGCGCTTTAATTGGGTCTAAGATTACGCTTCACAATCCAGATAATGAACCCAAATAAGAGAGTAGCAACTACTATTTTGGAAACGGGACCAAGGTAGACCTCTACAACTTCATAGTTATCCCCTAGCACGTAACCTGCGTAAGTTAGCAAACTTACCCACAACAGTGTGCCAAGCGTTGAGTAGACTAAAAATGGCACCATAGGCATTTTGCTGATACCTGCTGGCAGCGAGATTAAAGTACGGACTCCCGGTACAAGACGGCAGAAGAATACAGCTTTACTGCCGTGCTTGTCAAACCAGCCTGTCGCCCTAGTAATATCCTTGCTTGAGATTGTCAGCCATCTACCGTAACGATCAGCTAAACTTTTCAAGCGTTGTTCGCCTAATATCTTGCCTGCGTAGTACCACGGTAGCGCCCCTAGCACCGTACCTACAACTCCTGCCACAATCACAGGCACAAACTCCAGCTTACCTTGTGCTACTGTGAATCCTGCCAACGGCATAATCAGTTCCGAGGGAATGGGAGGAAATAAATTTTCCAAGAACATCATCAGCCCGATTCCCCAATATCCAAGGGAATTCATGGTGTTCGTTATCCATTCAACCATTCCGTTAATTCCTTAAGATTAAAAATACAGCAGTATATATCTGAATTACAAATTAAGCTAACAAGGGGACACAGCGCACCATGCCCCCTTATATAGCAGGAATATACAGCTAAATTAGGTTCCTGAAGTCCAAGAATTGATGTATTCAGTTTGGTCTGGAGTTAGGCTATCAATATTAATTCCCATAGCTTGCAACTTCAGTCTGGCAATTTCCTTGTCAACTTCAGCCGGAATAGAGTGTAAACCAGGGGACAACTTGCCCTGATTTTTCACTAGATATTCACAAGCTAAAGCTTGGTTAGCAAAGCTCATATCCATTACAGCACTAGGATGCCCTTCAGCTGCCGCCAGATTAATTAGTCTCCCTTCGCCCAATACCACAACTGATTTGCCATTTTGCAAACGGTACTCTTGGGTAGAGTTTCGCACCTGTTTTACTTCTGTAGCTTTTGCACCCAGGGATTTAAGGTCAATTTCAATATCAAAGTGACCGGAGTTACAGACGATCGCTCCGTCCTTCATCACCTCAAAATGCTCGGCGCGAATAACGTGCTTATTGCCTGTAACAGTGATAAATATATCACCTAGACGCGCAGCCTCAGCCATCGGCATGACTCGGAAACCATCCATTACTGCTTCGATCGCCGGAATGGAGTTAATTTCTGTCACAATTACATTCGCTCCCAAGCCCCGCGCCCGCATTGCTGTTCCTTTACCACACCAGCCATAACCAGCGACAACAACTGTTTTTCCAGCAAGTAGGATATTAGTAGCGCGGATAATCCCATCTAGAGTTGATTGACCCGTACCATAGCGGTTATCAAAGAAATGCTTGGTGTCGGCATCATTGACGTTCATGGCGGGGAATGTCAAGACACCATCTCTTAACATGGCTTGTAGCCGCACAATACCTGTGGTCGTTTCTTCGGTTGTGCCAATCAAATCAGAAATTTGGTGTTGCCGTTGTTGAATCAAAGTAGCAACAACATCGCTGCCGTCATCGACGATCACATTGGGGCGATGATCGAGAGCAATTTGAACGTGACGGTGGTAGGTATCGTTATCTTCGCCTTTCATGGCAAAGACAGGAATCTCATGATCCGCGACAAGGCTAGCGGCTACGTCATCTTGAGTTGAGAGAGGATTACTGGCAATCAGGAGAGAATCTGCGCCACCAGCTTTGAGAGCGATCGCCAAGTGAGCCGTTTCTGTTGTTATGTGGCAGCAGGCAACCAAGCGAATTCCATCTAAAGGCTTTTCTTGAGCAAAGCGATCGCGGATTTGGCGCAAAACTGGCATTTCTCGCCCAGCCCATTCAATCCGCTGCCTTCCTAGAGCAGCAAGGGAAAGGTCTCTTACTTCGTGCTTTAATCGGCTAGAAGTTGCGGTCATTAAATAAGTTCCTTAATCACATTAAACTGGAAGGTCTCACATAGCTTAACTATATTCTTTGCTATTGTGAATGTCCTTGGCATCAGAGTATCTTGCAAGAGGAGATGTTACAATGCGCTCTCAATTTTGGGCGATGGTTGCGAAGCGTTTGGGAAGCATGGTCGTAGAGCGTACTACCTTCGGCATTGCGGGAGCAATCCTTCTAACTACTGTAGTTGTTTCTCCAACTCCTGCCCAACTGACACCTTTCCCAGATTTACCGCTGCTGCCTTCTAGCTCTCTAAGTGATGCAGAGGACAGTAAAGTAGTTACTACCTGGATTCGGTTGGATGGTCGCCGTTTGTTTCAAATTGCTGCACCCAGAGCAACTTTACCAAAGCGTGTAGAGGATATTCAGCAGCGACTACAAAGTATTAGCCAAAATTACTACCAAAGTAATGCAACAGAAATCCAAGTGCAGATTGAGACGAAGAATAATTTACCTGTTATTTATGTCAATAATCAACCGCTCTTAACAATCACAGACTTGGATGCCAAAATGCAGCAAGAGGAAACCCCCTTGAAGTTGGCACAAAGACTCAGCGAATCGTTGGAGCAAGACTTCAAAAGAGCAAAACTTGAGCGCCAGTCGTCGTTTTTGCTACGTCAAGGCTCAATTGCAGCTGGTGTTTTCCTGGGTGTTGTTTTAAGCAGTTGGGGAGTACGCCGCTTATCGTTGCAATCCAGGCTACAGCCAAGACCTGTTACAGCAACTAGTGATCCCGTAACAACGCAGCTAACTCAACAGCAGCAACGGAATTTGCAAGAAGTTCGACGGCGGCTGGTTCAGCTAACCCAAAGCCTTGTTTGGAGTAGTGGAACGCTGATTATTTTGGGTTTATTTCCCTATACGCGGATGATCCAAGTCTGGATTTTATCGGTGCTGAAAATTCCTTTTACATTGGGAATTGTAGGATTGGTAACTTATGTCGCCATTCGCTTCAGCTACGTTTTAATTGACCGATTCACCGCTGCTTTAGCAATTAATACTTTACTAACTCCAGAAGATTCACTGCGCTTACAATTGCGGGTTTCCACAATTTCTGGTGTGATTAAAAGCATTTCTACCCTAAGTGGAGTAGCAATTGGGATCCTCGTTGCCCTGAGTACATTGAGTATAAACATTGCTCCCTTACTTGCTGGTGCTGGTTTGATTGGCGTTGCCGTCTCCCTAGCTTCCCAAAACCTAATTAAAGATGCGATTAACGGCTTTTTCATTATTTTGGAAGACCAATATGCTTTGGGCGATGTTATTGCTGTGGGAAACGTGGGAGGTTTAGTAGAAAATCTGAATCTCCGGATTACTCAGTTGCGAGATTCTGAGGGACGCTTGATCACGATTCCTAATAGTGAAATCAAAATTGTTGCCAATCTTTCCAGCCGTTGGTCACGAGCAGACTTAAATATTCCGATCGCCTACAATACCGATGTTGACCATGCCCTAAAGCTGATTGAAACTGTGGGCTTAGAGATGGATCAAGATCCGCAATGGCGCGAACAAATTGTGGAAACACCTCAAGTTTTGGGAGTCGAGAATTTTGGCGATCGCGGCTTGATGATTCGGGTATGGATTAAAACTCAGCCGCTCAAGCAATGGGATGTAGCGCGGGAGTATCGCCGTCGGATCAAAATTACCTTTGATCAAGCCGGAATTGTGATTCCTTTGTCCCAACAAGCTATTTGGTTAAATGATGTTCAAACGCTGAAATCTCCATTTGATGGCAAGAATTTCACTTCTAGTTAAAAATTACAGTACAAATGTACTATAATAAAGTAGAGTCATCAAGTCAAAACAAAGTAAAAAATGGCTTCATGACATACTTACATCCAAGGATAAATTGAAGTTTTTGTCCTATGACCAAACACTACCTTCTCAGCCTCAATCCAACTGCCAAGCATGAATGGGATCGTTGCATTTTACGTGACCCAATCACCGCTAAACGCCCAGAATTAGCAAAATTGATTGCTGAAGCCATTGGAGCAGAACCGGAACTTATCTAGTGTCTGTGAATATTGAAGTCAAAGTTTTGGAACAAGCTCCTATGCCGCAACCAGAGCAGTTGCCCTTAACTGCGGAACTTCATTATGCTCATCCTCAACTAGAGGAACTGGTCGCGTAGGCAAAAAGCTGGGCTAATACCGACGCAATATAGCAACTGTTGGCAGAAATTTTTATGATGATGACGATGCAACTTAGTCATTACCCAGCGATGCCATGAGCGGTTCGCTTTGCGACCATCGCCCAAGCTGCACAAAGGGTTAATGAACTCGACTCCCAAATTATGGCAGTCCAGCAACTGATTAACCGCGAGGAAGGTAATGCCGATCGGGTATCAGCTTTTGATTTAGATCTGAAAACGATACTCAACGCAAGTCGCGTCGTTTGAAGTGCTGCTAATAAATCAGGAATACCAAACGGCAGTAAATACATTGATGCAGCTAACTGCTGAAAAGGCGAATGCTTTTGCTACATTTGGAATATCTGCGTAACCAGTTCAGCGTTGCCAAGCTAAGAAAAGTAATCGCTCAACAACTCACTGATTTTGAATCGCGGGAATTAGTTGGTTTATAGCCATAGAAAATAAGGGGTTGAAGGAAATTTTCTTCTAATCCTTAGTCCTGTTAAGATTAAGCCTCAAGATAGGGTATTGATCACAACAAATAATTCTAGACTGAGTCTGTTTAAGTCACATAGATTGAGGATAGATTTTATGCCTAGTGGTCATGCCAGTCATAAAGGCACTTCTGATAAACCCAATACCAATGCCCGTCAAATTGATAGTGCTGCTGACACAGTACCTGCGGATTTACTCCCTGAAGGACCTGATGCATTAAGAACTTCTGAAGCTCCTGAGAATTCTGCTGCTACCCAACGACCAGACAGCGAGAACGAAAAATAAGTAACCACTCCTGAGAAAAATGTGAAATACAAATAATTAAAATCCAGGGGTGAAGCTCGGTTCTCCAGTTCTGATCACCCTCTGAGTTTATCTATCGACTTAGAGTACGCAGAAATCGTTGCATACTGATGAATATTCCAGGCTTTTTAGGCGGTGGAGAACCATCTGTCTGAGTTTTTCCGGCGAGAATTTCGTCAATTTCTTCACCGACTGGTTTTTTAGATAGCTCTGAAATCGGTGTAGTCATTCTCTGTTTCTCGCCAAACCTGCCAAGGAGAGGAAGCAGCGAAATAGAGTTGCTTCTTCTAAAGGTCGCAAGTGATAGCATGATTCAATCTTATTCAGGAAGCGATCGCAATTGCCGTCCTGCATAGCCAATACCAACAGATGTTACATCTTCTAAGCGGGGATTAAGTAAAATAACAGGTCGCTCCCGGCTTCAGCGCAAAGTTTTTCTACTTGAGTTACTTCTACGGATGTGGGAGCAACGAATAAGAAAGCCGCATCTTCTGAGACTATTTGCCGTTGTACAGGCACTCTGCCAGTACCAATGTCAAGAATTTTAAACAGTACTTCTCCCCAATCGCGGCGAGCAAGAGCAGCGCACCAGCATCAGGAAAGAAAACTTTAAGTTGGGAGCCAAAAGTATCAAAATTTGCCAAAAATTGCTCGGCAACAGGCATTGGGTTGAGTTCAGGAAACAGTAACTCAACTTGTAACAATGTATAACCATCTGCAAGCGCGGCTTGGGTTGCCTCTCTGCTTTGATGATCGCATCTGCGAGTGAATTGGGAAGTTCTGCCATAGTTTGTTTGCTTAGCTAAATTAATTCAAAAGTACGTTTTCAAAGCTTGACAGACAGTGGGCTGATGAATAGCTTACTAAATAAGTGTGGACATCTCAGTTCAACCACTGAATCTAACCTCGCCCTACCTAATGCTTATTAACTAAGGTTCGCGCCAATTCTGTTTTGCTGCACTGATAGCAACAGAGCAGAGATAATAATGCTGATAGATTATTCATGTCATCAGTAATACCTGCAGCTTGCAGTATGAGTAGTCATTTCTCAGCACAGACAACTCTTTGATACTCCTGCTCAGTGATAATATCTTGTGTACTATCTAGCCGATCTAAAAACACAATGCCATCAAGGTGATCGAATTCGTGTTGAAAAATCCTGGCAACGAAATCTGTTAGTTCTTGCTTTTGCAAATTGCCATTTCGGTCAGTATATTCAACTTCAATCGCTTGATATCTAGGCACCCAGCCCCGAATTCCGGGAATACTCAAACACCCTTCCCATCCTTTTTCCACTTCGGTTGTGTGAGCAAGAATTCTCGGATTAATCATCGCAGTTGGTTCCATTGTTGGAGCAGTGGGATACCTGAGATTGGGGCGGGAAGCAACAACAACCGATGAGATTTAGCAACTTGGGGTGCAGCAATCCCGACACCATTCGCTTGCCCAACTGTAGCGATTAAGTTATCAATCAAGTTTTGGATACTCTGATTTCGGATATTATGAACTACCTGTGCCTTAGAGCGTAGTAACGGATGACCAAGTTGAATTATTTCCAGTATTTCAGCCATAACTATATTGTGTTGCACGCGATCGCCTAAATTTTTAGATAGCAGCATTGCCTACTCACGTTGTACGGGCAGAGGCTCAAGTCTTACTGCTATTTTCCTAGATTGCTGATCGCGTTGTGCTGTCATTTGTAACTGGCTCCCTACTGTACTACGTTCTACTAACTTCTGAACTTCCGCAGTTGTATTTACGGGCTGATTGTTGATTGTTTGAATCACATCTCCTGTTTGTAGTCCCACTTCATCTGCTGGAGAACCAGGAACGACGCGAGTAATTAAAACTCCCCGATCTGCTGCCACCCGAATCTGACCATCTGAATTGAGTTGTTGCTTGATTTCAGGTGTTAGAGTTACCATTTGAACTCCTAAATAAGGATGTTCAACTTTGCCCTTGGTAATTAATTGTTGGACAATTCCTTGGACTGTGTTAATCGGAATTGCAAATCCTAACCCTTGAGCGCCACTAATAATTGCTGTGTTCATGCCAATAACTTCACCACGAGCATTTAACAGTGGACCACCAGAGTTCCCAGGGTTAATAGCAGCATCTGTCTGAATAAAGCCGACACGCTTATCAGGAACACCGACATCACTACTAGAGCGGTCTGTAGCACTAATAATTCCGGCAGTAACAGTATTATCTAAACCCAAAGGGTTACCGATCGCAATTACCGATTCTCCTGGTTGCACTACATCAGAATTCCCCAAGGCAACAGCTGGCAAGTTAGCAGCTTGAATTTTGATCACAGCGACATCAGTTACTGGATCTTCACCTAAAACCTCTCCTTCAAAAGTACGACCATCTTTAAGCGTCACGCTTACTGTATCAGCACCATCTACTACATGAGCATTCGTCGAAATCTGACCACTAGAATTAATAATAAATCCAGAACCAGTACCGCGCACCGTTCGCTGCCTGGGTGGTGCGGATGGTGAGGAGCCGAAAAACCTCCGCAGGAGTGGATCATCAAGCCCGGTGCGTCCCTCATCGCTTACTGTCTTAGCAGCATTAATCCGCACAACCGCAGGTCCTACTTTCTGCACTGCGGCAACGACAAAATTAGGATCTGTGGGTTTAGGGAGTGTAAGGTTGAGATTTGGCGAGTTTACAACAGGTAGGGAAGCAGATTGTTCCGGTTGCAGGACAGGCGCAGGTACTGAACAGCCACCTAGAAACACTATACCAACTAGCAGTGTCTCCAGGTAAAAGGGTCGTAGCTTTCTAAAATTGTGCGGAGTGCTAGCTAGATTTAGCTTACTGGCATAGTATCTTCTCAAATAGTTTCCAGCAACTTTTAGCTCAAAATCGCGGTACCTTGTCTTCATCTGTTTTTAGTTCTTGTACAACTTACAATTAGTGGCTAGTACGATTCTGCATCAACCAGGCACAAAGTCAGCCCGATTACCTTGTGTAAAGTGATTACCAGATTTTTGTGCTTTAGTTATCCAACTGATTTCATGCGGAGTTTGGTAAATTGGTTCCTTACGTATATTCCTTTTTGTGACGGTTAACAGCAGTGGAACTTCCCCTTGAGAGTTTGTGGAGCCAGGTACTAGAGCGTTTACAGCTACAGTTGAGCCGACCTACCTTTGAAACATGGATTAAAACGGCTTCTGCCGAGCAGCTGGAGAATAATTGCCTTGTAGTTAGCACTCCTAACCCTTTTGCTCGAAATTGGCTCCAGAAGTACTACATCAAAACTATTACTGATGTAGTGCAAGATATTCTCGGTTATCCAGTTGAAATCCAGCTTACTGTTACAAAAGGGGATAGTTCTAACTTAAATGAGCCACAGGTCTCCTGGCCACTGCCGACTAAACCCATTATCCCGGAAAATACACTTACTAATCGACCCAAGCCTAGTGAATTAAACCCCAAGTATGTATTTTCGCGTTTTGTGGTTGGTTCTAATAGTCGCATGGCTCACGCTGCTTCTTTAGCAGTTGCTGAATCACCGGGACGTGAATTTAATCCCTTATTTCTGTGCGGTGGTGTTGGATTAGGAAAAACGCATTTAATGCAGGCGATCGGTCACTACCGCTGGGATATTCGTCCTGACTCCAAGATTTTTTATGTTTCGACTGAGCAGTTTACTAATGATTTAATCACATCAATTCGCAAAGACAGTATGCAAAGCTTCCGTGAGCATTATCGAGCAGCGGATGTATTACTTGTAGATGATATTCAATTCATTGAAGGCAAGGAATACACTCAAGAAGAATTTTTTCACACTTTTAATACTTTGCATGAGGCAGGTAAGCAAGTAGTGCTGGCTTCAGACCGTCCGCCTAACCAGATTCCCCGCTTACAAGAACGTTTGTGTTCCCGCTTTTCTATGGGGCTGATTGCTGATATTCAGCCACCGGATTTAGAAACTCGAATGGCAATTTTACAGAAGAAGGCAGAGTATGAAAATATGCGCTTGCCTCGCCCTGTGATCGAGTACATTGCCGCTAACTACACTTCTAATATCAGAGAATTGGAAGGAGCATTGATTCGGGCTGTTGCTTATATTTCAATTTCAGGCTTATCAATGACGGTGGAAAACATTACGCCGATTTTAAATCCACCAACAGAGAAAGTAGAGGCGAGTCCAGACGCGATTCTCCTGGTTATAGCTCAGAATTTTGATGTTTCAATTGAGGACATTAAAAGCACCTCTCGGCGGCGGGAAATTAGCTGGGCACGTCAAATAGGTATGTATTTGATGCGGCAACATACGGCTCTTAGCTTACCAAGGATTGGGGAAGAATTTGGTGGTAAAGACCATACGACAGTAATGTATAGTTGCGACAAAATTGCTCAACTGCGAGTAACAGATCCAGACCTAGCACAGACCTTACGCTCTTTGAGCGATCGCATAAATGTAGCTAGCCGCTCCGAAAAATCATAAGTCCAACCTACTTTAGCTAATCATTCGCGCTACTACCATCGCTAATCTAATTAACCAAAAGTATCAAGTTTAATAAAATCTTAATTAAACCTTAAAAATAATATTTGCTTGTGGAAAAACATGATTTTTTTGGGGAAAACTCTGGAAAAAGATTGCGGAAAACTAGAGTTATTCAGGAGAAATCTTGACTAGTATAAATGCTTTGTGGAAAAAACTGCCCCGTTTTAAACAAGTTTTCCACAGTTAGCAGCCTCTGAAATAATACTTAAAACGGGACAAGACAACTTTTTCCACAGTTTCCACACACACTACTAAAACTATAAGAAAAATAAAACCAATAGAAATCATTCAGCTAAACTCAAAAAAAATAAAAATAAATAGCATTATTACCAACAAGGATGTTACGATATGCTTCTGAGCTAAATTAACCATCTAAAGCTTGCTCTAGGGTAGGAGAACTGTTAAGGGAAGTTACTGAAATTGACTATTAAGTCCTTGCTGTTGAGCGCGTTAAATCCTAATGAAATTAGTTTGTACCCAAAGTGATCTCAGTACTAACCTTGCACTTGTAAGTCGTGCAGTACCATCGCGCCCTACACATCCGGTTTTGGCTAATGTGTTATTGATAGCAAATGAAGAAATTGGGCAGGTCAGTTTGACAGCTTTTGATCTCAGCTTGGGTATTCGGACTAGCTTCCCAGCTGAAATTGAAACAGACGGAGAAATTACCCTTCCAGCTAAGCTGCTAAATGACATAATTTCCCGGCTGCCAGAGGGAGAGATCATGTTGGACGATGAAGCAGGAGAAACGCCAATGGCAGCTACCATAACTTCTGCTTCAGGGCGTTATCAGGTTCGGGGGATGGGAGTAGAAGAATTTCCTGAGCTACCAGTTGTAGATGGTGTTGCAATCTATCTGTCGGCAGAAGCGCTGATTGAAGGATTGCGGGGTTCTTTATTCGCTACTAGTGCGGATGAAACTAAGCAAGTTCTGACAGGACTGCACTTAACATTTCAGCAAGACAGTCTAGAGTTTGCAGCTACTGACGGTCATCGATTAGCAGTCGTGCAAGTAAAGAATGAAATTGCAGACGGTGATGAATCGGTGGCGTTAGAGGTAACAGTACCAGCTAAAGCCTTGCGTGAACTAGAACGGATGCTAGGAATGCGTATGGTGCAAGCCAAAGGCACCGCTTCAGCACCGCTTAGTGAGCCAGTGGAACTGCATTTTAACCAGGGGCAGGTTGTCTTCTCGTTTTCAAATCAACGCTTAACTAGCCGCACTTTAGAGGGTCAGTATCCCGCTTATCGTCAACTTATCCCACGTCAATTCGAGCGCCAAATTACACTTGAGCGTCGCTTGCTGCTGAGTGCTGTAGAGCGGATTGCAGTTTTGGCAGATCAAAAAAATAATATTGTTAAGTTCAGCATTGATAACATTAATCAAGAACTAGCCTTATCTGTTGATGCTCAAGATGTCGGTAGTGGCAGAGAGTTGATGCCAGCACAAGTATCAGGGGAAAGTATAGATATTGCCTTTAACATCAAATACTTAATTGATGGATTAAAAGCGCTGCAATCTAGTGAAATCCAAATCCAGTTAAATACTGCAACAACACCAGTAATTTTGACACCACTAGGTAGCTTAAAAATGACTTACTTGATCATGCCTGTACAAATCAGATCCTGATTTGCGTCTGTCTATAAAGTGAACAATAACAAAGAGCAGATTTGCTAATTTTAAGTACAGCCTACATTGAGTACATATAGGGCGATCGCCATGACCACTGAGATTATAGATAAGTTACCTGAGCAGATTGTTAAAGTAGGATTAGCTTGACAGCAATTTAAAGCTATTCAAGCAGCGTTTTACGGCATCGCTGGAATCAGACTAGACTACTGTGAAGGAGAATTAGAGATTGTGGGTCATCTGTATCTTTCCCCTAATCTACTTTTCTCACCTTCTCCTTCCCTTTTGCAAGAGGTCTAATGATTGGCAATATTATTGAGCGCGATCGCTCACCAAAGCTTTTATAATTCAGATGCGTTGTAGATATCTCTAGAATTTCAACCCTACATAACTCAAATACTAAACATTTGTGGCGGCAGCAAAGCGGATTTTCAAATAGTCATCCTCCATTTTTGCGCCAGCTGGTTGTAACGCTGCCAATGCTTGCGGCAATACTAAGTTACGACGGTGATTGCCAATTGTAATATTTAATTCATCGCCAGTTTTGCTTAGTTGAACATGGTCTTTAGGAATTCCAGGCAAGTAAAGCTCCAAGCTGTACTGATTTTTATCTTGGACAACTCTCCGGGTTGTTTCTTTATAATAAACTTGAGTCGGATCTTCATCTTTGTATAATGTTTCCTTCAATCGCTCTAAAGCTGCTAAACCACACATCTCTTCTGAGTAGAGAGGAACTTCTTTAACAGGCAAAGGATGGAAGTTTTCGTGAATTTCCTGGCGATATTGCTGCTGTTGACCCTTCCAGCGTTGGAAAAATGGATCAGTCACCTCGTCAGGAATAATCCGATTTGCTATTACTAAATCTGTTGCGACATTATATAAACTCAAATAAGCATGGGCGCGGAGAGACTCTTTGATTACCATTTTTTCTGGATTAGTTACCAGGCGCACCGAAGTTTGAGTGTTGTCGGTTAATACTTTTTCTAGAGCCTCAATCTGCTGGTAAAATTCATAAGGTGCGTCCATAACCTCTTTATCTGGTAGAGAAAAACCAGCAATCGGTTTAAAGATCGGTTCAACAAAAGGTCTCAGGGCAACGGATATCCCTTGCAATGGCTTATAAAAGCGTCTCATATACCAGCCACTGACTTCCGGTAAACTCAGCAAACGTAGAGCAGTACCAGTAGGGGCTGAATCAATGATTAGAACGTCAAACTCACCTTCATCGTAGTGACGCTTCATGCGTACCAAGCCAAAGATTTCATCCATGCCTGGTAAAATTGCCAATTCTTCAGCTTGAGCACCTTCCAAGCCACGCGCCTGTAAAACTTGGGTAATATAGCGCTTAACTGCTCCCCAGTTTCCTTCTAATTCTAACAAGGCATCCAGTTCTGCACCCCACAAGTTTGGTTTTATCTGGCGCGCATCATGACCTAGTTCCAAATCAAAGCTATCTGCGAGTGAGTGGGCAGGATCTGTACTCAAAACTAGGGTCTTATATCCAAGTTCTGCACAGCGCAAACCTGTTGCAGCAGCTACAGAAGTTTTGCCAACTCCCCCTTTGCCAGTCATCAAGATTACGCGCATCAATAGTTAAGCCCTATCTGAAAATCATTTATATTTATTTACTTTAGCTGTTTTTTTATGAACTCAACGCAGACTCCGAAGGCTGCGTTGAAAAACACCTGTGTCGTTCAAGACTTTGGATAATTTTTAATGAAATTACTGCAATTACTAAGCTTCCGACCAGAGACTTTCTAGCCTACGTCGCCATGCCGCTAGCACCTGTTCGCGGGATTCTGCCCCTTGTTCCAAGTCGCCCAATACTCCTTCCTCATATAAACGGTCGAGATTTTGTAGCGTTGCTTCAAGCGATTGTCCTTGTTGCTTTGCTACCTGGATAATTTGCCGAATTCCAGTTTCAACTTGCTGGTTGAAAAAATCTGATAGACCTAATCTTTGCAAAGATATAAGTCGGGCGATCGCATCTGTAAAATCACTTTGCCCCAAACCATCTCGACTGTGCTGAAACACGCCCCATACTACCCCTTGATGCAAGGCATAGCGCCCTTCTTGCGTATCATCAAAGTTTGCTTCCAGCATTTGGCTGATAAACGGCTCTGCTGCTTGGGCTGACACAATTGGGATCAGGACTCGCAGCCAAGATTGATCATCCGATAAAAGTACCAACAACCGAAAATCTGGAGTTTCTACCTGCCATGAGCCAAGTGCGTTTACTTGAACAGGTACTGGGTTAAATATTTCTGTTAGCGTAGTGCCAATTTCTTCTGGTGTCATAATTTTTGAGAAAAGAAGCCCCCGGCAATTGCCGAGGGGAACATTAGTAAGTTAAAAGCAATCTCGGTCACTCTTTAGGCGAACCACTCTGGAATTGCTTCTTCTTTAGTATTAGTATTTCGTGATGGAGTTTCACGGTTGAACTTCATCTGAATTGAGCGGGTTTGCTCCCCGTCGGCTGCTACAGCGATGATCGGATAATCAATTAAACCATCCTGAAAAGACATTTGGAACCGGAAAGTGCCATCTGGATTTAGTGCAATTGGGCGACCGCCAATCGTGACATTTGCATCAGGTTCGGTTGCACCATAAACAATTAATTCAGCATCGGCAATTAACCAGAACTGACGCGGGCGCATTGGAATGTCCGCCGAGAAGCCAGCACCGGACATTCCCACACCAGACATCGTTAAACCAGACGCAGTTGGCACTGCCCACATACCCACACCAGAAGGAAAGACGTAGGAACTAATTGCCTGTTCGTGGACGGGTACTTGTTGCATTGAGCCGAATAAAGAACCAGCAACTCGTTGAGCTTCGATACCCTGAGCCATACCAAAAATATCGTCATAAATTTGGTTACTGCTATAAGCTTCAGCAGTTGCAGTTGCCAATTTTTTGACAGGCGGTACTAGTTCTAGTACGGTTTTGCCACGCAACTCTTGATCAAAGTTGACAGTGACAAATTGATCTTCCAGCCAGTCACTTGGATACACTGGGGGAACGTGTACTGGAGCAGAACGAGCCAAAACGAGCCAGCGACCATCGCTAGCGCGATAGCCAATATCCACAACATAGTCGCGATCGCTTACTGGAATCGGCAGATACCACTCACGGGCAAGTTCATCAGAAGGATATTCCTGAATGCTGTGTGGGCTTTGGTACTCCAAATTAACATCAGTAACGTCATAAATCCGTAGTGCTAGCTGTTGTCCCCCTTGTCGCCGCAGGTCTTCTTTATGCTCATTGGGAATATCCCAGTAAGTATAAGCCCATTGCGGATCACGGGGCATAAGCACGATACGGGAGTCCCCGTAGCCAGATGGGAGATCAGCCAGACCTTCATCGACATCAGCGAATGAGCCACCAGTGCGGTCTTCTTGACCTAGTTCAAATTTTGCTGCTTCCACTGCTTCTTGTGCCTCCAGTTTACGAGATGGACTAACAGAAACTTTAGGACGCTGGACTTGTTGAATTGCCGCCAGCAGTTGCGACTTACGCATTCGGCTATAGCGAGATATGCCACATTCACTGGCAACTTTGCGTAGTTGCCGCAGTGTCATTTCTTCTAGGGGTGGGCGTTCTTTTGCCATGGGTGTATTGGGGGTAGCTTGAACAGTAAATCAGTTTTTTCTGGCAAGATTCATTGAAATAATCCGGTCTTCTTGCCCAGATGATAGTTCTACAACTTATGCCAGACTCATGGAAGTATTAAGATTGCCCATTGATGGTGGGTTTACTCGGCGCTTGGTGCTGCTTGCTCTACCAAAACCAGTGAGCTTTTTGGGGAGCAAGGGGATCATCTTAATAGCTATTAAGCACTAAAGCTAAGGCTGGGATCAAGGGGGTGCTTCAACTATTTTGAGTAATTCTACGCATTGTCGGCTTTTTGGGGATCATAATGTCAAGAAATGATGACATTATGTTAATTAGAGAGTGGCTAACTTGAGGATTAGACCGTTTAATCTAGTTCCAATTTCACTGATGTCAAGATTCGATGATAAAGTGCAATGCAGCATCTGAGCGGGGCTTAGTGAAGGGTAATGCTGTACACAAGCAAACTTAATCAGAAGCAGGCAACAGGAATATGTACGCCTCTAGTTTGAGGAACCAAGGGCTTACCCCAACTGAAGCTTGGTTTTTAAATTAGGAGTTGAAATACCGTGCCAATTTTCTCCTGTCTCCTATTTTTAATGAGCAAAACCTTTTAGGAGTAAATTCAGACATACCATAGCCTAGCCCCAATGCTGCCGATGGTTTCTATCTCAAAACAGTCATTTCCCGGATGCGCCACTCACCGTTTTTGCGAACCAAATCATATCTGAGGCGCAAATTGTCATTATAGGAGGCATTTTTATTTAGCCGACTATTTCTGTATACCTGTGCTATTTCATTTACAGTCGCTTCTACCTGAGCCTGCTCTGGGGCAGTTTTACTTTGTTGCACAGAATCTACCTTAAAGCTGTGCTTATACTGTCGATATTGATTACCTATCTTGTCATTTTGCACTCGTAGCTGCCATTGGGATAGGGCTGGCTCAACTAAAACTTGCTCTAATCTATCAACAGCATGATTTGAACCAAAAGCTGCTGTTTTGGTAGATAGCCAGTTGTGAATTAGTTGTTTAGCCGTTTCTTGGTTTAGTGGTTCCGCTGTTAGCACGCTACCAGGGCTAGGAATGGCTAATGGCGGTTGATTTAGCTGCACCATCAACTCTTCTTGCAATGGCGCTGGAAACAGTATTTGTCTCAACAGTGCAGATGTTTGACTGACTAAAAACGCTAAAACAACTATACCCAGCACTCCAGCAACTGCCAGCAACATTAGCCGTGTTTTCTTGTTTCTAGGGATATTTCTAAAAGTCCGGTTCGTACTGTGTCGAGGCGATCGCGCTTCATCAGTCTGATAAACGTCAATGTCACGACTCAGATTTCGTCTCCTTGAGCGTTGCGGAGGTTGGGCTATGGTAGCGTTGGGTGATGCAATACGGTTTTGCGTGGTCGTTATTCTCGTACGCTCTATAGTAGGCACTATCGCAACACTTGATGCTCCGAGCGAGAGGTTTTCTGCTGCATGAGGAGCTTGTTTTTTGTCGTGTGAAGCAGTCTGAGTTGAGGTAAGTGATTCAGGTGCTACTACTTTCTTCTTTATTGCCGTTTCTTGGGTTGGTAGCGCTTCTAAATAAGCCTGAACGCGTTTATTCGCAAAGTAGTCCTTAAGGGAAACCTGCGGCTCTAGATCCCGAAATTGCGGAAAAACTTCGGTTTGCAACCAGCGTTCGCTATAAAGACACAGCCCTGGTAGTAGATCTGGAGATCCTTGAGAGTTTTCTCGAATAAATGCCAGGATTTCATACTCTTGGCTAAGTTCTAAATGCCGACTTGCTTCTGCTGTCTGACCCAATAGTAGCGAACATACTGCCTGCTCCAAATGGACATCTTGACGCTTCTCTAAACCCATTAGTAGCAGCTTTGCCTCCCTAATTAGAGATGGCTGACGTTGGGCAAACCCCTGTGCTATCAAGGCATAAACTATGAGATAGGTGGCAACAGCTGAGGGATGTTGGTCTGCTGCAAATAAATTTCGCTGCTCTGCTGCTGTTAGGTAGCTACGCAGTTGCTGAATAAATCGCAGAAAGTCATCCAGACTAAGACCAGATCCGTCATCACCAGTACCATCAATGCCACCGCGTTGTTGCAACAAATCTTGAAACAACTTCAACCCAAGACTTCGTTCTGCAACATTCTTTTCAGGCTGCGCCAGTAATTCTAAAATCCTGTAGGGGCGCAGTTTATCAAGATCAGCCTGAATTTCATTGCGAATGTTGGGGAATAGCCCTTCATGTAGCAGTAGGTTTTGACCGTTTTCTAGAGAAGTAGCGGCATTTTCGTATTGACCTTGCTGCCATTGCTCTCGACCTAGTTCCAAATAGGCAAGGGCAAGTGTTAAAACAATGTCAGCCCGGATATTGAGGTTACTTTTTTGTCCGCCTTGGTCAACATTACTGTGATCGCTAAGTTGAGAAGGAGCCAGGTTCAATACAAGTTCGTATTCTCCTAGCTCTTGGAGAATCAATAATGCCCCAACAAATAGTTCGTTGGGGATTTCGATACTAGGAGTATGAGTAGCTAGACTAGATGCAACCGACTCGATCAGGTTAGGGCGTTCGGCTGTAGTTGCGGAGTGATCATCCTCGCTATTGTAGGCATAGGCAAAATAGTTGGCATCGTAGCCAGAGCGCTGCTGTGGATCAGACAGAACCATGTAAGCTTGTTCTAGGAGTTGTTTTCGAGCCGTGATCGCCGTTTCAGAATATTCCCGTCGTGGCAGTTGAATTGTGCGATCGCGGTAAGCTTGCTGCAACTGTTCAGCACTCGTCTGAATTGGCAGTCCTAGAATTCGGTAGTAATCAAGCGGAATTTGCATAGCTTACCTCCGCGCCGCAAGCAACAGAACTAACATACAATAGCGTTTTTTATGTCATCGGTACACCGCATTCCGCAGTCAGCAAAACCGTGCCATTATAATAACTTGTGAGTTTCGCCCAAAGAGCGTTAAGTTCCCTGATGATATTGATTAAGATTACACAACATTCGCGCAGTTTTTAAAAATTTAAATATTACTCCGAGGATACTCCAAACTAATGGTGCAAGAACGAACTTTACCGACTTTTGAGGCTAGTGCTGCCCAAATTACTCCAGAAATAGGGTTGCGTTTGTATGAAGATATGGTTTTAGGACGCTCGTTTGAAGACAAGTGCGCCGAGATGTATTACAGAGGCAAAATGTTTGGATTTGTGCATCTGTACAACGGTCAGGAAGCTGTTTCAACGGGTGTGATCCGGGCAATGCGACCAGGATCAGATTATGTTTGCAGTACCTACCGCGATCACGTTCATGCTCTAAGTGCGGGAGTGCCTGCCAAAGAAGTGATGGCGGAATTGTTTGGTAAGGCGACTGGTTGCAGCAAAGGACGCGGCGGTTCGATGCATATGTTTTCTGCTGAACATGGATTGTTAGGAGGCTATGCTTTTGTTGCTGAGGGTATTCCTGTTGCCACAGGTGCTGCTTTTCAGAGTAAATATCGCCGCGCCTTGGGAGATGAAAGTGCTGATCAGGTGACGGCTTGCTTTTTTGGTGACGGCGCTGCCAACAATGGTCAGTTTTTTGAATGCTTAAATATGGCGGCGTTGTGGAAACTACCGATTATTTATGTAGTTGAAAACAACAAATGGGCGATCGGCATGGCACATGAACGGGCGACCTCCCAACCAGAAATTTACAAGAAAGCTAATGCCTTTGGCATGGCGGGTGTAGAGGTGGATGGCATGGATGTTTTGGCAGTACGCGCAGTAGCTGAAGAAGCGGTGGCAAGAGCAAGAGCTGGTGAAGGTCCAACTTTGATTGAAGCCCTTACTTATCGTTTCCGGGGTCACTCTTTGGCTGATCCAGATGAACTACGTTCTAAGGTTGAAAAAGAATTTTGGTTCACTCGTGATCCGATTAAAAAGTTTGCTGCTTATCTGACACAGAATTTAGTAGAGGCGGCAGAACTTAAAGCAATAGATCAAAAAATTCAGAAGATGATAGAGTAAGAGGTTAAATATGCCGAAAGTAGCCCTGATCCTGATCCTACGGAGCTATATCGCTTCATATTTGCGGAAGACGAGTAAATCTTAGGAAATAACAGTTATGTTTTGAGATGTCTAAAGACAAGCCCTTTCAGGTCTACGCACTCCAAGAGCAACAATACAAAACCTACATCCTCTCTGACTCCTCTGCTCAGTCTCAATTAGAAGTTGTACCAGAACGAGGCGGCATTATTACCAGTTGGCGCATCCAGGGAAAAGAACTTCTCTATCTCGACTCAGAACGGTTTACTAATCCCCAATTGAGTGTCCGGGGCGGAATTCCGATCTTGTTTCCCATCTGTGGTAACTTACCAGACAATACTTATACATCTGCTGGTCAGCAGTACACGCTAAAACAACACGGCATTGCGCGTGATTTACCTTGGTACGTTACTGAGCAAGAAACTCAAGAAAATGCCAGCCTTACTCTTGTTCTCAATAGTAACGAAGAGACACTTGCTGTGTATCCGTTTAACTTCCAGCTAGCTTTCACCTACCAAATTTTGGGCAATAGCTTGGAAGTTCGGCAACGGTATACAAATCATTCATCTGAACCGATGCCATTTTCTATCGGGCTACATCCTTACTTTAGTGTGTCAGACAAACTTCGAGTTGAAGTTTGAAATTCCGGCAACTGAATTTCAGGATCAGAAAAGCAAGACGATTCATCCTTTTAGCGGTGAGTTTGACTTTAATAACGATCAAATTGATGCGGCGTTTCGTCATTTGAGCGATCGCGCTGCAACCGTGACGGACACCAACCGCGGATTAAAACTAACCCTAGAATACGCAGATATCTATTCTACGTTGGTGTTTTGACACTCAAGGGCAAAAGACTTTTATGTTTAGAACCTTGGAGTGCTCCTCGTAATGCGCTTAACACTGGCGACAATCTAACTGTGTTAGCACCAGGGGCTAGCTGTTCCGCAACTGTGCGCTTTGCGGTAAATTTTTTCTAACCTACTATCTCTTTTGCAGGTAGTTATGTTAATCTAGCAAAGGTGCGAAAAATGCAATGGGTCGCTAACTCAACGGTAGAGTATTCGGCTTTTAACCGACTAGTTCCGGGTTCAGATACGGGCGACCCATAAAAAACACTGCTTTAACCCCTGCCACGTCAGGGTTTTTTGCTTTTATGCCTCTGAAAATACCCAAATGGACGCGGTAGACTACCCTTGCAAACTTGTATAGAACCCATTTGAGATCTAAGAAGAAGCTGCAAGCCTCTTCAGCATCAGCCTGATGAAATAAAGATTGACCTTGGCAGTCGCATTAGCTAGTGTTCACTCAAATTTTTTGACCAGGATTTTTACATCGCTCCAGCCAAGCGTTAGAGCGTTCGCTTCCCCCAGCGAGCCGCTACTGGAACAAACCCCCTGATTTTCCTTGTGCTTCCTTTTCCTGCCGCGAGGGTTTGGGAGCCAGCTCAAACCTGATCTTCGTCATGATCTGCGGATAAACCAACTCTTACTCCGCTCTCAAATGGTCAGGGTGATACCCGTGGTCTAGCAGAATCGTAACTTTGGCAATATTGACGGGTTTTGACTTGAAATAGTCGAGGTTGTGAGTCAACATCGATTGGCAACCCTGCATCATCCGATAGATTTGCTTGAGTGCAATGTGAAGAAGAAGGAAACCCTAGCGTATCAACAGCCAGATGTCGTTTAATCCCATTCGTTGATTGGTAGAAACAGAACCCTTTCGATAAGAAGCTGGTAGACGACGCGCTGCTGTTTGAGGAGTGGCGGAAAGAATATCTCATTCCTAACCGGAAGGGTCAAATTCTCACTACTCCTAATTCCATTAATACAGACGAAGCTTTACTGGTTCCACTGGCTGATGAAAACTATATCCTCAAAGCCCAAAGCTGTCTGTACAGCAATAACAACTGGATTAGCAGCAAGGGGAAACTGTACCAGTGGGTAGGAACTCACTATGAGTAGGTTGAAGAGGAATCTGAGAAGCGCCGGATCGCCGCGTGGTGTGCCTCAACGCCAGTGATGACGATTGGCGGCTGGGCATATCGCTATGCAACGGATACGCACGTTCAAAATATCTGGGCGTGAGTGCTGACCAGCTTCGCCGTTGCAAGTTCTCAAATAAACCCACCAGGTCTAAATTGTCTCAATGGTATGATTAAGCTGTCTTGGCAAGAATATTTCACGCCTGTTTGGGAACTCGTGCCACACGATCCAGCAATTATCTATGACTACGTAGGTCAGTTTGAGTTTGACCCTGACGCGGACCCAGAAAATTGCGATCGCTTGTTGTCATGTTTAGAGCCAGAAGAGCGCCGCATATTTATCCAGACACTTGCAGCTAGTCTTGATCTGAATATGATTCGCAAATTTAGAGAGCGTGGTATTCGGGCGCTGTTGTGCAAGGGAGAAGGGAATAATGGCAAGGATAGCTTGAGGGAAGCAGTACAGACGTTGTATGGCGTGGGTGTCGTCAACTGCACTGTATCTGATTTTTTTCCTATGACTAGGGGCGTAAGTTTACCCTAGCAAAACTGGAAAACGCCCGTATTAGCTGGTCGAGTGAAAACTCCAGCTTCAGCCAATTGAATAATCTACAAAGTGTTTCAGTGGTTTTCTTGGTTACTTGCCACCAGGTAAAGACTTAGAGGAATGGCTGAAAGACCTGCCTACAAAACCTAAATGAAGCAAACAGAAGAACAGGCGATACCAAAGGTACTGCCAGGGGCGATCGCATTTATCCGACCTAGAACCAGTGAAGGAGGGGAAATGACCTTATACGAAACCGACTATGAACACTGGCTATCAGAGCAAATAACCAATCTACAGCATCAAAAATGGGATTCTCTTGATATCCCGCATCTGATTGAGGAGTTAGAGGCATTGAATCGGAGTAACAAGCGGGAACTGTACAGCTACACCGTTTTGTTGCTAGCTCACTTATTAAAGTGGCAATATCAACCGTCAATGAGAAGTGGTAGTTGGGAAGCCTCAATTGACAACAGCCGGAAGCGGATAGGACGTGTGTTCAAAGACCAACCCAGTTTAAAGAATTACCTCAAGGAAAGCGTACAGGAAACCTATGCAGAAGCAAAAGAATGGGCGCATAAGGAAACCAAGCTGAACATAAACCTGTTTCCTCAAAACTGCCCATACTCTGTACAGGAGATTCTAAGTCTAGAATTTTTGCCTGATTAGGAGGAGAAATGACTAACACCAATGGAGGCGATCGCGCGGGATACCCCAGGGACAAGTGATAACTTTGTTCTAGGGAGACTAAGCAGAATTGAGAACAAGGTTGATCGGCTGCTGCATAGAGAGAGCGGCGAGGAGTGACAACGGTGATTGTGCGGGGCAGGATAGGAGAGATCGCCTTCCGGAAAATACCTCAACTAATTCACTACCTGGCTACCATGAAGGCGAGGATCATCTGAACCGCCTGCTGGTGCTACTGGAGCAGCAAATTTGGAAACTTGACCACTACTTTGAGCGTAAGGTAGAGTCGAGCCAGCAATTAGAGCTTCTAAGTTCGTCGCCATAACAGTGCGGGGTTGTTGACCAATTGTCTGAGCGATCGCCACTCCTTGCTTATTCAAAAATACAAAATGCGGAATTCCATCTACTCGGTATTGCAAAATCTCCGGTAGCCACTTGGTGTTATCCACATTCAGCATTACAAAATTTACATCAGCATACTGCTGTTCCAACTGAGCAATATCCGGTGCCATCGCCTGACAGCTGCTACACCAATTTGCATAAAACTCCATCATCGTTTGCTTGCCGGTGCCCAATGCCAGATAGTCAGGTGTCGACTGTTCATCTATCTTAGTCAGGGATACGGATTTTTTTTGCGTCTGTAGTCCAAAGAACAAGGCAACTGTAAGCGCGATCGCAACTAAAACAATTAGTAGATTTCTCACACGCTTGCCCACAGTCGAATCAGATTGTTGAGATCCTACTGGCGATTCCCCTAAATTTCCTGCCATCAGATTTTTATTAAAACTTATTAACTGTTGTCTTCAGTTTAACCGAACACCCATCAACATCTTGCATTCTTTGTGTTCTAGCCTACAGTTAACGATTAAATAAAATCTCCACTACGCTAGAAGGACAGGGTAATTGAAATTGTGACACTGTGAAAAAACGGTTAACGTTGACCTTTCCTAAACGAGCTATTCAAATGCCAGTCACTTATCGACTAGCGAAAGAATTTAACGTAGCGGCAAATATTATCCGCGCTCAAGTTGCCCCAAATCAAATTGGCACCCTGGTAGTTGAACTATCGGGAGATATTGATCAGCTAGATGCGGCAATTGAGTGGATGCGATCGCAGCATATTAATGTCTCCCACGCCTTAGCTGAAATTGTAATCGATCAAGACATCTGTGTAGACTGTGGGCTTTGTACTGGTGTTTGCCCCACTGAAGCTCTTACTCTTGATCCGCAAACCTATCGGCTAACATTCACGCGATCGCGCTGTATTGTCTGCGAACAATGCATCCCTACCTGTCCAGTCCAAGCAATCTCCACTAATCTCTAATTCAGCTTGAACACATCCGCTACAACTTCACCATCGCCCTCCAGCCTCCTCTTAGCTGGAGAGTCATAAACCACTAGTAGCGAGGGTGTTTGATTAATGTCAGTAAAAAAAGTCATTCCCTCAGCATGATCGTCACCGTTGCCATAAGGAATCTCTAGTACCGCTTTAGGTTTTGACAGCACGTTTTCTTGGAGATTTACACCATCTTTCAACCGATAAACCTTAACAGGACGATCTAAATCCATCGTCGGTCCTGCCAGAATCAACAAGTCTTCACCATCCAAACACAAGTCTCGAATTCCTAAACCATTTAAGTAGACAAAATACTTTTTGTATTGCTGCCCTTGCTCCCCGATTTGCTTTAGCAACAGCCGTCCTAGGCTAATCGTCTCTAGCTCTATTTCCAGAATGATAGCCCAGCCGCGTAGCACGGGACCACGCAAACCAAGAAAAATACGGTTCTTATAAACAGCTAAACCTTCAATATCAAAGCCATTTTCTTTACCCGGAATCGCTGCTCCAACAAACGAGCCAAGATGTGGATCGCTTGCCAAGGCATCCATTAGCAAGTTTCCCCGGTTGGTTACGTACAGTTTGGCAGCACTTAGCTTTTCATTTGGATTATCAGGGTGTGGGCAGGACGGCAATAATTCGCCATTGACAAGCGGTATACGCCCTAGAATATAGCGATTTGCTTCTGATTCAAGTTCTGTTAGTCTCTCAATGTTTTTTTGATCATTTTTATCGTCTTTGGCTTTTTTGCGTTTCCAGCTGTGGGAACCAACAAACCAAAGGTAGTGGCCAGCATAGGCAAATCCTTCAATATCAATTTCCTTGTCTTCTGGTTCTGGTAATTCAATAAAATCTGCAACCCGAAATTGTTTGTGTTTTGCAAATGTCTGAGAATCAACAAAAGAAAGGCGTTCAATGGTTGAAGTTTCATCCGAACCCAGCCACAAATGCTGATCAGATGTTAATCGTACTGCCGAAACATTTTCACGGTGTTCCTTAAATTCGTCCTTAAACCTGAGTACCACTTGATTTAGCAAAGACGCTTTATCCATGATTGCCCCTCAAGAAACGTTTAATTATAGCTTTGTTGTTGGTGGGGAGATCGCCGCGAGGTTCGGATACTCGCTAACGAGACTCAAAGACTCAACGACGAGGTTTAGATAAGGTGCAATGATGTGAAGCAAAGATTTTACCAACTTGCCCCACGCCTGCAAATAGCTGGATCAGCAACGGCGGATCGCTAATTCTGGTAGCGACCCTAGCTTGACTAATTCTAATTTTCTTTCGTGAAAGCCCTGTTTTTAAAGCATTAGAGGTCAGCTAGATTTAGCTTTTGAACCAACTAAATCTTAATAGACAGGGTTTTTGCTTATTAAGTAATAACTAGTGCAACAGAAAGCTAATCAAACATTATTAGCTCCACTGGGACAGGTTACGTTACGGTAAGGAGTATTTATTTTCATCTCGCCTGGACCACCAAATAGGTCACTTGGGGTTTTCCTGCTGCTACTGGGTCATGTCCATATGCTCTAGCGCCATTGACGTAGAGTTCATATGCGGGAAATCCATCATGACCTCCCTCAATCCGGTATTGAGGTGCTTGACCCGGTAATTGGCGAATAAAACATTGATGTTAGCGTCGAATGGTGGAGCTGCTAAATTGAGAGGGTTGCTTCCTCTCAAGAAAATGTGTAACTTTTGAAGTGTCCTGGCTTAAACGAGTAACAGTAATTTTGTTATTTTCATTTGTAGGTGCTAACTTCAATCGTTTAATCGGTTGTGTCCCAGGTTTAGCCTCATACCACCAGTCTGGTTTACCTGCGACCTGTTGTACATCAAAAGGGTGATACTCTGTTGATTCTTGATAGTCCCAAACGCGAGACTTTGTGGATTTGCCTTAGTAGGATCGATAACAACACTTTGTATACTTCTAAATGTACTACCGTTATATGAGAAACTGCGGTTGTCACCGCCGTAGGACAATAGAGTTGGGATGCCAAGAATTTTTACTTGAGCGACTGGACTTGGAATAAAGAGCTTAAGTCTGAGTTCTATTGCATTAGGGTTTACACGGTAAACAGTAATAGAACCGCCCTTACCATCCGGTTGCAGACATTTAGCGACAGGGACACCGCTTGCAATATTTGTGAGATGCGGACTCGGTCTTGTACTGCCTGTCCAGCTTGAGCAATGGTTGGATAGAGCACCTTTCCGAGAGAGATCGCCGTTGAAGAGAAGTAACACAATCCCTTATAGAAGGGTACTGTATAAATCAAGACATTTGGGGACGGAATGCAGGTCCAATTAGAGCCTGGATATGGAGGACTAACTCCTGGGGTTGAGGAACGGGAAAGATACTTAGGTAGCCACAGATAATATCGCTGTTATCAGGAAGTACATCAAATTTTACACAACCCCAAACCCCTTGTATTTGCCCAAATAGTTCCTTTGTTATCTCCCCATTTGTGGGTTGTTTAGTCCACTGACTGCGCGGCAAGAGACTAGTTCCCTGAGGTAAGTTGATGGCAAATCCACGTTGGTTAAAAAAGGGAAGAAAATTTATTGTAGATGCCAAACTGCAACGGCAATACTAGGGACGGAGCGTAGAGGCTTCATCGCAGTCTTTCCAGATATATCCTTGTTTGCACGACTAGTCCTAAACATATTCATCACTCCTGAATATCTTTGAATTTTTACAAGAAATACTTCTAAAGGTATATGCCAAAAGCAGTTTTGAGTACCTCATATCTTGCAGCAGACCACATTAGACTTCTCGCAAAACTACCTGGCAAATAGAATTTGCGGTTATATGCGCTCCGTCCGCCGACGCGGACTAAGAGTAATTGAGGTGCTCTGACTTGCAAAGGCAGGTTTTATTTGTATAATTCCAGACTTCAATCAGGGTCTGCCCTGCTTTAGCTAAGGTCAGAATAAAACATTTACTCAAAGTTGACAGTAAGAAAAAATTAGTAACTTTGTAGGAAAAAAGCAGTAGTTTTGTGAGGAAAAAAGCACAAAGCCTCCACTGTCAGAAGATTTCGAGGTGATTGTGACCCATGAGCGGAGAAGAAGCATTGGTCATCGTGGATACACTTCTGTACCCAGAGCATTTAACTCAAGCGCAAGAGCTAGTTTTTCGTGGGGCTTTGGGAAGGGCAGACTTATCTAGAAATTGCCGAAACCACCGATTATGATGCAGATTATCTCAGGGAGGCTGGGTGCCAAGTTATGGAATTTACTCTCGAAGGCGTGTGGAGAGAAGGTCACCAAAAGTACCTTTCGCTCAGTCTTGAGGCAGCGAAGCAATTCACTTCGCCTGCTGCTAGCACATAGCCTCTCCCTAGGAGAATCGCCACCTCAAGTATCAGTTACAGCGTCGGATACCGCAGATATTAACATCAGTGCTCAGAACCCTGATCCTGAATTAAGAGCGTCTAACCTTGGCGATGCTGGGGGAGCGACTACCAAAGCGCACCAAGACTGGAGTGAGGCGATTGATGTGTCCGTTTTCTAGGGTCGCACCGAAGAACTAGCAACGCTAGAGCAATGGCTCGTCAAGGATCGCTGCAAAACTAGTGACTCTGCTTGGCATGGGAGGTATTGGTAAAACTGCTCTGGCTGTGAAGCTAGCAGAACAGATTCAAGGTGAGTTTGAGTATCTAATCTGGCGATCGCTTCCGCAATGCGCCACCGATCCACGAGATCTTGCAGACTCGATTAAATTTCTATCCAATCAGCAACAAGTTGATTTGCCAGAAAACGTAGAACGTAGAATCTCGTTACTGATTCATTGTTTACAAGCGCACCGCTGTCTATTGATCCTAGATAATGCAGAGGCAATTCTGCAAGAAGGATCGCTGGACACTATCGTCGATCTGGCTATGAGAATTATGGCGAGCTACTCAGACAAATGGGAGAAACACGTCATCAAAGTTGTTGCTCCTTACGAGTCGGGAAAAAACCCATAGGACTGGCATCAAACGAAGGAAAATTCCGACCCGTGCGATCGTGGCAACTCACGGGTTTGCAGGTGGCAGAAGGACAGGAAATCTTTAAAGCAGAAGGCTTCTTTGGCTCAGAAGACAAACGGAAAGAACTCATTAATCACTATGTAGGCAACCCATTAGCATTAAGAAACTGTTTGTAAACAAAAATTAAGCATCTTTCCATGTTCGTCTATTGGATAGTGCATCAAATCATGGTGGGTTAGGTAAAGTAGAAGTGCATCTACTCTCAGTCCTGAACTATGGAATGTCGGCTCTGTGGTTATTCCCGCACCCATAAACATGGTAAAGCTCCGAATGGCAGCCAACGCTATTTCTGCTCGCAATGCAAGCAAACGTTCAATGAACGGTTTGACACCTTGTATTACCATCGCCACGTCACTCCAGAACAGGTTCGGCAAGTACTCCAGGCGCACAGTGAAGGCAGCAGTTTCAGAGGGATTAGCCGGACGACAGGACTCGCATACAACACAGTGGTGAGCATTGTTCGTGCCGCCAGCCAGCAGGCGCAGTTGGTGCATAACGCTGAAGTTCAAGCGGTGCGAACCGAGGAAGTGAGTGCGGATGAACTGTGGTCGTTTGTTTCAAAAACAGAAGCAATGCCTCCCAGAGGAGCTAGAGGTAGGTGATTGTTGGATTGCAATTAGTTTAGCTGATTCAAGTGGACTGATTTTGGCAGCAAGAGTGGGAAACACACCGATGAATTGCCAATCGGAATTAGTCATCAGTAGTGAAGGGAAAACCGCCTGCAAACGGTTCAATAGCGATGATTGGGGAGGCTACGAACGAGTCCTACCTCCTGAAATCCTTCACTACATTGGTAAAGACAAGACACAACGATTGAGAGAACGAATGGCATTGTTAGACAACAAACCGGACGATGGCATCGCAAACAGAATAAGTTTGGCAAGGTGTGGGAGCAAACCAAGGTGACGACGCGGTTAGTGGTGAGTTATTTCAACTGGATTTGGCAACATAGTCGATTGAAGACTACAGCGGCTCAACGAGCAGGATTAACGCTACAGTCTTGGACTTGGCATGAGCTCGTTACTTATCCCACCATCATTTGACGCACTACCCTAAGTTGAGTTGTTCCCACACCCCAAGTTTGACCCACAGCCGATAGTAACCATACACTGTTTGCCAAGCCGGAAAATCTTTGGGCATCGCACGCCATTTGATTCCATTATCAGCTCGATAAAAAATGGCACCCTTGGACATCTCTCAACTCAACCTTTCTATGTTTCCCTACAGGTTTTGTAGGTGGCAACAAGGGAGCAATTCGTTCCCCTTCTGCGTCGTTTAGGTCGCTGGAATACACTTGATGGCTCATCTGTGTTGAGGTTATCTCGTCATTCTTTAGATATCTCTCATCTCGTTTTCAGCTAGTTCATCGCTTAATATCTATTTACAAACAGTTTCTAAAGATAGTCTGTACTACTATTCAAGAATTATTTGATAGTAATATTTCTGAATTTTTAGGACAAGGTGCGACAGTTTTTGGGAGTATCCACAATCTTCTAGAGCAGCAGTTTAATCGCTTGTCAGATTTAGAAATGGAGATCATGTACTGGCTAGCAATTAATCGCGAACCAGTTGCAATTTCAGAATTGCGGGAAGATGTTATATCGCTTATATCATCAACAAAACTACTAGAAGCGCTGGAATCTCTCCTGAGGCGATCGCTAATCGAGAAGGCTACGCTTACGTTGATTGAAAAAAGTCAGACAGTAGCACTTTTTACGCTACAGCCTGTCGTAATGGAATACGTGACTGACCGATTGATAGAGCAAGTTTGTATAGAGCTTAACACTGGAAGACTTGCCCTTTTTAACACTCACGCTTTGATCAAGGCTCAGGCGAAAGATTTTGTCAGGAGCAGTCAAGTTCGCCTCATTCTTAAGCCTGTTGCAAATACACTTCTTTCGACTTTAAGCAAAAAAGAGGTTGAAAGTAACCTCCAGCAAATCCTATCAATATTACGACAAAAATCACCGCTAAGACCAGGGTATGCAGCGGGAAATACGATTAATCTTCTCGTCCAACTGAAAAGCGATCTAACAAGCTACCACTTTTCCGATCTCGCGGTTTGGCAAGCTTATCTACAGGGTGTGGATCTACACAATGTCAATTTTACACGCACCGATCTAAAAGAGTCAGTTTTTACCCAAACCTTTTGTAGTATTCATACAGTCGCTTTTAGCCCCAATGGAGAGCTTTTAGCTGCAGGAACTGCCAGTGGTGAGGTTCGCCTGTGGCGTGCTGATGGGCAGCAAATATTCATTCGTAAGGGACACTCGGATTGGGTCCGCTCGGTTGCCTTCAGTCCCGATGGTTGTACCCTTGTCAAGTGAAGACTCCTCGGTGCGGTTGTGGGACATCAGTAGTGGTCAATGCTTCAAAAAGTTGCAAGGCCATGCCAAGCAGGTATGGTCAGTAGCCTTTGCTCCGCAATGCGATGCGAACAGCTTTAAGGATGGCATCCTTGCTAGTGGTAGTGAAGACCAGACGGTGCGGTTATGGGATGTGAACACTGGTCAATGCCTCAAAACGCTGCAAGGTCATACGAACTGGATCTGGTCAGTTGCCTTTAGTCCTGATGGTTCCATGCTTGCTAGTGGTAGTTACGACTCCTCGGTGCGATTGTGGGACATCAGCAGCAGTCAATGCCTCAAAACTTTGCAAGGTTATACAAACTGGGTCTGGTCGGTTGCCTTCAGTCCTGACGGTTGCATACTTGCCAGTAGTAGTGAAGACCAGACTGTGCGCTTATGGGATGTGAACACTGGTCGATGTCTCAAAACGCTGCAAGGTCATACCAATCGAATATGGTCAGTTGCTTTCAGTCCAGATGACTACACCCTTGCCAGTGGCAGTGATGACCAAACAATGCGATTCTGGGATGTCAACAGCGGTCAATGCCTCAAAAGCCTACAGGGGCATATTAAGCAGATATACTCACTTACTTTCAATCCCCAGGGTGACACCCTAGCTAGTAGTAGTGAAGACCAAACCGCGCGCTTGTGGGACGTCAGCAGTGGTCAATGCCTTAACACGCTGCAAGGATATAGTAAGCAGGTGTGGTCAGTTGCCTTTAGCCCCGATGGTCACATACTTGCTAGTGGTAGTGAAGATCAAACTGTGAAATTGTGGGACATTAGCACGGGTCAATGTCTCAAAACGCTAGAAGGACACACGAATTGGGTATGGTCAGTTGCTTTCAGCCCAGATGGTCACACCCTTGCTAGTGCCAGTTATGACAGAACTGTGCGTTTATGGGATGCCAATAGGGGTCAATGCCTCAACACGTTGCAGGAACATCCCAATTCAATCCTATCAGTTGCCTTCAGTCCCAAGGGTAACATCCTTGCGAGTAGTAGCTATGACCAGACCGTGCGCTTGTGGAACGTCAGCACAGGTCAATGCCTCAACACGCTGCAAGGGCATAGCAATCCAGTATGGTCAGTTGCCTTTAGCCCCACAATGGACAGACGCTCGCCAGTGGCAGTCTAGACTCCTCCGTAAAGCTATGGAATGCTAACACAGGTCTATGCCTCAAAACTTTTCGGGGACACGCGCACTGGGGATTGCCCGTCGCCTGTTGTCCTGACGGGCAGACTCTTGCTCGCGGCAGTTGTGAGGCTGG
>JAUJND010000145.1 GCA_030446505.1 Chroococcidiopsidaceae cyanobacterium YX2bin18 | reverse complement strand
ATCTCTGCTGCCGAATATCCTAACCATTGCTCGGCAGTAGCATTAAATGTCAGGATTGTGCCATCAATAGTGGTTGAAATGATCGTGTAGTTCGCACTTGTTAAAATCGCGCGCTGCAACATTGTTGTCTGTTGTAACGTCTCCTCTGCTCGCTTGCGATCAGTAATTTCAAGCGTTACACCAATCAGTTGCGTTGGACTACCATTAGCTTGGTAGATGCCCCGACCCCGTGCCAGTATCCAGTGAACACTGCCATCCTGCCAGATGTTGCGGTACTCTGTTTCATAATCGGTCTGTTGTGCCAAAGCTCGACCCAGAGCCTGCCGCACGTAGGCGCGGTCTTCGGGATGGATGCGTTCAAACAGCGCACTATAGGAAAGCTCAACTTCAGGGGTCAAACCAAAGTTTGCTTTACATTGGTGAGATGCAGCCAGTTCCCCTGTTTGCAGATCGAGCTGCCAAGAGCCGAGTTTAGCAGTCTGCAATGCTAGCTTTAATCGTTGTTCGCTCTCGCGCAGAGCTATTTCTGCTTGTTTACGCTCATTTATATCTTGGAAATAAACAGATAGCCCATCATAAGAAGGATAAGCATGGACTTCAAACCAGGTATTGAGCGACGGATATAGCTCTTCAAATTCAACGCTGACGTTTGCTGCTACTGCCCTGTGGTACTCTTTATAAAAAGCAGAAGTTGCTGCTTCAGGAAACTCATCCCAGACACTCTTACCTAGAAGTTCTGCTCGTGTTCTTTGTAAAAGTTGCTCTGCTTGCCGATTCAAGTAAGTAAATTTCCACTCTTTGTCTAGAGCAAAGAATGCATCGGTAATACTTTCAAAAATATTAATTACTCGTTGGTTTGACTCTTGTAGCACCTCTTCCGCTCGCTTACGCTCGGTAATATCACGGGAAACTGAAAGCAGTTTTTCCGGTTTGCCTTCAGCATCTAATAGAGGTGTAACTACTACTTCCCACCATTTCGGTGTCCCTTTGGCTGTTGGGCAGTACCCTTGGAACTTGCCGATACCGCCTGCCTTTGCCGTTTCAACAGCAGCACGAGCTGGTTGATTGTATTCCTGCCAAAAATCCACCCACTGCGAGTTTTTAAAGGAGGAGAAGTTATCGATCTCCAAAAGAGATTGTCCTCCTGCACTCATGTACAACAAGCGTCCCTCTAAGTCCAACACCTTGATGCAGTCAGGACTACTTTTGATGATTCGCCGCAAGAACTCTTCGCTGCGTCGCAACTCTTCTTCTGCCTGCTTGCGTTCGGTGATATCTAGCGTGGCACTGACCATGCGTATCGGTTTAGAGGTATTGTCATAATAGACTTGACCTCTATCTCCTACCCAGCGTACAGTGCCGTCAGGCAAAATTACTCGAAATTCTAGTGCATAGTTAGTTCCTTCTGTAATGGCACGCTGCACTGCAATGGCAACGCGATCGCGGTCTTCAGGATGGATGGCATTGAGAAAAGCTTCATAGGTTGGAGGACAAAACTTTGGTGGTAGTCCAAATATTGCTCCTAAATTAGGAGAATAACTGATTTGATCTGTCTGAATATTCCAATCCCAAGTACCGACTTGGGCAGCATCCAGAGCTAACCTGAATCTTTCTTCCCCCAGTTGTGATCGCTCAGTCTGCTGTCGTAATTCCTCTGTGGCTCGACTAGCTTGAAGCATTCGCCGTACCCTTTGGTGTAGCACTGCCCAATGAATCGGCTTAGTGATGTAATCAGTAGCTCCGGCATCAAATGCCCGCTCAACCAATTCTTGCTCCTCAAGGGCTGTAATCATCAATATAGGTACATTCTCGCCACCAGGAAGTGTTTTTAATTTAGTGCAGCAGGTAAACCCATCCATAATCGGCATCAAGGCATCCAGTAACACAATATCTGGACTTAAATGGCTGTATGCTGTTAACGCCTGTTCCCCGTCACTTGCTTCTGCTACCTGATACCCTGCTTGTTCCATCGCTTGACGCAGCTGAATTCGCATGAATTTATCGTCGTCTACCACAAGAACGAGTAGAGAATCTTTCTGAGGAGAGATGATATTCATACATGAAGTTAAGACTGTTCTATCTGTAATCCTAGCTTGACTTGCTTATACTCAGCTTCAAGCTGTTAGTTCTAATGGCAAACGCATACTCTTAGTAGATAAAAGAGTAACTGTTGTACTTGGCAACAGCTTAGCTCACCGCTTACTTAGCTCGCTATCAACTACAGAATTACGCCAGACTGATGATTTAGTGTTTTATATTTCACAGCCCACAATGAGTACCAAAATTCAGTACAAAATGCTGTTAGATATAGAGCAATTGTATCAAGCTTACCTTTGTTAATAAACCAAAAGCAGTAGAAACTTTGTTGAGGAAATAAAATGAAAGCTGATGAAATTTTAGAACAATATGCAGTAGGCGTAAGAAATTTTGTTGTCGCAAGCCTAAGCGAGGCACTTTGGACGGAACAGGGCTAGATAAGCACAAAAATGACTAATTTTGATGCTAATTAAGCTGAGCCACAACCATCCTCTTATGATCTTGGTACTAGCAAAAAAAACGGTAGAGCTAATTAATACTCTACCGTTTTCTACTTTTAAGCATTCAGGTATCTGTTGTTTACAGGCTTGTTGCAATCAGCCTATACTACCAGCTACTTATTACTCAGCTGCTTGCGGCAGCAATTCCCGGCTCTTTTCAGATATCACTTTCACCGTACCATTCTCATCCACATCTACAGTAGCTGTGTCCCCTTCTTTAACGCGACCTGACAGTAGCTCTTCAGCAAGACTATCTTCCAACAAGCGCATTATTGCTCGACGCAAAGGTCTTGCTCCGTAGCTGGGGTTGTAACCCTCTTCTACTAAGCGATCCTTGAACCGTTCCGTAACTTCTAGCACAATACCCTTCTCTGCCATTCGACCAAACACTTCCTTGAGTAAAATGACGGAGATTTCCTTGACCTCATCCTTAGTCAATTGGCGGAAGACAATAATTTCATCCAAACGGTTGAGAAACTCTGGACGGAAATACTGCTTCAGTTCCTCGTTTACTAGTGACTTAATTCGGTTGTATTGCGACTCAGCCAGGTCTTGAGAGAACTCAAAGCCTAAACTGCCGCCACCTTTCTCAATCACCTTGGAACCAAT
>JAUJND010000019.1:10813-57731 GCA_030446505.1 Chroococcidiopsidaceae cyanobacterium YX2bin18 | reverse complement strand
CTGAGGTAGTGTAAGTTGTTATGTAAAGTTTTATAACACAGTTCAACATTTCTGACTTTTAAGCTCAACAGTAAATAACTTAATTCGTTGTGGTTAAAGAGGTTTTTATGACAATAATATCGTTACAGTTACCCGACACAGTTTTTGCCGCTCTTCGCAAAGACCCTCATGAATTTATTCAGGAGATGCGGATTGCTGCCGCCGTCAAGTGGTATGAATTAGGTGAAATTTCTCAAGGTAAAGCAGCAGAGATCGCTGGTTTAACTCGCTCAGAATTTATCAATGCTCTTTCCCGTTTTAAAGTTTCTCCTCTGCAATATACAGCCCAAGAGCTAGCTGAGGAACTAGCCAATGCTGATTGACACAGTTGTAATTAACGCATCACCTTTAATTGTGCTGTTCAAAAGTCAACTAGTATATTTGTTGCCCCAGCTATTTACAGAAATTTTGGTTCCAACGAGTGTATGGAATGAGGTTGTTACCAGCAGCACTAATGATGCAGCATCCCAGCAGTTGCCTACAGTTGCTTGGGCTAGACTCGTAGAAGTTTCAACTGTTTCTCCTGCAATTGTGGCATGGAATCTGGGTTTAGGAGAATCAGAAGTTTTAAGCTATGCTTTGAATCATTCTGGGGTTCGAGCAATGGTTGATGATGCTGCTGCCCGACGCTGCGCTCGTACTTTAGGAATCCCGACTCTCGGTAGTGGGGGCGCACTCGTCCTCGCAAAACGGCGAGGATTGATTCCCACAGTATCCTCATCTATTCAAGCATTGCGTAATGCAGGCTTATGGTTATCTGATGATCTAGTCAATGTGCTGAAGCAGCAAGCAGGAGAAGATACATAAGTTATTTAAAGGAGATCAGTACCCACTTGACTACAAATGCTTGGGTAATTGAGCAGTTTGGCTTGGCGTGAGTAACGATAGATGAAGTTAAGGAGGTAATTGCAGTAGCGCCTGTAAATAATATCCGCAAATCTACAACACCTCCTACAACTTGACGCTTTACTATTTAGAAGCCTTTTTCGGTTGAGCTAGTTTGAGGTAGTAGTCCATTTTGGCATCAGGACGACGGCGAGTAGCGGCGGGATCTGAGGGAGTTTGAGCAGTAGAGGCTTCAGCCTGTTGCTTGTCAACTTGTTTTATGTTCTGTGCTTGATCTTCTAAAAAGTATTGAGACTCTTGTGTAAACCCAAAGAGCTTTCCCAAGAAGCCAAAGATTAGATTGAGGAAGCCAAATAGCTTTCTTAACTGATAAGTAAGGAAGCCTTCAATGCGAATGAACAAGTTCCGAATAACTTGAATTAGACGAAACATAGTAGTGGTGACTCCTAAAGCGGCTTAAAACTAAACATCCAAGCATTAGATTAATAAATGGATGCATTATGGGCTTTCTTCATTGTCAATCAACTGAGAGTATTTAACCAGTAGATTTAATAGCTTCTTTTGGAACGGCAGAGTAGTGTAACAGAGATAAACCACCAGATTCTCTGTGAAAATTTCAACGCCAAAAATGGCTGCAAAACAGGGAGATTATCTTAGCCTGGCAATAAACAAAGCATGATGTCTTACAACAAGTCGCTACGCATCTACGCACTTTCTGGTTTACAGTAACAAGGCGCGATCGCCACCTTTAATCTCGCCACAAAGCAATACCACCCAATAACCCACTCACATTAGGGATAATTTTGATATTTGGTGGCAAATTGAGAGTAACCTTTTTTGCTTCACCACCGCCGATGTAGAGGCGATCATAATTGAACAGACGTTGCAGAGAACCAATTGCTTTTTCTAGACGACTGTTCCATTTTTTCTCACCAACGTCTTCTAACGCAGCACGTCCTAATTGCTGCTCGTAAGTTTCCCCTTTGCGAAACTCATGGTGTCCCATTTCCAAATTCGGCACCAGTTTACCGTCAACAAACAGGGCAGAACCAAAGCCTGTACCAAGGGTAATTACCAATTCAACACCTTGTCTAGAAATTGCCCCCAACCCCTGCATATCCGCATCATTCACTACTCGCACTGGCTGTCCCAAAAGTTTTTGCAGCGCTGTTCCAAGATCAAACCCAATCCAGTCAGCCGTCAAATTCACTGCCGTTTCCGTCACGCTGCTACGCACAACACCAGGAAATCCTACCGAAACGCGCTCAAATTCACCTTGTCCAGCTGCTAACTGGGCGATCGCCTTAATCACAGCTTCCGGTGTAGCAGGTTGCGGTGTTTCTAGACGCGCTCGTTCAGTTTGGGGATTGCCTGCTGTGTCCAAGACGATAACCTTAATGCCACTGCCACCAATATCAACAGATAAGGTGCGGATATTATTTTCTGCCATTATGGTTTGTTCTCATTAATGCTCAGTATCTAGTTATTATGATCTACTTAATTTGGAGAAAATTCGATGCATAGCTTGTCCCTAGAAGTGTGGCAGTAATTAAAAGAACCTGGCAACACCTCAGAACGGACATTTGATACCTGAGACATAATAGAAACAGCACCGCTTTCTTTTGGTACTGCATAACATTTTTAAGATAGAAATTTTGCTCAAAAGGAATAAAAGATAAGATTATGACAGTTTTTGATCCTAAATTTACCCGCTCTTATCATCAAGAAGATATTCAGCAGATTCTCAACATTGCGATCGCCCGTCAAGTTCACAACGGAGAATTTTCCCGCGAACAGCTTTTAGAAATTGCTGCTGAGTTAGAAATTTCCCCTGAATGCCTCCAAGTAGCAGAACGTGAATGGCTAGTGCAACAGTCAGGTATGCAAAAGCGGCAAGAATTCAACACATACAGACGTAGTAAATTACAAAAGCGTTTTGGCAACTATCTAATTGTCAATTCTTTTTTAGGATTACTGAATTTAATTGGTGCTGGTGAACTTTCTTGGTCACTATACATTTTATTGTTTTCAGGACTAGGACTCGGTTTCGATACCTGGAATACTTATTTATCTCACGGCGAGGATTACGAAAGAGCTTTCCAGAGATGCAACCGCCAGCACCAGCTGAAACAATCAGTTAACACTTTAATGAATAGATGGCTGAAAGCTTGGCAGACATAAAACAAAGGTGAGCATCTTAATTGAAGTAAATGCACCTTCTGTCCAGTAAACGTTTGGTTGGCGATTTCCCCAAATGCTCACCCTTCAAAAAACAAAGGACTACTCAAACTACCACTAATTGTACAGAACTTGTCAGGCGATCGCGGTCATGAGGTGCGTCGAAATCAATCAACGGTCCTTTAGGGACGATCTGAGTTGGGTTGAGTTGTGGTAACCGCCGTAATAGAGCCGCTTGATATGGTCAGAGTTGCACACTTGCTTAACCCCGGTTGCTGATAGAGATCCTTGAGGTAATTCCACAGATTGGGATAATCAACTAAGCGGCGCAAGTTGCACTTAAATATCCCGTAATAGGCTAAATCAAAACGTAGAAGTGTTGTAAATAAGCACCAGTCTGCTTCAGTAATCCCAGCGCCGCACAAGTAGCGCTGTTTTCCTAGCACTTCTTCCCAATAATCTAGTGCTTCAAACAATTCTGTCACTGCTTCCTCGTAAGCTGCCTGAGAATTGGCAAATCCTGTCCGATAAACGCCATTGTTAATTGGCTGATAGATAGCGTCAATCGTTTTGTCAATGTCCTGTTGCAAATCTTGCGGATAGAAGTTCACATCTGCCTGAACGAAGGCAGTAAATTCTGTATCAAACATCCGAATAATCTGACGGGACTCGTTGTTGACAATAGTGGCGGTTTGTTTGTCCCAAAGAACTGGTACAGTAACGCGCCCAGTGTAGTTTTGATCAGCTTTGAGATAGACTTCTCTAAGATAAGCAGCGCCGTTGACTGGATCAGGAATGCAACCTGGATAATCCGAAAATATCCACCCATTCTCAGTAATTACCGGATCGACAATCGAAAGCGTAATTACTTCTTCAAGTCCTTTCAATTTCCAGATAATCGCGGTGCGGTGCGCCCAAGGACAACCTAAAGAAACATAGAGATGGTAACGATTTGGTTCTGCTTTAAAGCCGCTAGAACCATCCGCCGTAATCCAGTTACGGAAATGCGTCGGCATCCGGTTAAACCTTCCCTGCGCGTCTCTTTCAGTCCAGTCAGTTACCCATTTTCCATCGACTAACATACCTAGCGTCATTTTTGACTCCTGCAATAATTTTGAAAAAGTAGTTCCGCAAAAAATAACAATGTTAGTTTTGCTTTACCCTACTTTTTCACTGGGTAACGAGTAAGCTAAATCCCTAGCAAAAGGATCTGGTAAATCTGCCCATTCTTCCTGTGGCACATCTACGCCAAATTCCACAACATGACCATCTGGATCTAAGACATAAAAGAGCGCATGACTGTGTGATCTACAGTACCCAAAATAGCAACTCCGGCAGACTGACAACGGTGATATAGCTGAGTTAAGGCTTGTTCATCGCTGACAGTAAAACATAGTGAAACAGTCCTGTTGCGTGTTGTTGTGGCAATCCAGCTTTGGTTCCAACCTCTGCCAAAGCTAAATCGTGAGGATGCCCGCCTGCATGATAAAACCACATACCAGGGCGATCGCCACTACCCGTTGCATACCCAATATTTCCCGATAGAAATGGTCAGAAGTACAGGTTTCTCACCTTTAAAACAACATGATTAATTCCTTGTAAAGCCATACACCTCCACTAATCTTGCTTCAAAGCAATTCGACCTGAGCCATATTGGATAATCATTAGTAATCCACCCAAGATAGCTAGATTCTTCATAAACATAATTGTTTGGATTTGATCACCAAAACTGGTATGGAAAATCAGCGTCGCCGGAATTAAGAAGATAGCCAGCGGAATCGCTCCCCAACGTGCTTTGTAACCTAATAACACCGAAAGCCCACCACCAAGTTCCACCACAATGGCGGCAACCAAAAATAGCCCTGTCAGTGGCATTCCATAAGCTGCCATATACTCCTGCGTACCGACATGATGCAGAATTTTGTTTACACCTGACATCAGAAAAATTGCCGAAATTAGCACCCGTGATATCAGAGAAATCAGATTTCTCCTAGCGTAATAACCCTCTCTAGAGTTTTTGGCTTTATTGCGCCGCCCATTTTCCGGATTGGCAGCAGATGAGGCGCTAATATTCTGAGTTTCATCTTCTTCGTTCCTCATAATGTCTTTACTTGTATTGTCTATACGCAAACTATTTAGCCGGATAATCCCTTGTCAAGGCTGCGATTCAGGTAAACCAGAAATCTCTACTGTTTGGGGTGACTCCAACTCTAGTGAGAGTGGCTGTAAACCAGTACCCTGATGGGAACCATCACAGTAAGGTAGGTTCTTGCTTTGACCACAGGAACAGATATAGTATGTGCCAGCATCCAGCGTCCAGTTCAAAAGCTTCCTTGCTCATAGCATTGCTCCTTTGCAATTAATGTTCGCATTGTTAATGTACTAAGGCGTACTTTATTACTCTACTACAATAATCGTTAGCGTGTAAACAATCTCAGCAAAAATTAAAACAGTTTTTTAATTTTTTCTAGTGCCACTCGGATCTGCTCCAAATCCTGATTGTCCAGTTGTTCAAACCGCTGTTTAAGATGGGCAATATGTGCTGGGAACGTTTCTGCAAACACTCGCTCACCTGCTGGCGTAAGCACTGCCAGAAAACTGCGCCGATCTTCTGGTGGCACTTCCCGCCGCACTAAATCTTTTTTCTCTAAACGATCAATAATTCCTGTTAGCTCACCTTTAGTTGTGAGTGTTTTTTCCGCTAGCTTGTTAAAAGTCATCCCAGGGTGTTTCCCAAGGTAGCAATCACATCGAATTGAGAAGAAGTTAAGCCCATTTGCCGAATTTGAGCATCAGAGTAACTTCTAAATGCTTGGTAAGCCCATACTAATTCACGCACTACTGGCATAAATGGCTCTTTAGCTGCTGCTTGAGTTGCAGATGGGATTTCAGGTTCTATTGCTTGCTTTGCTTTGGCTGGTTTCACGTATGCGTTTTATTAAAGGCTGACTCTGATTTCAATATAATCAACACAAACGAATATCTAAAAATAAATTAATGTACGCAAGAATTAAGCGCTGTAATGCTACAGGTATTACTTCTGTGTAGATTTCCAAGCTCGATTGCGAAACTTGCAGAAAACGGAAAGTACCTTGTTAGAGATTATGGAGCGCTCTGGCTCTGTGAGCGATGTACTGAAGGTTGCTCAAGAACTTAGCGACGTACGGCAATCGATTGAACAGATTAACGCTCAACTCAAAAGCTTACAAAATCAAGTTGCCTATTCCACCATTACCCTAAAACTAGAAGCAAGCTGTTTCTACTACAAGCCCTGAGAGTTCTTTAGGTTCACAAGTTCAGGAAACTTGGAATACCTCGACTTATTCACTAAGGGAATTCAGTATTAGTTTGCTGCGTTTAAGTATTTGGTTAATGGTTTATCGGAAATTTGGGTTTAAAACCCTGTGCTTCTAGCGCGGCTTTTCTTGATTCTGAATGTATTTCTTGAGAACCTCAAGAGGTGCGCCACCTACTGAGGAAACAAAGTAGCTAGGACTCCACAACGCATCTTTTCCTAATGGCTTAAGATATCCTGCTTGACCATATCTACGACTGGATACGCCTTTCAAAGCATTTACAATCTGAGAAATAGAAAGTTTAGGTGGGAATTCAATTAAGGCATGAATGTGGTCGGATTCCCCATTAAATTCTTGAATTTGAAAGTCCATTTTCTTAGCTACTTCCCTAAAAGATTTTCAATCAAGGCAAGACTCTCAGCGGTTAAAACAGACCTATGATATTTTGTCACGCAGACCAAGTGAAACATTAGGTCTGAAACAGACTGTCTTTCCTTGCGTAAAGCAGTTGTCATTCTTGACGGACTCATCTACAATCAATTTACAGACCAATTTTAGCATAAGCAATGAAAGCGCGATATCAGTACAGATTCTATCCAACAGACCAACAGCGACAGAGTTTAGCTCAGTTGTTTGGGTGTGTTCGCGTAGTTTGGAATGATGCTTTAGCGTTTTGCAAGGCTTCTGAAAAGTTGCCTGGATACAACAAACTTTCAGCTATCCTCACCTTGTCTAAGAAAACAGATGAGCGTCAATGGTTGAAAGATGTATCATCTGTACCTTTGCAGCAGTCTCTTAGGTATTTAGAGCATAGCCTACCGAAACTTTTTTAATTCCCGAAATGGGAAGCATAAAGGTCAAAAATTTGGTCTGCCAAATTTTAAAAAAGAAGACTGGCAATCAATCTGCTGAGTTCACCAAGGCAGCATTTTTAATCACTGAAAATTCTATCTACTTAGCAAAGATTGGTAATGTTAAGCCTATATGGTCAAGAGTTTTACCGTCTGACCCTAGCTCGGTAACAGTCATTAAAGATTGCGCTAATCGGTATTTTCTTAGCTTTGTGGTTGAGATTCAATCTGTTAGTGTAGAGCCTGTCAACTCATCTGTAGGGATTGATTTAGGGCTTAAAACTTTTGCTGTGCTGAGTATGGGAGAGTCGTTCAAAAGCCCTGACTATTCTAAGCTATACAGAAAAGTTAGAAAGCTACAACGCAAATTAGCTAGACAAGTTAAAAGTTCTAATAGAAGAAATAAAACCCGTTTAACTATTGCAAGACTGCATAATCAAATAAGTGATCTTAGAAAAGATTTTCTGCATAAACTTTCAACTAAAGTTGTACGCGAAAACCAAGCAATTACTTTAGAAGATTTGAACGTGTCAGGGAATGGTCAAAAATCGTAAGCTTTCAAGAGCTATCAGTTTGCAAGGCTGGAGAGAGTTTAGAGAACTCTGCAAGGCTAAGGCTGAAAAGTTTGGTAGACAATTTCAAACGGTTAGCCGTTGGGAACCTACGAGTCAGATTTGCTCAGACTGTCGCTACAAATGGGGCAAGCTCGATCTTAAAGTGAGAACCGTAACTTGTCTGAATTGCAGCACGACTCAGGATAGAGATGAAAACGCATCCAAAAATATAGATCAAGTCGGGATAAGGCATTGCCACGACTCTAAACGGACGCTGAGAGATAGTAAGTCTACAACGGTAGCAAGTTTCAGTGAAGCGTCAAGAATCACTGTGGCTTCATCCCAGTGAGTATGTCAAAGTCCCTATCTGTTACTTTTGACTGCTGCTATCTATGCGTATATTAAACTACATAAATCGCCTGCACGACCAATAACCCAACCATTGGAGCCACCTAACGCCGACTAATTCAAAAAATTAGCTGATATAGCTATAGTCAGTAGTGTTAGGACGTAGCATCTTTAAGAACAGATTCTATGGTTTGCCGAAGGGAGCCAGAGCTAGATAAACCCTTGCGAACCCGACTTTTAAGCCCAACACTTCTCAATCCGATTGAGGTCTGGAGAATAAGGGGGCAAGTACAACAGGCGACAGCCAGCAGACTCAATCAGAGCCTCAATGCGCCCACCATGATGGAATGTAGCGTTATCGAGAATCACCACCTGTCCTGGTTCCAGCACAGGCACTAAGCAGGTTTCGAGCCAAGTCTCGAACACGATACGGTTACAAGCACCTTCCAGCGTGAAGGGTGCCATGAGTTGACGTTGGCAGTAAGCTGCAATCATGTTGACTCGCCCCGCTCTTCGTCCGGACTTTAGTGCCTCAAAGCGCACTCCGCGCCACACCAGCCGTAGCCATAATCATCGCGTTCGTCCATCCCGGATTCATCCACATATATCCGTTGTGCCAGGGGAATGTCTGCCAGTTGAGCTACGTAGGTGGTACGTTTGGCTGCATTCCGTTCGCGGTAGCCGTACGTCTTTTTTCGACTCAAGCCGATTTTGTCCAATGCTCGTGAGATGGTTCGAGCGCTGATATTACCTTCCCACAGCGCTGCCATCTCGGCTTGTGTTTTCTCCCCATGCAGTTTGGCAAACTGGTGAACTTGTCCCAATCCGTGATTTTGTCGGCTGTGCGATGGGGGCGATTCGACTTTGCCTGGTAGTCTCCGGTCTCAGCCTGCCGCTTCAGCCACAAGTCAATTGTGTTGCGACTGAGTTGGAACACTTGAGCCGCTTCGCTTTTCTTCATCCCATCTAGCTCCATTGCTTGAATGACTTTTTGACGCAGGTCGTAGCTATAGGGTTTTGACATCAACTGGTCGGGGAGCTTGAATTAGGCTTCCTTCAGTCTATGTCCTATAAGTCTTGGCGACCGCTATATCACCTCTATTCTCAAGTTTTTACCCACCAAGTCGACACGATCAGGCTCATAAATGGCAAGATCGAAGATAAAAGGGTAAGTGTCCTGATTCTATGCCTGAATTGCGTGACTCAATTGCTCAACATTACCATGAGCGGACTAAATACGACCCGGAAACGATCGCTGCCAATAATCAAGGGTTGGACTGGGAGCGGCAGCCATTACCATTTAAGGAATACAAAATTGGTACTACCTTTGACCTAAAACCTTATCTTAAAGAAGAACTAGTAGTTGCGGACGATGCAGCTAGCGTTTGGTGGCAGCGCTTGTCACGGCTGCTATTTTGCAGCTATGGTTTGACAGCTAGAATGCCAACAATGGGTAATCCGATATATCTCCGTGCTGCACCCTCGGCAGGAGGCTTATACCCAGCTGAACTTTATTTGATTTCCCGTGGTACACCAATTCTAAGTGCTGGAATGTATAATTACCAACCTCAAAGCCATTCGTTGATTCAGTTTTGGGAAAGTGAGGTTTGGCAAGCTCTGCAAGCGGCTTGTTTCTGGCACCCCGTTTTAGAAAGTACTCAGCTGGCTCTTGTAACAACCGCTGTTTTCTATCGCTCGGCTTGGCGCTACCGCGATCGCGCTTATCGGCGCATTTTTTTGGATACAGGGCATCTGCTAGCTAATATTGAGTTGGCTGGCACTTTAAATGATTACCGACCTCACTTAATTGGCGGCTTTGGAGATCAGGCAATAAACCAGCTGCTTTATCTTGATTCCGAGCAAGAAGGAGCGATCGCAGTAATTCCAATGGCCGACTTGCTTGATGTCAAACAAAACTTGCCACTTGGTCAAACGGCTTTACCCTCTGCTACTCAGACTGACTATCCCAAAATTCCCGATGGTGAACTGCTAGGATATTGCCACCAAGCGACGCAAATTGAGCTAAGCACAATCAGCAAGGAAAATTTAGCTGCGGTGACATCGGAACAATTAATTGATGATAAGTACAACTTTCCCTTTTGTTTGAAGGTTTCCACCACCACGTCCCCGATTGATTGGGGAGCAAATCTGGAAGAACTAGAAACTACGATTCTCAAACGGCGTTCTACTCGCGCTTACAATGGTGCTGAGCTAAGTTTAGATGAACTGAAAGCATTACTAGATTTCACTTATCAACCGCAGCAGTACATCGACCAAGGTTTGGATGGAACACCGGACTATTTTGATTTGAACTTAATCGAGACGTTTATTGCCGTGTCTGGGGTAACAGGACTGGAGGAGGGTTGCTACTACTACGCACCAAAAGCTCAAGAACTGCGGCAAATTCGGTTTAAAAACTTCCGCCGCGAGTTGCACTACCTCTGTTTGGGACAAGATTTAGGTCGAGATGCAGCAGCGGTGCTGTTCCACACAGCAGATCTCAAAACATCTGTGGCACAGTATGGCGATCGCGTTTACCGTTATCTTCACATGGATGCTGGTCATTTAGGGCAAAGGCTGAATTTAGCCGCTATCCGCCTTAATTTAGGTGTAAGCGGTATCGGTGGCTTCTTTGATAACCAAGTGAATGAAGTTTTGGGTATCCCTGCTGATGAAGCTGTTTTATACATCACTACATTAGGAAGACCAAGATAATTTTTCCATGCTTGTTTCCCTCTGATATCTAAATTTCAGACAATAAAGTGCTCACATTGAAAAGCTAGCAGTCTAATAGCTAAACGCGATCGCGATCGCACTTCATCCCTATATCTGATCTGGGTCAATACCCATTGCTTGCAAACGTTCTGCTAATTGCGCTGTACGTTGACGTTGTTGCTCTAATTGGGATACTGCCTGTTCAGCCCTTTGCTCTGATTGCTCAGCACGTTGTTCAGCCTGTCTAGCCCGTTGTTCAGCCTGTTCAGCACGTTGAGCAATTTCTACATAACTAGCAAATAGCTGTCCCTCTGGGCGATAAATTCGCAATTCTTCCCCAGACATATCAAATCGAATTCCCAAGCGCGGGCTGATCCAATTATGTATCTGCTCAATTACAACTAGACCAGTTGCAGAACGAATTAAGCCTGTTAACTCAATGCCATCTGGGTCATAAATGTAATATTCCTCAACTCCATAATGCTCATTAAAAGCGCAATTTTTCTACCATTTTCTTAACACGATTACCAGGCGAGGATTTCAAACACTACTTGCGGCGGAATATTATCTTCTTGCCACTGTTGGTACGAACCTCTGTCACCCTTTGGTCTGCCAAATGCCAGAGAATATCTGGTGCTAACCTAATTTTAGGATCGCCTTCAACCGGATACCATAACAAGTCACCTGCCACAAACACCTCATCTGCCGCAAATAACCACTCTAGATTTTGTTGAATAACCACAATCCAGCGAAACTGCTTGGTATTATCTGCCATCGGCTGTCCATCGCTGCTGGGGTAAATAATGTTTTGCTTCTTAGGAGGCGAGAGAAGTAATCATGGCTGTACTTCCTTTTAAACTAGGTAAATTCAGTGTATCGCTGCTTACAGACGGCTGTTTGTTTTTGTCAAAGTAATCAGACAAGCTATTTCCCAATACAAAAGCGGCTAAAAATTCGTTCAAGCACTGATTCAGTAACTTCTTCTCCAGTAATTTCTCCTAGTGCTTGAATGCAAGAGCTTAAATCAATCGTCCAAAAATCAAGCGGTAGCTGTTGAGTAATTGTCACTTTGCACCTGTTCCAGGGATGTTTTAACCCGTGTCAATGCTGCTGCTTGCCGTTGGTTAATTGCCAAGTCCATATTGACTGTCTGGATACCTGCTTGCACTGTCTCTAAATGGCTTGTTCTAATGCTTCAATTCCTTTGTTGTGGGCAGCGGACGTTGTAACAACGTGCTTGATAGCGGGTAACGATTCTAGTGCAGTTCAGGCATTGCCTCTATAAGATCGATTTTATTGATGACTAGAATCAAGGGCGATGCTGCACCTGTTCGGTGATTTCTTGATCCGCCTCAGTCCAACCATCGGCAGCGTCAATAGTTAGCAGCACTAAATCAGCAGTTTAAGCGCTATAGCGATCGCGCGACTCAATCTTTTCCACCTGATCGAAACGTTTCGAATTCCAGCCGTATCTCTAGCACTTGCACTGGTATTCCACCAACAACCAATTGCGATTCCACCACATCGCGGGTAGTACCAGGTAAATCAGTAACAATTGCGCGATCGCACCGACTCCAAAGCATTTTAATAAACTCGATTTTCCTACGTTCGGACGACCAACAATTGCCACTTCAATCCAGTGCGTAGTAGTTCACCTTTGTCCGCTGTAGCAACAATTTTGCTAACTTCTTTAATAATTCTGTAATTTGTGATTTAATAACACAAAATCCAACGGTTGTAAGTCTTCATAAAAATCAATCCGAGCTTCAATTTCTGCCAGGATATCTAGACAACTTGCGCGTAACTGGCGGATCGGCTGAGCTAATTTCCCTTGCAAACCAGCCAAAACCGTTTGAGCCGCTTGAGGCGATCGCGCTCACCAAATCAGCAATACTTTCAGCTTGAGTTAAAATCCAGTCGTCCATTCAAAAACGCCCGGAGTGTAAACTCTCCCCGGTTCGGCTAATCTTGCTCCCTGCTCTAACCACAATGCCAGCAATACTTGCTGCACTGCTATAATTCCCCCGTGGCAATGAAATTCCACCACATCTTCACAGGTGTAGGGCGCGGAGCCTGCATAATTAAAGCAGTGCCTCATCCATTACTTGTAGCGTCTGGGGATGACGGATATAGCCGTAGAGTATCCGGTGAGTTTGCCAAACTTGATCACCCGGAGCATTAAACACAGTGCGAGGCGATCGCCATTGCTTCTGATCCGGATAGACACACAATTCCACACTACCCTGTTGTGGGACAATAGCAGTGGCCGATCGCGGCTATAGTTGTAGCTTGCGCCAATGTCTAGAACCTGTTTATTGATAAAATAAACACATTTTTGCTCAATCAAACAATTGTGATTGCTTTTTTTAAATTTATATGTGTCGCCACTGATTATAAATAGTATAGCTTACACTTTATATCCACCTCATACCTGATAATTTAAATCAGATTGCTATATTGAAGCTTACTCTTTTTAAGGCGTATTAAAAATAAACTTAATTCAAGAGAGCAATAACTCATAATACTAATATTAGAATAAATAGTTTTACCAAAACTTATAATTATTTTTACTTAACCGAAAAAATTCTTTGTTGAGTCTGAACTACTAAATATTTAAGCTGTTCGAGGTTTTTACCCTCCGAGTTGGTTGATTAAATTTTGATAGTGAGAAACTTTTCTCAAAGTCAATTTCAGCTTGTCTGGCTAATGCAAGCCCTAAATACTTTTGTAATCTGATGTAGAAACTTGTTTCAGCAAATAGATTTTTATTTTTAAAGTACTTAAACTTCATAAAGTAATATTTATTATAAAGATTGTGTGAAGTCATTAGAAAAAACTTTGCTCTCTAAAAGGCTTGCACTAAGATAAATCTAGTTCAATTAAAATAATAAACTTGAAATATAAATCTACTACTTATATTTATCCCAAACAAGCTTTATAAAAAATACTAATCATTCAGATTTTAAAATGGTAAAAAAAGCTACAAAAGTTTTGGTATTTTTATACTATCAAATTAAATATTCATTATAGCTGCTAAATTAGTAACTTTACTTAATGTAGAAATTATGATACTAAAAGCAATAAATTTGTAATGGTTCTACAATTTTTAGACGAAAAATTAAAGTTTAATTTTACCAAAATGAAAACTATAAAATTGCAACTTATACGATGTCTAAATTAGTAAAAAGTAATAGTACTGCTTTAATAAACTATTGAATTGAATATTTTGGACTGCCTAAAAAACTTGTCTTTGTATAACAGGATTATGTAAAATGCTTCCGCACGAAAAAATACCTTATCAATGTCTACCTAGAGGTAGCTGAGTTCTTAATGTATTTGTATCAATCCAAATTAAAACAAAGTAAAGGATGAGGAGAAAATGAAACAGAAAGGAATGACACTGTGGTTTACGGGTTTGAGTGGTGCAGGCAAGACCACGATCAGTCAGGCGGTAGAAAAAGAACTAATAGCACAAGGATACAAAGTTGAAGTCCTTGACGGCGACGTAGTGCGCGAGAACTTAACCAAGGGACTAGGTTTTAGTAAACCAGACCGGGATGAAAACGTTCGCCGTATTGGATTTGTAGCTCAACTCCTGACTCGGAACGGAGTGATTGTAATTGTTTCCGCTATTTCTCCTTACCGTAACATTCGGGACGAAGTGCGAAACCGCATTGGAGACTTTGTTGAGGTTTATGTTAATGCACCGTTGGCAGTCTGCGAAAAGCGAGACGTGAAAGGGCTGTATAAGAAGGCGCGATCAGGAGAAATTAAAACTTTTACAGGAATTTCTGACCCCTATGAGCCACCAATGAATCCGGAAGTGGAGTGCAGAACCGATCAAGAAACTTTGCAAGAGAGCGTGTCAAAGGTCATGAAACAGGTTCAAGAGCGAGTTCATGCTAACGATCACGTAAAGGTATCTGTGTAAGCTAAGTTGCTGGTGTGGAATTTAGATACCTTATACCAGCTTAAAGTTTTGATTTTTAAAGTAGGTCATGGTTTCCTCCAATGACCTACTTTTTTTGTATTTATAAAGATCGCTTTTCGCATTCAGTCATCAGCTTTAAACTTGTGATGCTAAATAAGACGCGCGGTGCAAAACTTTTCTCAGTTGCTTGTTTGTCAGAAACTATAGCTACTCCTTCATGAAAACCAACTGTAGTGGCTCTAAACAGACGTACCACGGGAAAGGGCGGTCAATGAGTGCTGCCCACTTTTCTTTAAACACTTCTACTTGTAAGTGGTAGTCACTAGGATGAATAGGAGGATGGTGCAGACTTAGATAGAGAGTCATCCGGTGAGGTGTTTCACTTGTTTGCACAAGCCAGCAGGGAAAAGTATTTTCTGATTTTTGATGCTGAGTTTCCTGCTGCTTCACTCCTTCAGACTTCTCTGGAAAAGTAAGATGATGAGCATGAATGCCTACATAGGCTATGCTATCAATTGGCTCGATAACGTGGAGAATACAACCCCAGTCTACAGCTTCCACTAGATGAGGCGAAACTGTGCGCGCCCGCGAAAAATTCTTACATCCTGTCAGCTGAGCAACGCGTAATGTGTGGGGACGCTTAAAAATATTCTCTTTAGAACCGTAGGCAGCTGTTTTTCCTTCTAAAAGGACTAAAAGGTTTTTGCAGATTCTGTAAGCTTCTTCTAGATTGTGTGTAACGAACAGCGTCGCACCTTGGTAGGTAGCAAGGGTTTGAATTAATTGCTTTTCTAACTGGCTACGCAGGTGGGTGTCGAGGGCTGAAAAAGGGTCATCTAGGAGCAGGGCTTGTGGTTGAATGGCTAAAGCTCTAGCGAAAGCAACCCTCTGCTGTTGACCACCAGACAACTGCTGAGGATAGCGATTTTCCAGTCCTTGCAGCTGCATTGCAATCATTTGTTCCTTTACGCGTTTGTTTAGTTCTGGTTTGGGCAACTTTTGCAAGCCGAAGGCAATGTTTTGAAAGACTGTTAAGTGAGGGAAAAGGGCATAGTTCTGAAATACAAAACCAATACGGCGATCGCGGCTGGGAAGATTAATTCCCTTTTTTGAGTCAAATAGTACCCGTCCATTCAGTACAATTTGACCCCATCTGGGAGTCTCTAAACCAGCAATGCAGCGCAGGAGCATACTTTTACCGGCACTGAAGCGCCTAATAATCCCAGAGTATCCAATGTTATGAAGGATGTTTCTAGAGAAAAGCCGCTCAATTGCTTTTGGATGTCTACAATCAGTCCACTTTCATCACTAAGGGTTGAGAAAGACTTCCCCTTGTCTTCTTGTCTCCTTGTCCCCTTGTCCCCTTGTCTCCTTGTCCCCTTGCCCCCTTGTCCTCTCTCCTAGCTTCAACTACAACCGGACGCTGGGAATCCGACCAGAAATTGACGGCGGTGAGAACCGTCAGAGAAATACCTAAGATCGTCACTACCCAGACCGAAGCTTGCTGCATATCGCCCGCCTCTACCGCAAAGTAGATAGCAATTGGGAGGGTCTGTGTTTGACCTGGAATATTTCCAGCCAGCATCAGAGTTGCACCAAATTCACCCAAGGCACGCACAAAAGCAGAATCGAGCCAGCGACAATCCTATTTTTTATAGCGGCAGAATGACCCGCCAGAATATCGTTGATTCAGATGCCCCAGGGTTCGGGCAGCCCTAAGAAGATTGGCATCAATTTGGGTAAATGCCCCTAGTGCCGTTTTATACATTAGCGGGAAAGCAACTACTGTAGCTGTAATCACAGTGGCTGACCAGAGAAAATCACCGTTACTCCCACTTGCAGCAATAGCTGTCCGATAAAACCGTTTTTGCCCAATAGCAACAGCAACAAAAAGCCCACCACTGTTGGCGGTAAAACGAGGGGAGAAATAAAAAAGTCCTCAATCAATCCTTTGCCCTTGCCGCGATAGCCAATCATCCACCGGGCTGCTGCAATCCCCAGAAAGAAGGTAATAACTGTAGCAGTGACAGCAGTTTTTAGGGATAACCATAAAGGAGACAAGTCAAATTCCATCGGATTTTGGCTTTAGAATGTACCATTAGATTAGGCATTGAGGATTTTGGCTTGTGATCCTCAATTCAAAATTTAAATATCAGCGCGGTATCCCAAATCCGTATTTCTTAAATACCCTTTGTGCCTGAGTGCTAGACAAAAATTGCACAAACTCCCTAGCAGTAACGACATTTCTGCTATTTTCAGTACCGCAACTGGATAAACAATCGCTGAATGTAAATTGGACGCTGCCGTTGCTCCCACCCTGATAGCGTTGGATTTTGCATCGGTTATATAGACAATGCCTGCCTCGACATTTCCGGTTTCAACATAGCTCAAGACCTGACGAACGTTGTTACCGTAAACGAATTTCGATTTGAGCGAGTCGAAAATTTTTAAATTGGTGAGGAGTTCTTGAGCATATTGCCCTGCAGGGGACGCTCTTTGGTTCTGCGATCGCAATTCGCTGCACTTGATCACTAGTTAAGTTTCTGAAGCTTGTCAATGTTGGTGCATTTCTAGGTGTAATCAAGACAAGGCGGTTAGTCAGCAGGGTTTTCGAGTACCTGGAACTAGAAGGTTTTTTTGCTGCAAAGCATCCATTTGTTTAGCAGCAGCAGAGAAAAATACATCAATCGGCGCTCCCTGTTCAATCTGTTGCTGCAAGGCGCGGAAGCGCCAAAGTTATAAGTAATATTGACGTTCGGTTTGCTGCGTTGGTAGATAGTCTTAATTTCTTGCAGAGCATTGCTCGAACTAATGGCAGCAGATACGGTTAAGGATGTCCGTTGCTGCACCATCAGTGAGGATATAGTCTGGATAGAAGCACCGACGGTTAACACTAATGCCGCTGCAATCCAGGCAACAAAGGTAAGGATACGTCTTCTATTCATCAGGCTTGCCTCTAATTTTCAAACCTTCGATTTAGTTAAAGCTTTCACATATTGCTAGGATTGTACCAACCAAATGCCTTAAATCACCAACTAAGTTGGTATGCCATGCCGAGCGCAGCAAGGATGGATTACTTTTCAGTCCTCGGAGGAAGAACGGCAAATCCTAGAGCAGCACTGCCAAAAATCTCAGCGCACTAAAACTGAAATTCTTAGGGAACTAGTGCGGAGTCTGAATAATAATTTGCCTGGCTTATTTGAATCCCCGATTCAACAGAGCCAGAAGCACTCTGATATTACTGAGATAGAATTTTTTACTCAAAATTCCGAGGATAACCTAATGAAAATGAGCGCCAGGAATATTTTTAAAGGGACAGTCAAACAAGTCGTAACAGGAGCAGTTAATACTGAAGTCATTTTGGAAATGCTCCTGGGGTTGAATTCACCTCGATTATCACCAGAACTTCAGCAGAACAGTTGGGGCTAGCTGAGGGAAGTTGCCTATGCAGTGATTAAATCCAGCGATGTGATGATTGCAGTAGATTGACCCAGATATTACTTGAGATACTTCTAACATATTGCTAGCGATCGCCTAATATGCTGTTCTTTGCTTGTTTCACTTCTGGAGTCCAGTTTGATCCCATATAAAACTCCAAGGTCTTCCATCGTTGTACCCACCATCAGGCTCGTAAATACATCGCCTCTAGTCGACGGCATAGCCATATCTCCAAAACCTCCATGCTAGATCAACTAAATTTAACGTAACTATGGCACTCTGAAAAATAGAGAGAAAACTTGCCAGCAATATGCAAACCTTACCTACTCCAACTACTGCCACCGCCTCTAGTCAATCCACTGATACTACTATCCATCGTCGCAAAACCCGCCCCGTAAAAAGTCGGTAACGTCACTATTGGCGGCACTACCCTGTAGTGGTGCAATCGATGATCAACGAGGATACCTTAGATATAAATGGCTCCGTTGCTGCTATTCGTCGCCTGCACGAAATTGGCTGTGAGATTGTCCGTGTCACCGTACCCAGTATGGCTCATGCCAAAGCCTTAGCAGATATTAAGCAGAAATTATCTGCTACTTATCAGCAGTTCCCTTGTTGCCGATGTGCATCATAATGGCATGAAGATTGCCCTAGAAGTTGCTAAGCACGTTGATAAAGTGTGGATTAATCCAGGGTTGTATGTATTTGAAAAGCCAAAAACCACAGAATATACCCAAGGAGAGTTTGAGGAAATTGGTGACAAAATCCGCGAAACTCTAGAACCCTTGTTGTTTCCTTACGCGATCAAAGGTAAGGCAATGCGAATTGGTGTCAACCACGGTTCCCTCGCTGAGCGAATGCTTTTTACCTACGGTGATACCCCAGAAGGTATGGTGGAATCAGCTTTGGAATTTATTCGCATCTGTGAATCCCTTGATTTCCGCAACATAGTAATTTCGATGAAGGCATCGCGGGTGCCAATGCTAGCTGCCTATCGTCTGATGGCACAGCGGATGGATCAGCTCGGCATGGACTACCCTCTGCATTTGGGTGTGACAGAAGCTGGTGATGGGGAGTACGGTCGAATTAAGTCTACTGCTGGAATTGCCACCCTCCTTGCTGACGGAATTGGCGATACTATCCGGGTATCACTTACAGAAGCGCCGGAAAGAAATTCCCGTCTGTTATAGCATTCTGCAAGCACTAGGCTTACGGAAAACGATGGTGGAATATGTTGCTTGTCCTTCTTGCGGTCGCACCTTATTTAATTTGGAAGAAGTGCTGCATAAAGTACGGGAAGCTACTATTCACTTGACTGGTCTGGATATTGCAGTTATGGGTTGCATTGTGAATGGTCCTGGAGAAATGGCAGACGTTGACTATGGCTATGTTGGTAAGCAGCCTGGTTATATTTCTTTGTATCGCGGTCGAGAAGAGATCAAAAAAGTACCTGAATCTCAGGGTGTTGAGGAGTTGCTCAACTTAATTAAGGCAGATGGTCGCTGGGTCGAACCTTGAGAGACTAGGAGTGCAGAGGTGCAGGGAAAAATATCTTTATATAGCTTCTTGCCTCCTGTCTTCTGTATTCTTACTGTTTACCTTCTACTGAAAGCCTGTGCTACATTGGGCGTACTTATTTTATGCATTTTCTCCCGGCTCAGGCAGGCTTATGGTCATTACAAAACGTGGACTCGTTTTAGGTGCGACAGCAGTGACGCTAACGACGGTTACTGTTATCGGCGTAGGTATTCATTCGCAAGGTCAGGCTTTTTTCAGGAAAGTCCGAAGGAACTAGTAGATGAAGTCTGGCAGATTATTGATCGCCAATACGTGGATGGCGCATCTTTAACCAGGCGGATTGGCAGGCTGTACGTAAACAATATCTGAGTCGGTCTTACAACAGCAAAGAGGACGCTTACAAAGCGGTTCGGGAAATGCTGGAAAAGTTGGAAGATCCTATACTCGATTTATGGATCTGAGAAGAATTTAAGAGTTTGCAAGTAGATACTTCTGGGGAACTTACTGGTATTGGCATCCAAATTGCTCAAGATGAAAAAACAAAGAAGCTGACTGTGATTTCTCCGATTGAGGATACACCAACAGCGAAGGCTGGTCTGATTGCTAAGGACATCATCCTCAAAATTGATGGTAAAAACACTGAGGGATGGATGTCAATCAAGCCGTATCTCTGATCCGAGGACAGCCAGGAACGGAAGTGAAACTCACGATTTCCGGAATGGTAGACAAAAAGATTACCAAAACGGGCGCGGATTGAACTCCATCCGGTACGCTACAGCTATCAGAATAGTCCAACAGGTGGCGTAGGCTATATTCGCTTGAACCAGTTCAGCGCCAATGCTGCTGCGGAAATGCGAGACGCAATCAAAGATTTAGAAAAGAAACAGGTGGCTGGATATATTCTGGATCTGCGTTCTAATCCAGGTGGCTTACTCTTTTCCAGTGTTGAAATTGCCCAAATGGGCTCAATGACGGTACGATTGTCTCAACAGTTGATCGGCAGGGGAAAAAAGACATTGAAAAGTCTGACCACCATCCATTGACAAATAAACCGCTAGTAGTGTTGGTAGACGGTGGTTCAGCCAGCGCTAGCGAAATTCTTGCTGGGGCAATACAGGATAACAATCGTGGTGTTCTGGTCGGGACAAAGACCTTTGGCAAGGGGTTAGTGCAATCGGTGCGGGGACTGGGAGATGGTTCAGGGCTGGCGGTGGCGATCGCTAACATTTTACCCCCAATGGGCGCGATATTAATAAGTCAGGAATTGCCCCAGATGTGCGGCTGGAACTTAGATCCGCAAAAAGAAGCCTTGGTGCGCGATCGCGAAAAAATTGGCACAGCAGCAGACCCGCAATATGCAAAAGCTTTAGCAGTTTTGAATCAGGAAATTGCAACGAAACGCAGCCCTAGAGCAGAATCAAGACGGTGATTAAAAATAGTTACAAGTTTTAAGTTTTGAATGCTGAGCAAAGCCGCCGTTTTTCTGAATGGAACGTCCCAGAGAACGGCGGTTAAAAGAAGAGATGCAGGAATTACTCTTTAATTCTTCCCTCTTTAATTCAAAACTCAAACCTCAAACCTCAAAACTACTCCTAAATTGGTTGGCACTTGCCAGCCCGTATTAAACCGACGCGACGGGCGATTGCTTCCTCTTGAGAAGAAAATGGTCCCCACTGGATATCCGGATTATCTCCACCTAATTTGTTGCTGGGGACAATTTCGCAGTTGCCAGCAGGAAGCTTGACAACATACCAAGATTGTGTACTGTTCATAGTTAAGCTAAAAATTAGTTCAACTTATTTAAGGTAGGGTAATTAATGCCCTAGTGAAAGGTGCGTTTGATTTAGCGATCGTTGCCGTTACCGTTATTATTTGCGCGGACTCGTTCGGCAAGTTTATCTGGTACTTCTTGAAAATGGTCGTACTGCCAGTGGAATGAGCCAACGCCTAAAGTAAGCGATCGCAGTTCCACAATGAAGTTTTGCATTTCTGCTTGAGAGTAAGTATGCCGTGACTTTATCCCAGCCTGTCCAATCACTACCTTGATAGCCTAAAATTTGCCCGCGTCGTCCACTCAGTAGTTGCAACACTTTGGACGTAAATTCGCTGGGCGTTGTTACTTCAAGATGTGCAATTGGTTCTAACAGCGTGGGTTCACATTGAGGTATTCCAGTTTGCATCGCAATTCGTGCAGCCTGCTTAAACGCTTGTTCGGAACTATCAACTGTATGATAGGAACCATTTGTCAGGGTTACAGCTACATCGACAACGGGGAAGCCCAGCGGTCCGTGTGCCAGAAACTCCCGCACACCCATTTCTACACCAGGAATATACTGCTTTGGTACTACGCCACCAACAATTGTGTCATTGAAGTTAAAGCCTGTACCGCGTGGCAGTGGTTTGATTTCTAGATAAACATCCCCAAACTGTCCATGACCGCCGCTTTGATGTTTATAGCGTCCATGAATCGAGGAAATAGATTTACGGATAGTTTCTTTATATGGCACTTGCGGCGCGTGAGTTGTCATCGGCAGGTTATATTTGCGCCGCAGTCGGTCTAGGGCAACTTGGAGATGAATCTCGCCTTGACCCCAAAGGATAACTTCATGGGTGTCGCCGTGTTGCTCCCAAGCTAGTGAGGGGTCTTCTTCAAGGAGTTTGGCAATGGCGCTACTGAGCTTAACTTCATCGTTACGCTTTTCTGGGGCGATCGCCAGGGCATAAACAGGAGGCAAATGCTCGGCTTTAGGTAACGCTGCTAGCCCATCTGCTGAAAGAGTATCACCTGTTTTAATACCTTCTAAGCGGCTCAACGCCACAATTTCACCACTAAGGGCTTGATGTAACGGCTGTTGCTGCTGCCCCATCAACCGATAAAGACCACCCGCACGAACTCCATTCAAGACAATTCCATCAGTCAATTTGCCCTGCCAAACTCGCACCAGTGACATTTTTCCACCTTGGGGGGTGAAATAAGTTTTCAGCACTTGAGCCAAAGGTGCATCTGGATGAATAATTTTCCGGCGTTGGACTGTGGTTTCTGGTTCTGGGGCTTCCCGTAGTAGCGCAGCTAAAAGATGCCGTACTCCATAGTCTTGTTCCGCAACTCCCAATAAGACGGGAACGACTAAATCCGCTCCTAATTCCAGCTTCAAGTCTTGGAGGATTTCTTCTGGGGAAGGGTTGATTTCTTCTAATAGTTCTTCTAATAGGTGATCGTCAAAGTTTGCCAACTCTTCCAGCATTTCTGCCCTTGCTGCTTGCTCCTGTTCCTTAAGCGCTTCTGGGAACGGGATCGGATCAGCGGCAGCACCCGGATGGTATTGATACGCTTGTTCACTTACTAAGTCAATAAATCCGCTTAGTTCAGCTTGTGCTATTGGATATTGATGCGGTACTAAGGGACGGCTAGAGACGGACTTCAGGGCGTGTAGCACGTCCATAAAGTTGGTACTTGCCCGATCCATTTTGTTGATAAAAACTAGATGGGGAATCTCCCAATTGTCGAGAAATTTAAATAGGGGAGCGAGAGTCAGGACGCGATCGCTGTTTGGTTCGCAGACAACAACAGCTGCATCCACTCCAATTAGAGCGTTATGGGTTTCTTGGACAAATTCTATTGAGCCGGGACAGTCGAGAAAGGTGCAGCAAATATCGTCATACTCTATGCTAGCTACGGATACTTCCACACTCATCTGGCGATCGCGGGCTTCTGTTGCACTATCTCCTACTGTGTTGCCATCTTTAACACTGCCTTTACGAGAAATTGCCCCACTAACGAACAGCAAACTTTCGAGTAATGTAGTTTTGCCACTTAAATAGGGTCCAACAATCGCAACTGTCATGCGCGAACCCGATCTCACTTTTTCTGTCATACAACCTCCTAACAGCTTCCCTTGATAGGAACCGCGTTTTTTTTGAGTTTGCAAGAGATAATATTAATTAGTCCTTAGTTCTTAGTCACTAGTCATTAGTGAGAGCACTTTTTAGATACATAGACCGCGCCTTTGGAGGCGGAAAAGTATTAATTCTTTATACCTCCCAACCGCAAGCAGTGTGGAAAACTAGCTAATGACTTAATGACTAATGACTCTTCTTTTCTTTAATCTGAGGTTATCCGATTTTTAATCACTGCAATAAAAATCGTAGTGTCTCGTAAGATTTAGCTAAACAAATATGAACTAAATCAAATATTTATGCCAAATGTATAACTTTTATCAAGACTGAAGAGTGTAAATTATCGTGTTAAGTAGTACATAAGGTTGCAATGGCTAACGTTGTAAATAAGTAATGCAAGTATCGGTATTAAAATGGCGCATATTCAAGAGTGTTATAGCTTTGATGTTGGTAGGTGAAAGCATCACGCCAGCAGTAGCAAGGCAAGAAATAGAGTTAACACTCGCCCAACCGCTATTGATAGCACAACAAAGTGCTCAAACCGCTGTGGAATTGGTAAATCAAGGATTGCAGTTAATTCAGCAAAGGAAAATGCAGCAAGCGATCGCGGCGTTTCGCCAAGCAACTGAATTAGATGCTAAATTAGCCCCCGCGCATTACAACTTGGGGCTGGCTTTGCGACAAGTAGGGCAATTACAGTTAGCAGCCAATGCGTTTTACCAAGCGACACAAGCCGATGCAAAATTTGCCTTAGCTTACGCTAATTTGGGGGCAGCTTTGTTAGAAGGCAGTAACCCGAACCTGGCAGAAGATTATTTACAACAAGCGTTAAAACTTGACTCAAAGCTAGGGCTAGCTCACTATAATTTGGGACTAGTGAAAGAGCAGCAACAAGAATGGGACAGTGCGATCGCATCTTATAAAAAAGCAATAAAATATAGCGCCACGCCTGAAAATCCTTATAATATAAAGAAAATTTATAAGCAAAAAAGCAAAGATAAGAAATAAAAAGAAACAAAAATAAAAGAACAAAAAAATAAACAAAAAAAAAAAAAAAACAAACAAAAAACAAAAGAGACTNGTCAATGAGCTTGCGAACACGACGAGCAAACTTATGCTCGCCCACCCAAAGGACTCTGGGTGCCTGAATGTGCGTACTCCGAAGGTGTAGAGCGGATGCTAGCCGATGCTGGACTGCGCTACTTTCTCACCGATGGACATGGCATTCTTTATGCCCGGCCGCGTCCGCGTTTGGGCAGTTATGCGCCTATTTTTACTGAGACTGGTGTTGCTGTCTTCGGTCGAGATCAGGAATCTTCCCAACAAGTGTGGTCTTCCGAAGTAGGTTATCCTGGTGCGCCGGAATATCGAGAGTTCTACAAAGACTTGGGTTGGGAAGCAGAATACGAGTACATTAAACCTTATGTCATGCCCAATGGTCAGCGGAAAAACACGGGCATTAAATATCACAAAATTACTGGTCGTGGTTTAGGGCTGGGAGATAAGGCACTCTACGATCCTTACTGGGCGCGGGAAAAGACAACTGAACACGCCAGTAACTTTATGTATAATCGTGAGCGGCAAGTTGAGCATCTATATGGAATAATGCAGCGTCCGCCAATCATAGTTTCGCCGTATGACGCTGAGTTATTTGGTCATTGGTGGTATGAAGGTCCCTGGTTCATTGATTATTTATTCCGTAAGTCGTGGTATGACCAGAAAACATACCAAATGACTCACTTAGCAGATTATTTACGGGAAAACCCAACACAGCAAGTTTGCCGTCCCTCCCAATCTAGTTGGGGGTTTAAGGGCTTTCATGAGTATTGGTTAAATGAAACGAACGCTTGGATATATCCCCACTTACACAAAGCTACAGAACGGATGATCGAGCTAGGAGGAAGAGAACCAGCTGATGAATTGGAGTGGAAAGCGCTTAACCAAGCAGCGCGGGAACTTTTGTTGGCGCAATCGTCTGACTGGGCGTTTATTATGCGGACAGGAACGATGGTACCTTATGCGGTGCGTCGAACGCGATCGCACTTAATGCGTTTTAATAAACTCTATGAAGAAATTAATCTTAGTAAAATTGACAGCGGCTGGCTAGAAAAAGTAGAGCAGATGGACAACATCTTCCCTGAAATTAACTATCGTGTATATCGCCCTTTGTAACTACCACTGTTAGATAAATTTAGGAGTCAAAATTCAGAACAATTAGAGGCTTACTGTCTCTTAGCTCCGGAATTCTGGCTCCTATTTACTTTTAACGGGTTAAAAGAAACTAAGGGTTAATCACACCGAAGTAAATAGCTGCAACCAAAAAGTTAATAGCTAAAAAGATCACTCCAAAACTAATACCAAATAAAGGGGAGGGCGATTCTTCGGCGGTGATAACATTATCTTGCGGTTTGCCTTGCTTGTTCTGTCTGGATTCCACCATAATATTAAGTTCCTAAATTGGTTACTTTAATAAGTAAATACCAAATAGTGAGCGCCTTTGCACTACCTGTTAGAGTAATTTTTTAGGCTTAAAGGTTAATTTTTATTTGCTAACCTCAGTAATCATCACTTTTAAGCACTTTCTCCCGCATGGTACGAACTGCGAACAAGGGGAGCAGAACGGACATGAGTAAAACCCATCTCACGCGCGATCACTCCCAAGGAGTCAAATTCTTCTGGTGTCCAGTATTTTTGTACTGGTAGATGTTTGAGAGAAGGACGCATATATTGTCCCAAAGTCAGGCGATCGCACTTCACTGCACGTAAATCTGCCAATGTCTCAATCACTTCTGCTTTAGTTTCACCATGTCCCAGCATCAACCCCGATTTGGTAGGAATGCTTTTGTCAAACTCTTTCACAGTTTGGAGAACTTGGAGCGAAGTCGAGTATTTAGCTCCGCGTCGTACTGAACCTTGCAAGCGTTTTACTGTCTCAATGTTGTGGTTATAGCAAGCTGGTTTTGCTTTAACGACTGTGTGAATGCGATCGCGTTGACCTTGCGCTCCTGCTTGACCACCCCAAAAGTCGGCAGTAAGCACCTCAATTTGAGTTTCAGGGTTAGAGGCACGGATGGCAGCCATTGTAGTTACAAACCAGCTTGCTCCCTGATCCGGCAAATCATCACGAGCAACCGAAGTCAACACTACATAGCGTAACCCCAGTAGCTGCACCGACTCGGCTACTTTTTGGGGTTCTGCTGGGTCTAAAGGCATCGGTGCATGACCTTTATCTACTTGACAAAAAGCACAGCTTCTAGTACATACCGGTCCCATCAGCAAAAAAGTTGCCGTTTTCTGGACATAACACTCCCCCCGATTTGGGCAGCGTCCTTCTTCGCAAATTGTGTGAATTTGGCGCTGTTTAATAATCCGTTGCACAGTTGAAAGTTCACTGGCTTTACCGATAGGGCGACGTAACCACGCTGGCAGTGCCTCAATTTCCGACTTTAGCTGAGAAGGTGATTGGTTCATAGGGGTGCAGAGGGAGACCTAACTACCACCTTTAGTTTTAGATATTTTAATGATCAGTATATTAACAAAATGGATATTACGACCGCATAAAATTTTAAACTGTACTACCGTACATTCACTGAAGTAAAGACAGATTAAATGTAACGCCGCTATATTTATCAGAAAAAATTCTCTTGGTTACAGATCACTGAGAAGGTTAAGTTTATTGTGTATTTTTGTTGTGCAAGACTTTATTAAATTGTTTGCCGCTTGAGTAGTTGCTCTTAATACTGAAGTGTTTAAGTTGATAAGTGAATTTACGGTATAGCTATGCTTTCCTCAAACTCACGTAATTTTTTTAACGTATTCTACACTTCTATATGCAAAACCAACAATTCTCACCGTTGAGCAATCTCAGCATTTCAACCTATTTTGATCCTAGGAATCAGTTGTGGCAATTAATAAAATCTTAGTGATTGATGACAGCCGTGTAATTCGGGTACGGGGTAAAAGAAATGTTACCGCCTGGTAACTTTGAAGTTTTGGAAGCAAAAGATGGGCTTGAAGGACTTAATTTAATTCGCCAAGAACGTCCAAACTTGATTATGCTGGATTTTTTGTTACCTAAACTCAGCGGTTGGGAGGTGTTTCAGCAGATTCAAGCCAACGCTGACTTGCAGAAGATCCCTTTGGTGCTAATGTCAGGGCGTAAGGAAGAAGTAGTTGAGAAAATTCAGGAACCATTTGAGTACTTTGAATTTATTTCCAAGCCGTTTGAACAGAAAGAACTAGTTGGGGCGATTAAGTCAGCGATGGTAAAAGCCAGATTACCTCGTAAGCAAGCGACGGTAGCTGCTGCGACCTTACCACTAGAAGCAGGATCTATTGAACAGCCACTAAATGAAATTGCCAAAATGCGGGCAGAAATTGATATTTTGAAGCAACAAATGGCTCAAGTAATGCAGTTTGTTCAGAAGTTGCAGTAAGCGGTTATTCTTGTGCTCTAGCTGCCTGAAGTAGTCGGATAACATCTCTATACCCATTAAATTCTGCAATCATTAAAGCAGTACAGCCACCTCTATTTTTCAAATTTACATCTGCCTCAGCGCTTAACAATAGCCCGATAGCTTCACCATAACCCCGATGTGTTGCCCACATCAAAGCCGTTGCCCCAGCTGAATCTGGCAAATTTACATCAGCGCCCTTTGCTATTAACTGCTGCATTACTTTAATATGGCTACGCTGGGCTGCCTTGATCAAAGCAGTTTTACCGTCCTCGGTTTGGATATTGACATCAGCGCCGTAGTCTAGTAGAACTTTTACAGTTGCAGCGTGACCTTGGGTTGCTGCCAGCGTTAAAGGTGCTTCACGTAAGTTTTTATTATTTATCACAGACTGGATCTGTTGCGGCTCTAACCGATATAGCAACGCTTCCACAATTTTGCTATGTCCTTGTAACGCTGCAATCATCAACGGTGTATCACCTAGCTGATTTCTAACTTGGATATCTACCCCGCGCTTAAGTAAAACTTCTACCACATCTATATGACCTTCAAGCACAGCAAAATGGAGAGCAGTTTCACGATCTTTATCTTGGGCATTAATGTCAGCGCCTCGATCAAGTATTGCAACTGCGATCGCGCTATGCCCTCCAGCGGCGGCGGCTGCAAGCGCAGCACCATTAGATTTACTCACATTAGCCCCTGCGGCTAACAGTGCTTGCACAACTTCAGTGTTACCTTGGTCTGCACAAAGTGTTAAGGCAGTTTCCCCCTCATCGTCTTGGACATTAATATCAGCGCCTTTAGCTATTAATAATAGAGTAAGTGCGAGATAACCCTTTTGCGCTGCTTGCATTAGTACAGTTCTGCCATGAAGGTTTTTAGCATTTACAGCTGCCCCACGCTCCAACAACACCTGTACCGTCTGAGTGTGGCCTCTTGCTGTTGCCGTAATCAAAGCTGTTTCGCCCTGCTTGGTGCTATTTAAATCAGCTCCAGCAATTAGTAAAGCTTGAACTACATTGCTATGACCATTTTGGGCAGACAGGTTCAAGGCGGTATCCTCATCTTGATCCTTGACATTAGTATCTGCACCAGCAGCTAAGAGGATTTGGACAATATCGGCATCACCTTTTAATGCTGCTGCCATCAGTGCTGTACTACCGTCATCATTTTTGGCATTTATCTTAGCACCATTGGCAACCAGCATACTTACAACGTCAACTTGATGATTTGCAGCCGCTAACATCAAAGAATTGATGCCAAATTTTCGCTGCACATTAATATCGGCACCATGATCAAGCAGGATGCGGACAATCTCGGTGTAGCCCTCTACAGCGGCAAACATCAAACTTGTAGTGCCATTGCGATCGCTCTTATTCACGTCAGCACCAGCCGCGACTAGCGCTTGCACTTGCTTAAGATCACCACTCTTAACTGCCCGTATTAAAGAAATGTCTTTACTAGAAGTCATCTTGAGTGATATTTCCTCTCCGTTGCAGCCATAACGATATAACTTATGCTCCCAGCTTTGTAAGGACAAAAGCAACTAGGAACCCGATCACCGTGATCAGACCAGCAAAATTATCAGCTTGCTCAAATGCCTCTGGAATCATCGTATCTACTATCATGGCTAGAATGCCGCCTGCTGCTATGGCAGTTGCTGCGGCGATTACTTCCCCTGAGAAGTAACCGAAGACGGTATAACCTAGAAGTGCTGCACACTAAAGATGTTACTTAGCTCAACCTGCCTGCCTCATACCAGCAGCGCTAGATAGACCTTCAGGAAAGTTATGTCCTAATTTTTTTCAGGTGATTATGCTAAGTTTTATTAAGATTATTAAACAGCGGTAAGAACACTATGAGCTTAGAATTGACACCAGAAATTAAATTTTGGCTAAATTTCATTCACCCCATTTTAATGTGGGTTTTGCTGGGAGTCTCAATTTATGCTTTGTACCTGGGCATCCAAGTACGGCGAACAAGAACTGCTGAGGGTGAAATCAAGAAAGAACTAATTAAAGGTAGGTATAACGTTAGGCACTACCAAATTGGTTCTGTAATTCTAGCCCTGATGGTAATTGGTGCCATTGCTGCTATGGCTGTCACTTACTACAACAATCAAAAGCTGTTTTTTGGTCCTCACCTACTAGTAGGATTAGGGATGACAGCAATAATTGCTGTTTCAGCTTCACTTTCTCCCTTCATGCAAAAGGGACAAGATTGGGCGCGTTATACTCATATTGTTTTGAATGCGGCTCTTTTAGCACTGTTTAGTTGGCAAGCCATAAGCGGCATCCAAATTATCCAAAATATCCTAAGTAAGACATAGATATTAAATTTTAGTTATTAGCTTTCAAATAAGTAGAGTAATCGGTGTTGGCAATTGACCGTAAGACTTTATACTTTTTCTGACCGCTTCTTTGACTTGGGAGGAAATGCTAATCCTAAAGAATTGTGAAAATCTTCCTGCACTTTGGATGTTAAGCGACGGGAAACTTGCCGCACAATTTGATTTAACAAGCGATCGCCAGTGCTTTGAACCATAGATTTGGGTAAGCGCTGAATAAATTTTGGGAATTGAATATAAACTGCTAGCTCCAGCTGCCACTCAACTCGTGTAATTTTACCTGAAGCCTGACTAGAGGATGCGGATTCTACTAATTCCATCACAGCTTCAAACTCTACTTCATAACCTGGAGCGACATAATCTGGCACTGGGAGAGTTTTGATGTGATAAATGCCCTGATCTGGAGGCAACAACTCCAAGCCAATTTTTGGTTCTACTTCATAGCCAAAAGAGCCAAAGCGACCAATTGTTAAAGCATAGCCATTCTCTCCTATTGGTTCCACCTTCATTGGACTAGCACAACGGCAAAACCATCCTCGGTGGGTATTAAGATAGTCAGCAACGGTTTGAGCAGAGGCAGACATCTCCATGTAGTCAGTAAACTTACCGTAAAAGCGATTTAGCGAGTCTGCTACTGAGTTATCAGCTTCTGCCATTGACTCCACATCCCAAATTTTGCCAGCCTCAACACATTGATATTCCTGCTTTCGTGACAGCATAACTGCGTTTCTGTGTAATTTGTGTCTGTACTCAGGATTCCCATTTTCGGGTGAATGTTTCACATTGATCTTCAATTTTGCAGAAAAATAAAAATTCTCCCTACCGATTGATAAACATACAATTAAGAAATAGAGATTTAGTTGGCGTTAGTATTTTCGTTAATTGAGCATAGTTTGTAATATGAAAGCATTTGTAGCAGGAGCAACAGGCGAGACTGGTCGCCGGATTGTGCAGGAGCTAAGTTCGCGGAATATTCCCGTTCGGGCTTTAGTACGAGACTTAGAAAAAGCTAGAGCAATTCTACCTGAGTCGGCTGAGTTGGTGGTAGGCGATGTATTAAAACCAGATACTCTTAATGCTGCTTTAGCGGACAGCACAGTCATACTCTGTGCCACTGGTTCCCAACCCAGTTTTGATCCAACTGGACCTTATAAGGTGGACTACGAAGGTACTAAAAATTTGGTGGATGCTGCTAAAACCAAAGGAATTGAGCAATTCGTACTTGTTTCTTCTATCGGTGCTTCTCAACTGTTACATCCGCTGAATTTGTTCTGGCTCATTCTCGTTTGGAAGAAACAAGCCGAGGAGTACCTCCAAAAAAGTGGTCTTACCTATACTATTGTGCGACCTGGAGGTCTTAAGAATGAAGACAACTCTGAATCGGTCGTAATGTTCCCTGCTAAAAGCCTGTCTTTAAGTGGCAGCATTCCTCGCACTAAAGTAGCACAGGTTTGTGTCGAAGCGCTGTTTCAATCGGCAGCTCGCAATAAAATTGTTGAAGTCATTACGAAAGAAGACGCACCAGTAAAGAGTTTTGAGCAATTATTTGCTAGCGTGAGCGGTGACTAAGAGCAATGTGTTCCATAAAGGGTACTTAACCCAAGGAGCTTTTTAGGATTTTAGGTAGTTCTGCATAGTAATGTGGAAGAGCGCAGTATAGAGTTGTAGTGATGGACAAAGTGCCAGAGCGCGCCAATATCATTGATCATTGGGTGACTTCAACTTGTTTGGCAATCTCGGAGAACTTCTGGTTTACGTACATCTGCAACCAGCGCTGCGGCACACCTGTGACTCTGGCACTGGCGGCAAGGGCAAGCCGTTTGAGCAAGAGTTTGTTACTCAGTCGCCGACTCGTCTCGTCTACAGTTTGCTGTGTAGGATTTTCACCAAACTGTCTTCCGCATTCTTGGCTTGCGAAATCGAGGTTTGCCGTAGTCGGTATGCCCGTATTTGATTGTCTGAGCCGATTGGCACTTAGGACAGTTCATTGCACAATGTTGGCTTGTTCACTGCTCTTGCCAGTCTACCCATTTCCATTACTATTCAGGACTACCACAATTAATGAGTTGAAATTGTTTGCTGTTGGTAGAGCGCTTTAAACTGCCGCTGCTGTTGTTTATGATCTACTATCGGCATTGGATAGCCAAGAGCATGACGCTCCTGCTCTGAAATATTGCCGTTGAGCAAAAATTCTGTATCTACAGATCTTATTTCTGGCAACCATTCTCGGATGTATTCGCCTTCTGGATCAAATTTTTGTGCTTGAGTTGCTGGGTTGAAAATTCGTACTGGTTTGGGGTCCATACCACTCGAAGCGCTCCATTGCCAGCCGCCATTATTAGCTGAGAGATCGCCGTCAATTAACTTCTGATAAAAGTATTTTTCTCCTAACTGAGGATTAACCAGCAAATCTTTTGTGAGAAAATTGGCAACAATCATGCGGCAACGATTGTGCATCCAGCCAATTGTATTCATTTGCCGCATAGCAGCATCAACGATAGGATAACCAGTTTTACCTTCACACCAAGCTTGGAAATGTTCTTCGTTGTTTTCGTAAGGAAAGTTTTTCAAGGCTTGACGGTATGCCCCCGTTAACAATTCTGGGAAGTTATACAACGCGTGTTGATAGAACTCGCGCCAAGCAAGTTCTTGTTGCCATGCCCGAATACTAATTTCAACTTCATCACTGCGGCTGTTTAAGAGTGCAGCTATAGTTGCCGCCCAAGTTGTCCGAATCCCAATTACGCCAAATTTTAGCGCAGCACTCAGTTGAGATGTGCCGTTAATACCTGGGAAGTTGCGTTGTTCTTTGTATTCACTAATAGCATAATTACTAAACTCCTCCAGCCTTGCTTGTGCTGCCGCTTCCCCTGGAGCAAGCACCAGTTCATCCCAGATAAATCCTAAATCTTTAGCTGTAGGTAGTGCGATCGCTCCAGCTTGTTGCGCTACATTTTGTTCAGCTTCCGTCAGTCCCACAGCATTGTGCAGTGATTCAACTGGTGCAGCTTTTGGTTTGCTACTCCAATTACGCCAAAAAGGAGTGTAAACCGTGTAAGGCTGATTGGAACCAGTGTAAATATCCTCTGGCGCGTGTAAAAGTTGATCCCAATTTTTATCAAGAAATTGAATGCCTTTTTCCTTAAGAGCATCCATAACAGCGCGATCGCGTTCTTGGGAGTATGGTTCTACATCCCAATTCCAAAAAACTGCTTTGGCATTAAGAGCCGCAGCTAAAGACGGTATTCCAAGTCGTGGTTCAGCACGTAAAATTAACAACTGGCTGCCAACTTCCGCATAGCGCTGTTGTAAATGCTGTAAACAACCAATCATATAAGTCACCCTCGCAGGCGCTACGTCGTCTCGTTCTAAGATATTGGGATCTAGACAAAACACCCCAACAACCTTTTGACTCTGTTCCCGTGCGCGTAGGAGTCCGATGTTGTCAGAAATACGTAAATCGCGGCGATGCCAGAACAAAATCAGGTCAGACATTGTAGTGCTGCTTAATATTTAGCTTTTCTGACAGTATAAATGTACTAGTATGAGTGACAATCAATCTCAGGAAGGTTTTCTAGAAACTTGCTAAATATTTATCTGATGTATGCATCAATTGCTTGTCTAGATCGAGCGGATAATTCCACTGTAAGCACCATTTTCTACTGTCTTACTAGCAATCAATACGCTCTGAGGGTAGGACTAGCTTTAATCTATCATCTGTACAAAGTGATGTTGGGGTTATACTTCACTACTTTCATTCTCTTTCCTGTCTACGTTTCCATTCCTCCAGTTCTCTAACCCGATCAAACAGGGTCAGGTAGTCGCCCCAAGTATCAACTTCCTTGCCTTCTAGCCGAATGATGCGTCGTTCATGACCCCCAGCGATATCTCGCAAATCACTGACAGATGCTCGGAGGTCACTTACAGATGTTCGCAAATCGCTGACAGATGTTCGGAGGTCACTGATAGCTCTAGCGTTGGCAGCAACCAACTGCTGTAACTCTTCGTCAGTCATGAGTTCGGTTGTACTCTGGTCAATCATCTGCTACTAGTGTAGTATCTGTTCCAGTAAATTTGCATAGCAGAAACTTCCTGTATATGCGGCAATTCTGGTCGTAATACAGTCATTGTTAATTCAAAAAGGGACGAGCCAGGAAAAAACTGGAAATTGATTTGGCATCTACTGGTTCCCCATGCAAAATAGCTTGCTCTAATTCCTGGGGAGTCATTAAAACTGTTTCGATATCTTCGTCATCGTCCTGATTAGGAGGCGTGTCCAGGCGTTCTAAATCTTGTGCAAGAAAGGCGTAAATAATTTCATCAGAGTAGCCAGGAGCTAGAAAAAATTCTCCTAGTTTTTTCCAACTTTGGGCGCGGTAGCCAGTTTCTTCCTCAATTTCTCGCTTAATCGTTGCAGCTGGATCTTCATTTGGCTCTATAGTTCCAGCAGGAAACTCTAAAAGACGACCCTGAACAGCAAAGCGATACTGCCTCACAAGGACAAGTTTACCTTCTGGGGTGACTGGCACAGCTAAAGCACCGCCCGGATGACGAATGCATTCCCAATCTCCTTCAACAGAGTTTGGTAGGCGGAGACGATTGACCTCAAAATCAAACTTGCGTCCTCGGTAAAATAAGCGTTGTTTTAGCAGTTGTGGTGGTTCTTGACTTAATGGCATGGTGAAAAGGTTTTAAGAAAGTTGATGCAAAGGGGCTGCTCAAAGAGTAACGTCAACGATGACGCAAAGAATGCCAAGCAAGAGCAAAAAGTCCAGGAGTTACGCAAGTTACTAACAAGGATGTGTACTAAAATACAATTAGAAAGTAGTTTGCAGCATTTCACCCTGTTGGTAAATCTCACGAGCATAGTCTGTCCAAACTCCTTGCCCCCAGTAACGGAAACAGCTAGTTTGCAGCAGCAGATTATTCAGCAGTGCTTGACGGTAGTGAGATTGCCTTGTTACAGGTTCTCCCGACGTGCTACCCAAACTCATATTGTTGGATTCTGATACTTGCAGCAATGGATCTAGCTTCTCGTGAAACAAAACGCTGCGTTGATTCATGGGAGTCAAGACATTTTCGTATCCCTTCACCCAACTCAAATTATTAGTCCAAGAAGCTCCATCTACATGAAAATTTGGGTTAGTTTGCTTTAACTGCTCAATAGCACTGGCTACAGCATTTGGTTCACTGTTCAAGCGCGATCGCTCCCAAATTTGGAATTGACCAACTGCTTGACAAGTCGGATAGTCATCAGACTTACAACCAGCAGCTTCAATCAACTCTAAATATTCTGTACCTGTTAGCCCCACAATTCCCGACTTATCACCGCTATCATGCACTTCATGCCAAGCCTTTTTGAACGCAGGCGGAAACTCATTCATCATTACGCCGCCATTTTCGCCATCTCCAATTTGAGTAACTAAAGGTGGCACAGAAGCCTGACCTAAGTTTTGTCGGGATAGTGTTTTAGCTTCATAGTAAGGCTGCATCTGACCAACTAACTTAGTATCGGAACCTTGGGTTTTAATCAGTGCTGTAATACTTAAAGTTTCACCTTGAGAATTGCGAGCAACTAGACGGTGCGGCAGATGCTTGTTTTGTAGCGATTGACCTGTAAGTCTTTCTACAGAATGCTCTTGAACCATTAACCAGCGGTATCCACATTCAAGCAGTGCTTTCACAAATTCAAATAGCGTATCCGGGTGATTTGGTAAGTGCATTTCTGGCAGAGAAAACCCCTTAACCCGCGCTAGTGCTTCCCAGCCAAAAATTGCGGCAAAGTGGTGTTGCCATGCGGTTATATGCAGTTTGATATCTGGAATTGGGGTTGAGGGAACAACAGCATGACTCCACATTGTACCTAGCCACTCTACATAAGGCTGGTAAGTCGGGTCACAAGTGATGCGCTTGAGGTTTTCTAGAATGTCGCCGCGTCCCATTTGGCGCAATCCCCATAAAAGATTGCCAGAGTAATCCAACATAATCCGAGGATTACAACCTTGACTTACGAGTTCAGGAATAAAGTCTGCCATGCGGCTATAGCAATAAGCAAACGTCCCGGCATTATGGTTGTCGCCTTCTTGGGGATGTTCAAACATATATTGCAGGTTGTTGATTAGTGCGCCACCTGAACCAGCAGGAATAGTCGGCTGGTGCATATGCAGTGCGATCGCAAAAGCTGCATTTATATCTTCTACCCGGATGTTTGTTGTCGGTAAACATATTGGTTCGTTGTGTTGAACCACAGAACGAACTTCTGCTTCCCAACCAGAAATATTGGGTAAGCCATCAATCAGTTCTGGTAATACGGGTAGGCGAGTTAAGTCAGTTGAGAGGAGCATTTATATTGAGGGGATTAAAGCAGTTGGCTGTAGTTGATGCTTATATATTCACCTTGAAGACCTAGTCAGGTCAAAAGCAGAACAAATTCGCCTGAGTGCTCATTTTAATCGTAGTGATAGCGGCAGGCTAGAAAATCAATCTGACTATTGCCAACCCGATAGACTAAGCGATGTTCTAGGTCAATCCGTCGCGACCAAATATCTGCACCCAGGTATTTCAGAGGTTCTGGCTTGCCGATACCTTGGAACGGGTCTTGCATCACTGCTGTAACTAATTCAAAAATCTTGTCTACCTTGGCGGTATCAGATTTATACCACCACCCAAGGTCTTCCTTAAAGCGTGAACTAAAGCCAGGTCGCACCTGTACTTGTGGAATATTGTCCTCTGGTTCAGGAGACTTCTTTTTCTTGCCCAAAGCCCAATTCCTGTTTTAGTTCTTCTGGTGTTTGTGGTTGAATCTTGCCTGCCTGGGACTCCTCAAGTGCGTCCAGCAGTCGTCGTGCATTTGCAGGCGATCGCAGCAGATAAACTGTCTCAACCAAACTTCTCAAATCTGACTCAGAAATCATTGCTACATTCTCACCTTCCCGACGATGGATGACAAATACTTGATGATTCAGAGTAACTTGCTCTAACAACCCAAAAAAGTTGTTTCTTGCCTCTGTAGGAGTGGTGATTTCGTAGTGCAGCATTGATTAATGTACATAAATACGTACATTAATTATAGAGCATGAGCTGGGAGTAAGATTTTCTACTCAGTAGCAACTTTTGTCTTTGTCTTCAAGAAGTTTTTGCAACACCTGAACCAGTGGGAATAGTCAGCTAGTAGATATGTAAGGCGATCGCAAAAGCTGCATTTATATCTTCTACCCGGATGTTTGTTGTCGGTAAACATATTGGTTCGTTGTGTTGAACCACAGAACGAACTTCTGCTTCCCAACCAGAAATATTGGGCAATCCGTCTATTAGTTCTGGTAATACGGGTAAGCGAGTTAATTCAGTTGAGAGAAGCATTATATTTTTAGCTAATTACAGCAGTTAACTAGAGCAGTTTAAATTTTAAGTTTCCAGCAACTTTAACAGTTGAGCTTCCGACAGACAAGTAATTCCCAACTTTTGAGCCGAGTCCAGCTTAGAACCTGCATCTTCCCCTACAACTAGATAATCTGTCTTTTTACTGACTGAATCTGTCACCTTCCCCCCAGCATTTTGAATCAGCGCTTTTGCCTCATCTCGCTTTAAAGTAGGCAAAGTACCTGTAACCACAAAAGTTTTGCCACTTAACGGATTGCCTGAAGTAACCGTAGTTTCTCCTGCTTCTTGTGCAAGTTGTAAGCCAGCTGCTTGGAGTCGTTCAATTAATATCTGATTAGCAGGAATGCGGAACCACTGATAGACAGAAGTAGCAATTTCAGATCCAATGCCGTAAACAGTTGCAATATCTGTTGGTTCTGCCGCAGCTAGTTGTTCCACCGTCAAAAACTTCTGAGTTAAAAGTTGGGCATTTACACTACCAACATGACGAATTCCCAATCCATACAACACCCGCGACCAAGGTTTAGTTTTAGACTGGGCGATCGCCACCACTAACTTCTCGGCTAACTTCTTGCCCATCCGCTGTAATTTCCCCAGATGGTCAGGAGTTAAATCGTACAGATCTGCAACCGAATGTACTACACCTTGAGTAACCAACTGTTGCACTAGTTTTTCCCCCATACCGTTGATATCCAAAGCATCGCGGCTCACCCAATGCTCAATCGCACCCTTAAGAATAGCCGGACAGGAAGCGTTAACACACCTCGTCACAGCCTCATCAGCAGGTCGTACTACTGGTTGATTACATACAGGACAGCTAATGGGCATTTGGAAGGGTGTAGCATCCGTTGGACGCAGTTCTTTAAGGACACGCACCACTTCCGGGATAATTTCTCCAGCCTTACGCACAATGACTGTATCGCCAATGCGAATATCTAATTGGGCAATGCGATCGCTATTATGCAAAGTTGCTCTGGAAACTGTCGTTCCAGCTAGCTGCACTGGACGCATCTCTGCTAGCGGAGTCAGTGCTCCCGTCCGTCCGACATTAATAGAGATATTCTCAACCCTTGTCGGCGCTTCTGCTGCTGGGTACTTCAGCGCTATAGCCCAACGGGGGAATTTCTGCGTAAATCCTAGTTGTTCTTGTAGGGCAAAAGAGTTTATTTTTACTACGACCCCATCGGTCATGTAGGGTAAATTCAGGCGTTCTGTATCCCAATATTCGTAATAAGCTGCTACCTCTTGCAAAGACGGACAAAGTTTGCGATGAGGGTTCACCCGAAAACCCATTTCTTGCAACAATTCTAATGCTTCCCACTGAGTACGAGCGATACTAGCATCATCCATTCCAGGAATGTGCAGTGTGTAGGGAAAGAAATCTAGCCGCCGCCGATCTACAATTCGGGAGTCTAGTTGCCGCAGTGTACCTGCTGCTGCATTACGGGGATTAGCAAATAGTGATTCTCCAGAAATGCGTCGCTCTTGATTAATTTGTTGAAATACATCCAGGGCTAAAAATGCCTCTCCTCGCACTTCTACCTGTGCAGGAGGATTTTCTAAATTTAAGCGCAGTGGAATTGAGCGGATTGTTCGCACATTTTGGGTAATTTCTTCGCCAGCGATGCCGTCACCTCTAGTTGCCCCTCGTACTAATACACCATTTTCGTAAGTTAACGCTAAAGCTGAACCGTCAATTTTCAGTTCACATACATATTCAGCTGAATCTATGTTTGGTGCGTGTCGTCGCCATCGCTCTTGCCAAGCCTGCAACTCCTCAATATTAAAGGCATTCTCTAGACTGTAGAGCGGAATATTGTGTCGTACTGAGAGAAATTGAGTTGCTGGTTTCTCTCCTACCCGCTGAGTTGGGCTATCCGGTGTAATTAATTCTGGATACTGAGTTTCCAGTTGTTGCAATTCTCGGTACAACTGGTCGTAAACAGCATCTTCCATAATTGGATTATCGAGGACATAGTAGGCTAAACTTGCTTGTTGCAACAGTTGCCGTAGTTCCTCAACCCGCTTTACTTCTGGCTTGAGTTCCACCTATATCTCCATCAGTTAAGGTTACTGCTCCCAATTGTTAACTAAGATCAAGTATCTTGACAGGATACACTTTGCTATATCAATCTCAGCTAGTTGGAGCAAACTATGAAAATCTGGTTTTCTTGTTTTTTCCTACTGTTCGCGATCGCTGAACTTTACCAATGGGCAAAACACCTGAGTCTACCATTGCCGATTTATATCTTAGGTGGGGCATTTTTAGCGATCGCGTCTAACTCTAACAAGCACTTAGGCTTATTCTGGCATTCAACTGCTGAACCATCTATGGATTCTGATAATTCCTCCAATAAAGATAACCTCAGCGCTTCGTCAAACACAGCATTCCAGCAAACTCCTAAGCCTATTTCTTTCACTATTAACCGTTACAACGAACAGCGCCGACCAAATGAAATAAAATAGGAGTTTATCACTGTATCAGTCCATATTACCTGCAACTGAAATCTCCTAATCAATTACAAAAAGAGCAACCAAAAAGTAAAGAAATTAGATATTATCTCAGGATGCACTGATGCCTATTGTCAGGGCTGATATGTTTTTATGCCACTACCGACTCAGTATTCTTGGAAGTACGCGATCGCAACTCCAAATAAACTAGCAAAGCATTCACATCAGCTGGGTTAACGCCACCAATTCGTGCTGCTTGACCAATAGTTAACGGTTGCACTTTAGTCAGCTTTTCCCGCGCTTCTTTAGAAAGGGTATCAATTGCTGAGTAATCCAAATTTGGAGGTAATTGGCGGTTAGCTTGACGACTAATAGAATCAATTTGGTTCTGCTGACGCTGGAGATAGCCAGAATACTTGATGTCAATTTCAGCGCCTTCTTTTTCTGCTTGATTGAGATTGGGGTTACTCAGTCCGTAGCGCTCCAAATCAACGTAGTGAAATCCAGGACGACGTAGCAATTCAGCTAAGGTAACTGAGCTTTTGATTGCTTGCTGAGTGTCAGCCGCGATTATTTGTCCCAATGGTTCGTGTTCTTTCACCCGCGTAACGTGTAGCCGTTCTTTTTCTGCTGTGATATTTGCCTGTTTACGATTAAATAATTCCCAGCGGCGATCATCAATCAAACCTACTTGTCTTCCCAAAGGTGTCAATCGCTGATCTGCATTATCTGAGCGCAGTAACAGCCGATACTCAGAGCGACTAGTCAGCATTCGGTAAGGTTCGCGCAAATCTTTGGTACACAAATCGTCAATTAATGTCCCGATGTAGCTTTGCTCACGGGGAAACACAATCATCGCCTGATGCTGCACATATCGAGCAGCGTTAATTCCGGCGACAATCCCTTGAGCAGCTGCTTCCTCATAGCCAGTTGTGCCGTTAATTTGCCCAGCACAAAATAAGCCCTCAATCCGCTTAGTCATCAGCGTGGGATAACACTGGGTTGCTGGCAAATAGTCATATTCAACAGCGTAGGCTGGACGGAGCATAGCACAGTTTTCCAAACCAGGAAGCGATCGCAACATCTGTAGCTGGATTGTTTCTGGTAAGCCAGTCGAAAATCCTTGGATATATAGTTCTGGAATATCCCGTCCTTCTGGCTCAATAAATATTTGGTGACTTTCCTTGTCGGCAAAGCGGACAATTTTATCTTCAATGCTCGGACAATAACGTGGTCCTTTTGCTTCCACCCAACCGCCGTATACTGGCGACAAATGCAGGTTTTCTCGAATTAGCTCATGAGTTTTAGCTGTAGTCCGAGTGAGATAGCAAGGCATCTGCTCCCGTTCTACCCAAACATCAGGGTCAAAACTAAACCAACGTACTTGATCATCTCCGGGTTGAGGTTCTAATTTACTATAGTCAAGCGATCGCTTATCTACCCGTGCTGGTGTCCCTGTCTTCAGCCGTCCTGTTTCAAAGCCCAATTGATTTAGTGTTTCCGTCAGACCTTCAGCAGCGAATTCCCCTGCTCTCCCAGCTGCCATTGATTTGTTACCAACCCAAATCCGACCTCCCAGGAAAGTTCCAGTTGTTAAGATTACAGCGGGTGCTTGAAATGCTGCACCAAAGTACGTTTCTACCCCAATTACTTGATCATTAGCGCCCAGCACCAAATCTGTAACCATACTTTCGCGGATTGTCAAGTTTTCTTGGTTCTCGACAATCTCCTTCATCACCGCCGCATATTCTCGCTTATCTGTCTGCGCCCGCAATGCCCAAACTGCTGGACCCCTAGAGGAATTCAACACTCGCTTTTGCAGATAGGTACGATCAGCCATTTTGCCAATTTCACCACCAAGTGCATCCATTTCATGAGTCACTTGGGACTTTGCTGGACCTCCCACCGCCGGGTTGCACGGTTGCCAAGCAATTTTGTCAAGGGTAAGTGTCAGCAACATAGTGCGACAGCCTAGCCGCGCTGCTGCCAAGGCGGCTTCACATCCAGCGTGACCTGCGCCTACGACGATGACATCAAAACTATCTTGGAATTCAAGGGAAGTGGGCGATCGCATAGCAATTCTTCAGCTACTAGAAGCGTCTATAAAACAATATGTCGTCTACTTCTTAATTTAAGCTACAGGCTGACAAAATGGTTAATCAGTGGTCTTATTGATTAACTTTCATCCAAACTGCCATCTTTACGAGTAAAAATCCACCCCTGAACACTATGTTTAGCTATCAAGTCAACATCAGGATAATTCACTTCATCTTCGGGTGTTCTGTCACCAATTTCTAAATATATAACTACTGAATTACAGCGATTAGTTAGATGATGTCCATCGGCAATTCCTGCCGGAAATCCTACTGCCATGCCTGGCGTTAAAGTTTGTTCGCCTTGATTAGTAACTAAAGTGATCTCGCCTTCTAAAACATAAATAAGTTCATCTTGCTTTGTATGCCAGTGTCTTAGAGCAGAACAACTTCCAGGAGCAAGCTTAACTAAATTTACTCCAAAATTTTTATTCCAACAGCATCGCCTAAACGCTTCTTAGAGCGTCCTGCTACTAAATGTTTAAATTGTTGAGGATAATTGGAGCTTATTTTATCAGGGACATTTTCAGGATTAATTATCATTGACTTTCTCCTTTAACTACACTAAGTTAGTTGTGCAATTGCGATCGCCTACAATTCAGAGTATTGTCTACAAGCGCGATTGTCTTAACCGAAATCACTAGCTAAGTATTTTATTTTTAAAGATCTACCTCAACGAATATTGCCAGCAGTATTGCAAATTTATCGGTAATTTAGCTAAATAAGACATTTCCCCGACTTTTCAGGTTATGTTAAGCAGCAACTAAGTCTAGTAAATCAAGCAGGTTGTGAAATATTTTTTTCTAACTGATGGCTGGACAGTTGGCAGAGTATGGGCATCCGATGGTTTGTGGAGCGAAACTGCTTGGCGACGCCAACCAGACATCCAACGGCTAAACCTTTGTCTAATCGAAGCAAGCGAAAAATTATGGCTTTATCGAGTAGAAGACGCAGTTTTAACCATCGAGGTAAAACCAAAGACAATTACTCAAGGAGATCTAGCTACTCAGGCGATCGGTCAAGTCGTCCTAAAACGCCTGATTAGTGCTGAACAGATAATTGAGCGACTAAGTGCGGCAGAGGCTATGTGCCAGCTTGACAAATATCCAATCAGTCGTTCAGTAACAAAGCGCGTAAAATAAGCTAACTCAAGTACGATTACTTGTTTGTTTGCTTGCATTCGGCTCTCTCAATAGTTACACTTTTTGAATAATTCTCATTTTTGTTTTGTGTTCCCATTGCTAAACCCCAAACACTAACGGACACTTTTATGCCAGTTCGCTCAACGGAGAATCTCCGCAGGCGACTGGCTCCTCAAGGGGGAAGCCGCGCACGGAAGTGTTCTTGTCTAATTCAAAAGAGACAACTGTGTTCACGTTTGGCATCTGGCAATAACAAAAAGTTGCAAAATTGCTTGTATACACAACTATTTTAGGAGGAGCGTAGTCGATGGGACTACCCTGGTATCGAGTACACACAGTCGTCCTGAACGATCCGGGGCGACTTATTTCTGTACATTTAATGCATACTGCCCTTGTAGCAGGCTGGGCTGGTTCGATGGCTCTGTACGAACTGGCGATTTTTGATCCTAGTGATCCAGTTTTAAACCCGATGTGGCGACAAGGAATGTTTGTGCTGCCCTTCATGTCACGCTTGGGTGTCACTCAATCTTGGGGTGGTTGGAACGTAACTGGCGGCGCAGCAACCAACCCTGGTATATGGTCATTTGAAGGCGTTGCTGCCGCTCATATTGTCCTTTCTGGGCTATTGTTCCTAGCTTCTGTCTGGCACTGGGTTTACTGGGATTGAGAGTTTCTTAGTGATCCTCGCACCAATGATCCCGCGCTCGTCTTGCCAAATTTGTTTGGCATTCATTTATTTCTATCTGGTTTACTTTGCTTTGGCTTCGGAGCTTTTCACTTAACAGGGCTATTTGGTCCTGGGATGTGGGTTTCTGACCCTTACGGTTTAACTGGCAGCGTCATACCCGTTGCACCGGAGTGGGGACCAGCTGGCTTTAACCCCTTTAATCCGGGTGGTGTTGTTGCTCACCATATTGCCGCTGGTATTGTCGGAATTATTGCTGGTTTATTCCACCTGACAGTGCGACCGCCCGAACGGCTCTACAAAGCCTTGCGGATGGGGAACATTGAGACTGTACTTTCTAGCAGTATCGCCGCAGTCTTTTTTGCAGCCTTCGTCGTTGCTGGGACGATGTGGTATGGTCACGCTACCACGCCGATTGAACTATTTGGTCCCACCCGTTATCAGTGGGATCAAAATTATTTCAAACAGGAAATTGATCGGCGTGTCCAAGAGAGAACTGCTGAAGGTGCAACCCTAGCAGCAGCCTGGTCAGAGATTCCCGAAAAACTCGCCTTCTACGACTACGTTGGCAATAACCCCGCCAAGGGTGGTTTGTTCCGTGTGGGTCAAATGAATAAGGGCGATGGTCTTGCTCAGTCTTGGCTAGGTCACGCAGTCTTTAAAGATGGAGAGGGACGAGAGTTAACAGTTCGTCGTCTGCCCAACTTCTTTGAAACTTTCCCAGTAATCTTGACCGACAAAGATGGCGTTGTACGTGCGGATATCCCGTTCCGTCGGGCAGAATCTAAGTACAGCTTTGAGCAAACTGGTGTCAACGTCAGTTTTTATGGTGGTGCCTTAGATGGTCAAACCTTTGACGATCCAGCTACAGTCAAGAAGTATGCTCGTCGTGCCCTGTTGGGTGAAGTCTTTGAGTTTGATCGGGAAACCTTGAACTCTGATGGTGTGTTCCGCACCAGTACCAGAGGTTGGTTTACCTTCGGACACGCTGTATTTGCCCTGCTATTCTTCTTTGGTCATATTTGGCATGGCTCGCGGACGCTCTTCCGGGATGTGTTTGCTGGTGTTGACCCAGATCTAGATGAAGATCAGATCGAATGGGGTGTGTTCCAGAAAGTGGGTGATCCGACAAGCCGCAAGAAGGAAGCAGTTTAAAATTTAAGCATTATGTTAAGAACGGTAAAATAATTACTTTGGTAACAATTACCTTAGCAGTTTGTTAAACCGTTCTTTTCTTTTGCTTGGTAAACTATGATTATTAGACTCGGTGATTAGGAAATTGTGATATGGAAGCCATTGCATACATTTTGATTCTTACCCTCGCACTTGGGACTCTTTTCTTTGCGATCGCTTTTCGAGAACCGCCTCGGATTGAGAAAAAATAAATTCCTTTGCAATCTGCCATTGTAAAGCTTAAAACCTATAACATTAAACCGCTGCTACCTTGTTTGTAGCAGCGGATATTTATATATTTGCTTACTGTCACCAGCAAGACGGGTAAGGAAAATGCTGCACCGCCAAGCTCAACTTGTTGAAGGATGCGTCCCCTATGCAATGTCCTTTCTGCCAGCATCCAGATAACCGAGTGCTTGAATCACGCTCAACGGAAGCAGGACAAAGTATTCGACGGCGGCGGGAATGTTTAAATTGTCAACGTCGCTTTACCACTTATGAACGGATTGAGTTTGTGCCGATTATGGTGCTTAAGCAGAGCGGTGAACGAGAATTGTTTGACCGTTCAAAATTACTTCGGGGAATTTTACAAGCTTGCCAGAAAACGGGAATTTCCGCCCTGCGCCTAGAGTCACTGGTAGATGAGATCGAATCCGAAATTCAACAGCGAGCCGTGCGAGAGGTCAAGAGCCGAGAAATTGGCGAATTAGTGCTTCAGCAGCTCAAATTGCTTAGTGAGGTTGCCTATGTGCGGTTTGCCTCTGTATATCGCAAATTTCAAGGAATTAGAGATTTCGTAGAAACATTAGACGATCTTTCTAGTCAAGGTGCTGACGGCATTTCATCTCCAGAACAGCAAGCAGTAACAGAAATGGACACCACAAAACCGTCATATTCAACATATGAGTTCACGCACTCCTAGCGTTCAGGTATAATGATCTGTCTGGGCGCTTATGCGTTTAGATTCGGCTCTCCTACGCTAGGATGAAGTGAAGATGTAAATTGCCTATTCTCGGCGGACATATACATCGATAGGAGGCAAAACCTTACGGAGACTAACAGCAGGAAACACTTAGCATGGTCAATCAGAAATCAACTGTTACAGAAATTGGCTTTACTCACGACGATTTTGCGGCTCTACTCGACAAATACGATTATCACTTCAGTCCCGGTGATGTTGTAGCGGGTACTGTATTTAGTATCGAGCCAAGAGGCGCTCTGATTGACATTGGTGCTAAAACGGCGGCTTATATTCCAATTCAAGAAATGTCGATTAACCGGGTAGATGCCCCGGAAGAAGTTTTACAATCTAACGAAACGAGGGAGTTCTTCATTCTCACTGATGAAAATGAAGATGGGCAACTAACGCTTTCGATCCGCCGGATAGAATATATGCGGGCTTGGGAGCGGGTAAGACAACTGCAAACAGAAGATGCCACTGTGCGCTCTGGTGTTTTTGCTACGAATCGCGGTGGAGCATTGGTTCGGATTGAAGGATTACGTGGCTTTATTCCCGGTTCTCATATCAGCACCCGCAAACCCAAGGAAGATTTGGTAGGAGAAGAACTACCACTGAAATTTC
>JAUJND010000019.1:0-10713 GCA_030446505.1 Chroococcidiopsidaceae cyanobacterium YX2bin18 | reverse complement strand
AGCACCCGCAAACCCAAGGAAGATTTGGTAGGAGAAGAACTACCACTGAAATTTCTGGAGGTAGACGAAGACCGCAACCGTCTCGTTCTTAGCCACCGCAGAGCGTTGGTTGAGCGCAAGATGAACCGACTAGAAGTCGGCGAGGTTGTTATTGGTGCTGTGCGCGGAATTAAGCCTTATGGTGCTTTCATTGACATTGGCGGCGTGAGTGGTCTACTGCACATATCTGAGATTTCTCATGACCATATCGATACGCCTCATAGCGTGTTTAATGTTAATGATGAAGTGAAAGTTATGATCATTGACTTGGATGCGGAGCGGGGTCGAATTTCGCTTTCCACAAAACAGCTAGAGCCAGAACCGGGAGATATGATTAAAGACCGCCAGCTGGTATATGACCAAGCAGAAGAAATGGCAGTGAAGTACCGAGAACAGATGCTAGCCAAACAGCAAGGTAACACTAGTGCTAGCACTGAGGTTGAAACTGCTGAAGTGTCTGAAGAAGATATACCCTCAGCCGTTGAAGATTTGTCTGAAGAAGATATACCCTCAGCTGTTGAGGATGTAGCAGAACTAGAAGATGTCGTAACTGATGAAGATGTAGCAGTCAAAGATGTGGCAACTGTTGAAGGTGTTTAAAGCGCATAGTAATTCAACTCTGTCAAATAAGACGAATACTGATTTTGGTGGGCAATGGGTTAAACAATTTTAGTTTTGCAAGAGGGTAATTCCCTCTTTTTTTATGTATCTTTAATTAGGGGTGAGCTTTGATAACTATTCAGTGTAAGGAAGTTAAGTTTTCTAATATTCAAGCAATTATATTTGACAAAGACGGCACTTTAGAAGATTCACAAGAGTATTTACGGAATTTGGGACAAAAGCGATCGCGCCTAATTGATGCTCAAATCCCCGGAACTGGAGAGCCACTATTAATGGCATTTGGTATCCAGGGCAATAGCCTCGATCCAACTGGGTTATTAGCAGTAGGAAGTCGTGGAGAAACTGAAATTGCCGCTGCTGCTTATATTGCTGAGACTGGGCGGGGGTGGCTAGAGTCAAGGGCGATCGCCAGACGTGCTTTTGAGGAAGCTGATCAGTTCCTTGGTACTGCACCTTCCCCTTTGTTTGTCGGTAGTCTAGAAGTGCTGAAATATTTGTCGGAAGCAGGATTAAAGCTAGGAATTCTTTCAGCAGCTTCAACCCAACGAGTGCGGGCTTTCGTTGAACGCCATCAGCTTGATGATTATGTGCAGCTACAAATGGGAGTGGATCAAGGTATTAGTAAACCCGATCCAGCTTTATTTCTCCAAGCTTGCACAAAACTTGGGGTAGAACCCAGTGCTACGTTGATGGTAGGAGACTCTAGCAGTGATATTGAGATGGCGCATTCTGCTGGGGCAGCGGGTTGTATTGGCATTTATTGGGCAACACCTTTCAAAGGTACGCACTTACAAGCAGCAGATGTGGCGATCGCTCAACTCGATGAAATCAAAATTCACAAAACCTTAACTAAGATGCGTACAGATATGTATGTTGAACCCATTATTAGATTTTTCACTAGAGAAGTGTCCTCTAAATTTTTTAAGGAGATGATGCCCAGTTTTGCATGAGCTAAATGTTGTTATGATGACAAACTAATATATCTGAACTTATCGCTAATACTTTGTCAGCCAACTTTCAAGGAGGAATTGCCCTTGTCTCGTCACTACCTATTCACCTCAGAATCTGTCACCGAAGGTCATCCAGATAAAATCTGCGATCAAATTTCTGACACTATTTTAGATGCTCTACTAGCACAAGATTCTAGTAGCCGCGTTGCCGCAGAGGTCGTTGTCAATACAGGCTTGGTATTAATCACAGGTGAAATTACTACAAAAGCTCAGGTAAATTACGTTAATCTTGTTCGTAAGAAAATAGCAGAAATTGGCTACACTGATGCTGTCAATGGTTTTTGTGCCAATAGTTGCTCAGTCCTAGTAGCTCTAGATGAACAATCTCCTGACATTGCTCAGGGAGTCAACACTGCTGCTGAAAGTCGGGAGCAGGATAGCGAAGAACAATTTGACGCAATTGGTGCTGGTGACCAAGGTCTAATGTTTGGCTTCGCCTGTAACGAAACGCCGGAACTGATGCCCTTGCCGATTAGTCTTGCCCACCGGATTTCTCGTCGTCTAGCGGCAGTCCGAAAACAGGTCAGTTACTATATCTGCGCCCGGATGGCAAAACTCAAGTGACAGTCACCTACGAAGATGGACGACCTGTAGGTATTGATACTATTCTAATTTCCACCCAGCACACGCCTAGCATTGATGACATAACCGATCAAACAGAGGTTCAGGCAAAGATTAAAGAAGACCTCTGGTCGGCTGTGGTACAACCAGTTTTTGCCGACTGTGAAATTCAACCTGATGATCAGACCCGCTTTTTGGTCAACCCCACTGGTAAGTTTGTTATTGGTGGTCCGCAGGGAGATTCTGGTCTGACTGGGCGAAAAATTATTGTTGATACTTATGGTGGTTACTCGCGGCATGGGGGTGGCGCGTTTTCTGGTAAAGACCCGACGAAGGTAGACCGTAGCGCTGCTTATGCCTGTCGCTACGTTGCTAAAAATATTGTGGCAGCGGGTCTTGCTGACAAGTGTGAAGTTCAGCTAAGTTATGCAATTGGGGTGGCGCGACCAGTCAGCATTTTAGTAGAAACATTTGGCACTGGCAAAGTTAATGATGATCGCTTACTGGAGTTAGTAATCCAGTATTTTGAACTGCGTCCAGCAGGGATTATTCAGGCGTTTAATTTACAACGCTTGCCATCTGAACGTGGTGGTCGCTTTTATCAAGATGTCGCCGCTTATGGTCATTTTGGGCGTACCGATTTAGACTTACCTTGGGAGCGGACGGATAAAGCAGAGTTGTTGAAGCAAGCAGTGACTCAGCCACTTTCAGCTGCAATGTAATCAAGAATTTTGGATTTTAGATTACTGCTTAAAAAGTAAATATTGTCAATCTAAAATCCTTAGTCCTTAACTCCTAATATGCTGGACTGGAAACAACAGGTTCGGAAACTAAAAAAAGAAACTTATGTTATCTACCTAGCGGGTAAAGATTCTAGGGTTCCTTGGTATGCAAGGGTATTAGCTGCGATTGTTGTTGCTTATGCCCTGAGTCCGATTGACTTGATTCCAGATGTAATTCCTGTAATCGGCTATCTAGATGACTTGATATTAGTACCATTGGGCATAATTCTGGTACTGCGGATGATTCCCCCAGTAGTTTTAGCCGAGTGCCGCCTCCAGGCTGAAACGGCTATGGAAAAAGATACTACAAGCTGGATAGCTGCTGCTGTTGTTGTGGCTATCTGGTTACTGTTGGGATTTTTAGCCGTTATTTGGCTGGGGCGTATCCTTTAACTAATCTCAGCTGCAACGACTTGTTAGACCGCCGCAATTGCTAGTTTACGATTGCTGCTTCATCCAGGCAGTTACCGTCGCTAGTTGAAATTGCTGGATAAAAACTGGCAGTGGGATGAAGATCAAGAATCTCACAGACAATGGGTGATCGCATTCTAGCGTCAACCTCAAAGCTTAAGCCCCTACCGCCAACTCAATTAGCTCAAGGCTCAAATCAAATGCTATTTTTGGCAATGCCAGCTAAATCTTGGCAATAGTATAGTTAAATTAAGGCAGCATCCTACTTGCTGAAGGCTTTTGAGTCAAACGGTCGACCAAAGCTTTTCTAGCAAATTTAGGTAGGGCTAGCATTCTCCGCCAGCGCCACGGTTCTTGATAAAGCCGATAGAGCCATTCTAGATGATTATCGGCTAACCAAGCTGGTGCTCTGGATTTTACACCAGCCCAAACGTCAAAGCTACCACCGACACCAATCCAAGTAGCTTGAGGACAAAGAAAACGGTGTTGAGCAATCCACAATTCTTGGCGTGGCACTCCCAATCCCACAAAAATTAGTTGGGGCTTGAGTTGGATGAGAGTTTGGCGGAATTCTTCTGCTTCTGTTGGGGAGATGTAGCCATGCTGAGTGCCTGCTATGCTCAATCCTGGTACTTGCTGCTGCCAAATTGCTGCTGCTGTCTCAGCTACCCCTGGTGCGCCCCCAAAGAAAAACACAGACCACGATCCCTCTGCTCCTGAATGCAATAGTGACTCTGCCAATTCAATTCCTGGATATCGTTGTATTTGTTTGCCTTGAAGACGTAAGTAAAGAACCACCCCCGCTCCATCTGGAATCACCAACTCCGCCTGATGAATTATTTTAGCTAAGGCAGCGTTAGCTTCTGCCTGCATTGTCATTTCCGCATTCAGCGTTACCACATGGGTTCCTATTCCTTGTTGCAGACGCGATCGCAACCAGCCCTGATAGTCATCCATTAAATGAATCGGTAGCCCCAGTACAGAAAATAATGGTGCTTCAGACATAATCCATCCTTAAACCGTACCTTAGATAACACTTTTAGAAAGGCTACCTTATTTAGACGCAATAATTCTATTGCCCTCCCACTCTTAGATAGGTTTAGATTGAGATTAGGTCTAATATCCCAATATCAGCAAATTCTGTGTTTGTGTCTTGGTAATATCACCAAAATGTTTCAAGCTACTCGTCGCCGTCTGGCTCTCTGGTACACTGCTGTAACTGCGGTGCTGCTGCTGCTGTTTGCTAGTGGGGTGTATTTCTACGTCCGCAGTACATTGATTGAACGGGTTGATGATACCCTTAATCATGTGCTGGAAGTAGTTGAGCGATCGCTTGTAATTGAACCAGCTTACTTAGGGACTGATCAATTCCGGATTAATTTAGAAGCAACTTTCCGGGACAACGCAGACACAGTGGAAGATGACCATATTGATCTGGAGTGGTTTAGCTCCACTGGGGAATTGTTGTGGTCAACTTTATCGGAACCCCTAAATATTCCCCTGCATCTTAACCGCACTGGTGAAACTGTCCAAGTAATCAGGAGTAAGGAGTTAGAATCTCAATCTCCACTACTACTGCGACAGGTGACAGAAAGAATCCAAAATGGACGGCAGGTAATCGGATATCTGCGCGTTAGCCATCCCTGGTTTGAAGTGACAAAACCAATCCGGCAGCTAGTTTTTGATATGAGCCTCGGCACTGGATTAATGGTACTTTCTGTCGCCACGAGTGGTTGGTTCCTTTCAGGAAAGGCAATGGAACCAGTGCGTGAATCTTATCAACGTCTCAAACAGTTTACAGCTGATGCTTCCCACGAACTTAGAAGTCCAATTACTCTAATTCAAACGAATGTGCAGGTTGCTCTTGCTGATCCTGATTTGTTAGGGTTGCCAGATTCTACAACTCTTCAATATCGCCAACAGTTAACAGTGGTAGAACGGCTGACTAAGCGGCTGGGGCGTTTAGTAGATGACTTGCTGTTTCTAGCACGACAAGATAGCGGTATTGTACAGCCTCAGTTTTCACTCTGTCCGCTTGATGCTTTGCTGATGGAAGTCATTGAAGAACAACAACTACTAGCCGCAGAACAGAAAATTATACTTTCTCTCGACTTAGTTGAATCACCTGATTCTGAAATCACTCATACCAATTCAGGAGCAGAACAAGTTCCGCCTCAACTCCCCCCCCAACTGCCTCCGGAACTTATAGACAACTGGTTCACACTTTCAGGCGACTGGAATCAGCTAGTCCGCTTATTTACGAATTTGATTGGAAACGCGGTGCAGTACACCCCAGCTGGCGGTCAAGTAAGCGTAGAGTTACGCAGAATCTCAATAGGTAAAGGTTCCCTTTCTCTTTCCTCTCGCCTGCAAGTAAAAGTTAGTGATACTGGCATTGGTATTCCAGAGTCAGCGCTAACCCGCCTATTTGACCGCTTTTATCGAGTAGACCCGGCTCGTACTCATGCTGCTACAACTCCAGCTGTTGATATGCCAACCGGATCTGGGTTAGGTTTAGCGATCGCCGCTGCTATTGTCGAGAACCACGGGGGTCAAATTCAGGTTGAAAGCACCCTTGCTCAAGGCACAACCTTTACCGTTACTTTACCCTCAAATATTGAGTTTTATAGTTAGCACCTAGCACTAATAGAAATGCTTCTTATGGCAGTTGGGTAATTCCTAATAGTTTGAATCTCAATAGCTGTAGTTATGAGCTAAAAATTAAGCTTTATCTAATTTTCTACTGTTACTCCTAAAAGGTAACTCTGGTAGCCTAGTAACTGTAAAATCAAACAACGGTAACCATCACTTCAGCCGTTACAAATCTACATAAAGAGTTAGGAAAAGTTAAATGCCAATTGGAATAAGAGAAGATGTTGCCTACATTCTACTGAAAAAGATCAACGAAACTGGGCAGGGAATGCATGGAGTTGAATTCAGCGCATCTGACTTTACAGGTCGGAGCTTAACCGTAGCTGAACTTTTGGGTCATCTAGATTACCTAAATCAAACACAGTTTATTAAGGCTGATTTTACAGGTAATGCTTATGCCAACCAGGAAGATGTTCCTGATTCAGTTAACCCGCAAGAATTCGACTTTAGAATTGCCAATTCCTTTGGCTCACCAGATGGTCCTCTGCCTCACTTAATTACCTTTAAAGCCGCAGAACTTACAGAGAAAGGTCGTAAAATTCTGCAAAGAATGGAGGAAAACCCTCCCCATGCTCTTGAAGAAGGGCCATCAGTCCCAATTACAACCGAAGATATGCCTTTTTTGGAAAAGGTGATGATCGAGGCAAACTTGGAGGATATTTTCGATGCTAGAGATGCGACAGAAGTAGTGTTCCGGACAATGCGGGACATGATGACAACGGAAGCTGCTGAGCGGGTTGCTGAAGAACTGCATACGGAATCGGAGCCAACAGAAGACAAAGCGCTGCAAAATGAAATTGCCGACCTTTGGAACGATACTAATCCAATTACCCGTTGGCTCAGTCGCGTTCGACCTCCGCTAAAAATTAAGTCCGGTACTTTCCTGTTCCGAATTAACCAGGAAGCAGGTTTACCCAGAGCGGTAGGAGGCGAATCATTGACTAAAGCGGTTTTCTCAGCAACTAAAGACGAATTATCTGAAGACCGAATTCAGGAAATTGCCAGCTTTTTGCCTGACGAAATTCGACAACTGTGGAACGAAGCTTAATTGAGTGTTGAGTTATGAGTTATGAGTGAATTTAGCGCATAACTCATAACTTACACTCTGATTCAGTTTTTCTTTAAATTACAACTTAGAATTTGCGTTACTTAAGTCTACAATCAGACATCAAACTTATACTTAACTAGGTTTTTTAAAAGTGCATAGGTTAGTAATATAGCAGTCCTATTTCATTTATGAATGTGGTGCAGGCTTCTGGTTCCTGGACAGGCAGGATGCCCATCCCACAAATTAAATCAGATTGCAATATATGTCAGGCAAATATTGACAGAAAATAATTTTGTTCTAGATTGCCCTTCAATTAACCTCCGCTAGTGTTTAGTTCCCAAATTTAGCGCTAGCTTCTGAGAACGATATCGTAGGCTGACAGCAAAATCTCGACCACAATCAAAACAACCACATACCACTCTACTCGCAGGCTACTGCTGTGCTGCATGAACTCCAGCACCGTTTGTGCGGTTTGGGAAATTAGGTCTAGTTTGCGTTCTAGGGCGCTGTGACGCTCACGAATTTCATATTCATCTTCTAAGCGCTGATATAGGTGTTCTAACTGTGGCGATTCCCAGAGCAGTTCAGGTTTATCGATAATCTCTACTCGACCTACAATCTTATGTTGAACTAATAAGGTAGTGCCGAGTTGACGTAATAATTCCCTACTTTGCCGCCTACTTCTGTTTTCGCGCTGGAGGCTGGCGGCAAACGGTTCAATTTGATCAAATACAGTAGCCAGACTAGTTTCATAATGAGACAGCACAACACTCTTAGCGAGAATATCAGCCACTATCTGTAAGCGTTCGATACTAAATTCATGTAAGAAGATTCTCCCATCCTTAACTCGCTCACTCCCCGTCAGATTAATCTGAACTTCCACATCTTCCGTCTCAGGGTCACTAAAGGAGTCATTGACTATGGGAGATAGTTTAGTCAAGAAGCCTACCTTTTCCCCTGGCTCAAGACCAAAGAGGACAACTGCACCGTAGCCCAGTAGCACTGCACAGCCATGTTCACCAGCAGTAACCATTAGTGGCAAAGTTGCCAGGCAATTCCAATGATCCAGGGTTTGTAACTTGATCTCCTCACCAAGAAATAGGGCAGATGCTCTTAAGGTATCTCTATTATTGAAAAGGTTTTTTTGCATTATTGCGCGTTGCTATAATTCTGCCTGTTAACTCGTGGGGTAGCGATAGCAATTGACTTTGGTTGCACACTACCTAACCTTAGCAACAAACTTCTCCAGCGCTGCCGTTGCGTTGGTCAAACCGTCAAAAGCTTGAGTGTAAAGACGTAAAGAATTACAGCATTACGATGATCTTCGTTCATCTGTTTGCAGATGGCGATCGCGCTTACCAACAACAGGCGCGATCGCCTCGCTATAAAATTACTCTCCCAGACAGTTAAACAACTCCGCCAGCACTACATTAGAAAACAAGAACCCTTGCGGGTCAGATAACCTCAGTTGCCCGTTAGTTGGCACAACATCAGTTGCTACCTCCCCGACAACTTCCACCCAACCTGTCCGATTGTAGGGCTGCAAACACGCCCAAATTTGTTTTAGTGTTTCCTCACCAAATAATTGCGCTAGAGTTGACAAGCTTACACCCTCACTAAGGCGTAATCCTAGCATTAGTGTCTCTAGCAGAACTTCCTGTACTGGTGTCTGGGGACAATCCAACACTCCGCCAGCCGCGATTAATTCTTGTACCCACTGGTAGTATTCTTTAGTCTTACGTGGTCGAGTGAACCGTTGCCCTTGGACGTAGCTTGTCGCTCCCATACCAAAGCCATAGTAGGGGAGATTTTCCCAGTAAACTCGATTGTGACGACACTGGTGTCCCGGCAGGGCATAGTTGGAAATTTCATAGTGTTCGTAACCAGCAGTTATCAGGGCAAGCCTTGCCTGAATGTACATTTGGACTGTAGTGTCATCGGTGGGTAAAGGCTGGACACCAGGTTGATAGTAACGACCAAAGGCAGTAACTGGTTCAATCGTGAGATCGTAAATAGAGATATGCATCGGCGCGATCGCTACTGCTGCTGCTATTGAAGCTTGCCACTGTTCTAGAGTTTGATGCGGTAGCCCGGAAATTAAATCTAAGCTGAATCGCACTCCCACTTTGCCAATTATTTCAACTGCTGCCCAAATATCTTCTACAGTGTGCGATCGCCCACAAACTTGCAACAACTCAGGCTGAAACGCTTGAACGCCCAAACTAATTCGATTCACCCCAGCTGCACAGTAGCCCTGAAGTTGATTCAAATCAAACGTGCCTGGGTCCATTTCTATTGAAATTTCAGCATCTTTACAGATCCCAAACCGTTGATCCAAAGCTTCCAGAATCTGAGTTAGTTGACTTACTGATAATAGTGAAGGAGTTCCACCACCAAAGAAAACCGTTTTTAGAGATTGGCTCACCCTGGGAGTGACAGCGATCTCTTGGCACAGCTTTTCAGTGTACTGAGAGATAGTACCAGAAGTGTCACCCCGCAAGAGATCGCCCACAATAGAAACTGGAAAATCACAGTAATAGCAACGTCGTCGGCAAAATGGAATATGTACATACGCCGAATTAGGAATACTTAAATGTGGTGTCTGGACTGAGTTTAAATAAGCTAACACCTGTGCAGCCAAAATTAAAATATCGCTAAAAAGACTAAAATAGTTAATCTGTTACTATAAATCTAATGGTCTATTTGAAAGTCTTTTCTTAATTTATAATCAAAAAATATTGCGTAGTATCTACTGATTTTACCTTTAAATATTAAGTAGAACACTTGTATTCTAGTTATTTCCTCGGAAAAATTCGGCATTGCTGAACGCCGGAATGGTTTGCCCCTTTCACCCAGAACAGGGGAAACTGAATCTCAAAGTCCCCCAAAATTGTGGGATTTAGAGGGTAAAATAAATTCCAGCTTGGCAAATTCATACTTCTATTCAGAAAAGCCAATTCAGTATATTTCTCAACATTACTAAAACTTATTAGGATTTAAGTTTGTGCCAATTCCAGCCACAAACCAGCGCTTAATAACGCCAAAGATATATCATAGAACTAGAGCAAACAAACGGCTGATTTAAAGACAAAATTGGTTGTTAAATCCTGTACGGATGGAATTCCAACAAAATTCAATTGGATTGAACCAATGCTGGATGCAATTATTATTCTTTCATTCATTGTAGCAGGCGCGGGGGTAGGCTTCTACAGTCTTGAACTGTTGCCCTTGGGTACGCTGGATCAAGTCACTAATGTAGAAGCTTTACGCTTTGTCATTGCTGCCTTCGCCGCCTTAATTGGGGGTGTAATTGGACTGAGCTTCCAGACTACTTATCGTCGCTTTGAGGCTAAAGTCCGCGAAATGCCAGTCGAGGTGATCTTGACACGGGCGATTGGCTTGGTGATTGGGCTATTGGTAGCTAACTTGATGCTCGCGCCACTTTTGTTACTGCCAATTCCTGAAGATTTCAGCTTTATTAAAGCTTTAGTTGCAGGTTTGGGAAGGGTGAGATGTGGTTTTTGTGGCCTCAGTTTCTCAGATACTCATGGTCTAGCTTTCTGGCGGCTGGTGAAGGACAACAACGTTG
>JAUJND010000144.1 GCA_030446505.1 Chroococcidiopsidaceae cyanobacterium YX2bin18 | reverse complement strand
CTGCCACCGACATCCGACAGCGACCAAATTTAAGATCTATTAAGTTAGCAACTTGAGGCTTTTTCTCTCGCAACACATCGTAACCAACAATACCCAGTTGCGCTTGACCATATTCTACGTAAACAGGGACATCTTGGGTACGTACTAGGAGTGCTTTAGCTGTACCACTGGGGTCTTGGATCTGGAGTTGGCGGTGGGTTGAGTTGAGAAAAGCACTAAAATCTAATCCAACAGCTTGTAATAAATGGATACTATCTTTTAGAAGTGCGCCTTTTGGCAATGCAACTGTAATCATAAATAGAAATTGTTAAATTTTCAGAGGGAGGCAGTAAGTATTGCCTTACCCTCTCACATAACCTGAAATACTACAGCAGCTAGCGACCAAATAGCGCTGATGGAGAATATCTACCTAGTTCTTAGGCATTACAGTCAGCGGTGCAAAGAAGGAACCATTGTATGCCAAGATATGACCGCTCGTGGTTGTAGTTACATCATAAGTGAATATGCTAAAGGTTTCGCTCGTCTTCCCTATAGTTGACAAGAAAAAACTATTATATCTTGTGGACATCGTGAAACCCCTTATGTTTGATATAGGTGCAATAAAATTTGCGACTTGGTACAAAACCTATAGGTTCTACAACTTTAAAATTTTTCTTAATCAAGTACGGCTAACAAAGTACGGTGGATTCACGGTTTTAACCTTACATTTTGTAAAAGGCTGAAAATTAAGTTTTAACAAGTTTTAAATGATATTGAGATATTCTATTAGTAATAAACCTCCTAGTGAACTACATTCAAAGGAGTTTACCTGTTTTTAGCATATATAACAAATGCGATTAATTTTCATTAAGCTTGTAAGATGCGAATTCTCTTGGTTGATGATGAAGTTGAATTAACTGACCCCCTGAGCCGAGTGCTAACTCGTGAAGGTTACAGTGTTGATGTGGCTTATGATGGTTCAGTTGGTAGCCAGATGGCAGCACAAGGTAGTTACGATCTGCTGATTCTCGATTGGATGCTGCCCTTCAAAACAGGACTAGAGATTGCTGTGCAGTTGCGATCGCATGGACAAACCACACCCGTCCTCTTCCTCACCGCTAAAGACACCCTAGATGATCGAGTCCAAGGCTTAGATGCTGGTGCTGATGACTATCTAGTTAAGCCCTTTGAACTGCGAGAGTTACTAGCGCGAGTCCGCGCCCTATTGCGTCGTTCAGGTGCTGAAACCGCCGCTACAAGCCAACGGCTTCAGGTTGCAGATTTAGAGCTAGATTACGAGAATCAGCTAGCCTATCGTCAAAAACGCGTAATTGAGCTATCGGAAAAAGAAAGTCAACTTTTGGAATATTTTATGCGCCATGCTGGTCAGTTGTTGACCCACACACAGATTCATCAACATCTATGGAAAGACAATGAACAACCTAGTAGCAATGTTCTGGCAGCTTTGATTCGTCTACTGCGCCGTAAAATTGAAGTACCAGGTGAAACACCATTAGTTCATACAGTTTACGGCAAAGGTTATCGCTTCAAAGATGGTGGCTAAATTCACTTTCCAGAGTTATTTCTATTTTTATAAATTTTGTACTCTACAATGCGTAAAGTACTTCTAGCTCATAAAGATCCGCACAGCCCAAAAATTATTGAGATTCTTTTTGTTAAACACTAAGGACAAGGTTGACATTATTTTTAAGCTCTGCAATCGCCTCATTAGTAAAAGCTCCTATCACATATAAGTAGTAACTTTTTTAGTAAGATCTGAGAAAGTATTTTTTTGTACTTGATTCGTATGAAATTTAATCAAAGAGGATTTATTATTTTTACATCCAGTAGCTCCATAAGCTAAAATCTTCAATAAGAAGAGAGCAAATCTACAGTTTTAGCTAAGAAGCTGGTGAGTTACAAAATAGGTGATTTAATAGTTAGTAGTTGTTTAATTGTACTTTGTAGTTTTTCTCGTAAATTCTGTGCGCGTCGATAAGCCACTGTTCGCTCTCGTAAGATTTTTTGTTGATTAACTTTAAATACTTCTATCACTTCCGGTCGAACTAGAGGTTGAACAAAGTAACGGAGACGAGTTCTCATTGCCCAAATTCCCATTGATGGAAAAAGAATAAAGACGAACATCAATAGCGAAATAGGTAAGAAAGGAAGCTTTAGTCGTCTGGCTAATTTTTCAAAATTTATTGCCCAAGAATGCAATGACTCATTACCAATGCAAATCACTGGCAGAATTGGAATTTGATAGCGATCGCTTAAACGAATGAAACTCAACTCAAACGTTTCAAGTTGATAGCGCTTTTTCCATCCCTTTGCCGGACCGCGTAAACCTTCTGGAGCGTAAAGCAGTATTGTTTTTTGAGCTATAGCAGCTTCAAACTCATCTACCTCTGCCTTTACGCCACCCATAACTTGCGACCATCCAGGGGGTAACCACCAATTTATCCAAGAATGCTCAAACAACGCAACATCGGCTAACGGCTGCACAATCCAGCCACGTGTCTCGCTTAAAAGATAACCTAAGCTCAAGAAGTCCCAGGGAAAACACATCCCTGCATGGTTCATTGCTATAATCAACGGTCCCGTTTGAGGCAAGTTCTCAACTTGTTGTAGCTCGGCGCGAAAATAGTATTTTACAATTGGAGCAAGAACTTCATCTCGGAAGGCTTGCTGATACTTTGGCTCAAATTCATAACCCTGATTTTGGGGTAAACGGCAACCTAAACGTAACCAGCGAATCAGCAGCGCTAAATAAAACCCACCAGGAATTAAAAATAAACTGTATTCTAGCCAATTCCAACCTTTGGGATCAGCATGATAGTGTTGCCAATGGCGGTTAAATAAAATTAACCAGCCTGGAGGATACCAGAGGCAAAACCAATCAAACCAGTTAAATTGGTAAGAGCTATCCAATGCCCTCACAAATTTATGTTTCATGAAGTACTCAAATTTTTGATTCATTAGTACAGCATCAACAAATCTAGTGTTGGGTTCAAATATTAGCGTAATGCAGTTAAAATAGCTTTTATACTTTAGACAACTTTTTTTATAAAAAGTTTCTTTACTTGATAACAGCATACTGAAGATGGTGAATTCCTCCAAATATGACAAATTCAAATGTTTTCATATAGCAATTAATATAAATAAGCCCTAAGTTTCTAAGCTAATCACCTTAATTTTCTACCCTCACATAATCTAACCTCAATAACATTAATTGAATCAAACAAAATTTAGACCTTAAATTGAATGCGGATATGTAAGTCTACATCTCATACAGAGCAGTGCAAGGGAACGGTGGTTAGGTTTTTAATAAATTTTAAACCATCTGTTAGAATTATTTGTGTATTTGATAGAGTGAGTTATAATATGATAATT
>JAUJND010000018.1 GCA_030446505.1 Chroococcidiopsidaceae cyanobacterium YX2bin18 | reverse complement strand
CAGCCAGAATCCTACCACGCTTCCGAGACAGCTCGCTCTTGGTCTCTTGCACCTCCTTTTCTTCTTCCTCTGCTTGGGTTGTTACTTCAACTGCTTGCACATCAATTGTGCCAGGAGGTGTCAAACGGTTGAATTGTCCCTGTTTCACCTTGAGCGGTTCGCCACAACTTGGACATTGTAGCTGGGTTCGATTTAATCCAGTAAATTCAGAATCGCAGACAGGGCAGCGGTTTTGGACTAAATTGCGTTGTAGCCACCACCGAAAACCGCCAAACGCTAAAATTGGTGTTATCAAGAGCAGCCCAACTAAAACTAGAAACGAGTTAACCAACCAGCCTAGACCCACAGAACCTAGTAAGGAAATAACTACAAAAAGGGTAATCCAACGGGTTAGGTTAGAGAAATTGAATTGAAAGGATTTGAGGCTCATTTTATTGCTTGTCTCCTGTGCCTCTAGGATAGCTAGTTTCCTTAAAGAGCTAGTAGCATAGACGCATTACTAGTAATAATTGTTGCATTTAGCGTTTATTTCAACTACGCTTAATAAGCAATAGATTTCTTTCATCTGTACCGCGCTCGTAGATAAATTGTCCCAAGCGATGCAGGAGGAATTAACTCTAGCCTTTTTCTATAAAAGTATTTTACTTGGTTTTGAATCTTTTTTGAATTAAGAGGCTTTCCTTAATTCTATCTTCTAATTTCAAGCTGTTCAATCTAGATTAGGTAAATAAGTTCCCAACAGTAGAAATAATGTTCGTAACAAACACGGTCTTGCTTTAATACGCTCTAGCTTGACCATTAAAGTAAAAAATAATTATTCATTAGCTAAAAAAAGCTAATTGTTACTAAAATTGATGCCTGGTAAACCTCACTAGCACATCAGCACTTAATCAGGAATACACAGGCATCAAAACGCTATTTTGTAGCTGATTTAGAAAAGACCTAGCGTGAAGGATTTATCGATTGGGAACGTAGCACCAATGCCCAGCCAAATAGTGATTACAGTGCCAATCATAAATAACGTAGTCGCCACAGGACGCCGAAATGGATTTTGGAACTTATTAACGTTCTCAATGAATGGAATAACTAGTAATCCCAAAGGGATACCAGCCATTGCTAAAACCCCTAAAAGTTTGTTGGGAACGGAGCGCAGAATCTGGAAGACAGGATATAAATACCACTCCGGCAGAATCTCTAATGGTGTTGCAAAGGGATTCGCTGGTTCCCCAACCATAGCAGGGTCTAATATCGAAAGGGCAACAATACACGCCCCAGTTCCCAGGATTACAACGGGGAAAATGTATAGCAGGTCATTAGGCCAAGCTGGTTCACCATAATAGTTGTGACCCATGCCCTTAGCAAGTTTTTCGCGTAATATTGGATCGGTTATATCTGGTTTTTTCTGTGTTCCCATCGTTAACAGTATCCTTTGTAAGTTCAGTCAAAACAGTTGTTGCTATCAGCTTTTAGCAAAAGATCCAAGTGTTAATTTTTAGTTTTTAGTTATCAGTTTAAAAACAACTCGTCTTGAGGCTAATTGCTGACGGCTATGTGATTGGAGTTACAAGGCTAATCGACAAGCCTATACTTTAAGTTACAACGGACCGGAAATACCTTGCTTGCGGATCATTAAGAAGTGCAACAGCATAAAAACGGCAATCAGCCAGGGCAGCACAAAAGTGTGGGCGCTGTAGTAACGAGTTAGCGTCGCTTGACCTACGCTTGAACCGCCACGCAGCAGATCAGAAATTGTGGTTCCGACTATAGGAATTGCCTCTGGCACACCGCTAACAATTTTCACAGCCCAGTAGCCAACTTGATCCCAAGGCAGCGAGTAACCGGTCACACCAAATGAAACAGTGATAACGGCTAAAATAACACCTGTTATCCAGGTTAATTCACGGGGCTTTTTAAAACCACCTGTTAAGTAAACTCGGAAAGTGTGCAGGATCATAATCAGCACCATCATGCTGGCAGACCAGCGGTGAACGGAGCGGATAAGCCAACCAAAATTTACCTCAGTCATCAGAGCTTGCACGGAAGTATAAGCTTCGGTGACTGTCGGTTTGTAGTAGAACGTCATCGCAAATCCAGTCGCAAACTGGATCAAAAAGCAAGTCAGCGCCATCCCGCCGAAGCAGTAGAAGATATTGACGTGGGGAGGGACATACTTGCTAGTAACGTCCTCAGCGAGCGCCTGAATCTCTAGGCGTTCTTCAAACCAGTCATATACTTTTGAGTCTGTTACCTGTTTAGAAAACATGAAGCAAGAGTTCCTAAAACATTAATTACGGTTATTGAAACTCCCAATCTCACCGAAGGGAGGGGAGGCTTTTCAAAGTGCCAATTACTGGAAATCCAGTTGGTTATAACTCGGTGTAGTTGGTTCAACTACTGAGGCATCTGAGTGTTGTCATTTCCCGTCAGTAGTTAAATCTTTCTGCATCGGTTCTATAAAAAAATTAACATAATCGAGAGGGTGTTTTCATAAACACTGGTATACAGAAAGCGCAATTAGGATTGAGAGAGCAAATTTTGGGATAAGTTGTAGATGTACAAACGAGTTTTTCGCGACGGAATTTTACTGTTACTACCAATCGTGCTGACGTTTGCCCTGAGTAGACCAGCGATCGCTTTGACGGAGGAGCAGAAGCTGGTATCCGAAGCCTGGCGGCTTGTAAATCGCACTTACTTGGACGATACATTTAATCATCAAAACTGGGCAGTAGTTCGGCAAACAATTCTCAAACAGCAGCTTGTAGATAAAGATTCCACCTACAATGCGATTGAGCAAATGCTTGCTAGCCTTGACGACCCTTTTACTCGGTTCTTGAGACCGGAGCAATACCGCAGTTTACAGGTAAATACGTCTGGTGAACTGACGGGGGTGGGATTGCAAATTGCTCTTACTAAGACTGGTCAACTGGAAGTTGTAGCCCCGATCGCTGGCTCCCCAGCAGAAAAAGCAGGGATTCAAGCGCATGATCAGATTATCCAGATTGATGGCATCCCCACAACAAAAATTACGCTTGACGAAGCTGCAGCGCGAATGCGCGGTGCGATTGGTAGTCGTGTCTCTTTGATGCTGGAGCGCCAGGGAGATAGTAGAGAAATTCAATTGGTGCGCGATCGCATTGCTCTTAATCCTGTAGTTGCAGAATTGCGTTCTTCTGCACAAGAAGTGCCGATTGGATACATTCGCCTGAGCCAATTTAATGCTAATGCGGTAACAGAATTCGCGAGAGCGATCGCTCAACTGGAAAAACAGGGAGCCGAAGCTTATATTCTCGATCTGCGGAATAATCCTGGTGGTCTGTTGCAAGCAGGAATTGAAATTGCTCGTTTGTGGTTAGACCAAGGAACCATTGTTTACACGGTTAATCGCCAAGGGATTCAGGGTAGCTTTGAAGCATTTGGATCAGCGCTGACTCACGATCCACTTGTGGTTTTAGTTAATCAAGGAACTGCCAGCGCTAGTGAAATTTTAGCTGGAGCACTGCAAGATAACGATCGTGCTCAACTGGTAGGAGAAAAAACCTTTGGTAAAGGCTTGATTCAGTCCTTATTTAATTTGTCAGATGGCTCTGGATTAGCTGTCACCATTGCTAAGTACGAAACCCCTAACCATCGAGATATTCACAAGCTAGGCATTACACCAGACCGCGTAGTCTCCCTAGAAGCAATTACTCGTGAACAGCTAGGGACAGAAGGCGATCAGCAATATCAAGCTGCGGTCGAACTGTTGAGAAGCACTTCCGTGGTAGCAGAACATAGTTAGAAGCCTAAAGGTAAGGAATTTCCTTACTTCCTAACGAGCGACAGCGGCAGCGAGTAACCTCTAACACAAGCAAGAATTCCTTCCGTCTACGCTGCGACGACTTGTCAAACCGCGCAAATTGCTTGTACCGTCCGTAGAATAACGAAAGAAGTGCAACTGGGGTTCTGATCAGGAAAACTTCAATGGTACAAAATACCTACTCAAGTTCTAACGCTAGAGGAATTTTTAAAGTTGCCGGAAACAGAACCCGCTAGCGAATACATTGATGGGCATATATTCAAAAAGCCAATGCCTCGGAGAACACAGCGTAATTCAAACGAGTTAGCTCCCGGCAATTAACTCAGTCTTGAAGCCTAAGCAGATTGCACGAGCTTTTTCAGAGCTTCGCTGTACTTTTGAGGACGCTCGCTAGTCCCTGATATTTTTATGTTCACTTGGTCAGGACTTCCCAAAGAGAACCGTTCAGTTGCCAACATTTTTGATTGCACCCGACTGGACAATTGAAATTCTTTCACCTGACCAGAGCCAGACAAAAGTTACAAAAAATATTTTGTATTGCTTGAAGTACGAAACGCAAATGGGCTGGCTGATCGATCCAGAAGAACAATCTGTATTTGTGCATCTACCGCATCAAGCAGCAACTTTTACGATCAACCAGAAGCGCAATTACCAGTGCCAGAATTTGCTAAAGATTTTAGTCTGACAGTGAAAGAATTATTTGGTTGGTTGCTGGAGTGAAGATTTGGCAAGCGCGATCGCAACCTAATAGACATCCTAACCACGCTTAACTGAAAACTTACGGTTTCTTGAGTTGCACCCTCATAGTGGTCTAACGGCGGCGACGCGATGCCAGCAGACATGAGTTTGCGGGTAGCCATGCAACAGCAAAATTGGATAACTGCTACCACCCTCGAACGAGGCTGATTGTAGTTTCTTGAGTTTTGACTTGCTTACGAGTGAAACCATCAAACATAATAGAAGTATTTATATCAGTGTTTCAGGATAGCCACAAACAACGAAAGCTGTCGAACGTTAGGAGTTGAGCGGCGTTAGATACCCTTTGAACACACAACTAAGGTATTTCGCCCGCCACTCCAACGTAGTGTTAGGCATCATGACCTAAATAGAAATTCGTTTCCAACTGTACTGATGAAGGCCACGATGAACTCTCCGTTGTATTTCGAGGTCTTTCTTATTAAGAAAAAAGATTGAAAAAGCAAGTGACGGAAAAAGTGATGCTAAGGGCGCGAATATTTTGGGAATGGATAGAATTGTGAACCATAAAACTCCTCTATTTCGGAAAAACCACTTGCTATTTCACGGTAAAAACAAAAGCGTGTCGCCTTTAGAAAACACTCTGACATGAGCAGAAATTATCTTTGCACAAGTTGATGAACACCAAGAAATCCTAGAATGCGATTATGAAGAGATAGAATGTTTGGAACGCCTAAATACAGACATCCTCCAACTTTTAGAGTTCTAAATATCTCGTGATTGATCCAGTAGATTTCATAGTGTGTTCAAGAATTTGATTTGCCAGAAAGAGGTCTATGGTTTTTCCTTTTAAAAGGAAATGATTGGTTTTCTATATTGAAAGTTATGAAGCTCTATGCCTCTATCAACTAATTTTCTTTATTCCAGCTACCAAATCAACTCGATTAATTCGCTATTAGGTGACATTCTTTTACTACCAACAGATCATCACCATTGCCCTGCCTAAGTCTACACATTTTGAGACATTCAAGTTCTTGGCAACTTTGGCCAATATATGTCGACCATAAGTTTCAGTATGATCTACGATGACCAGTCGGCTTTGTCGATCCCGGTGTCACTTTTCCAAGCATATCAAGTTTTTCTCTGCTTATCAGTTGTGCCTAACTAGTTATTATGTGGAAAGTTTCTGTTCATCTACCTATAGGACACAAAAGCAGAATTTTTCCATATATCCACCCTATGTGGGGTGATATCAAGAAACTTTCCTATATTCATGCGATGATATCGAGATTTTTTCTGGATATTGTGCTAAATGGTGGCTTTGTTGCATAAATAGTCATGTATGGAGTGAGTGTGTTAGGTGTTGAGGAGTAAAAGGTCTACTCAACAATGCCAAAGCCGTAGCTAGACAGCAATACCGAATTCGGAACTGGAAAAAGTACAATGCTGCCCTCAAACTGAGGGGTAATCTGACGTTTTGGATAAGTGAAGAGGTGCTAGAGAATTGGTTGAGCAGGGAGAAGACGGGGCTTCGTGGGGCATCGCTAAATTACACGGATGTGGCAATCGCCACTATGGGAACAATTCAATCGTTGTTTCACTTAGCAGGAAGACAAACACAGGGTTTTTTAGAGTCACTGTTCGAGTTGATGGGTGTGAATTTATCAGTCCCCGACCACAGCACATTGTCACGACGGCTAGGAAAACTAGAGGTAGAATTACCAATAATCAAGACAGGCTTTTCACGTCATGTAGTAGTGGATTCTACCGGAGTCAAGGCGTGTACGGGGAAGGAGAGTGGCAAGTAAGACAGCATGGTAGCGCACAGCGGCGAACATGGAGGAAACTGCACCTGGGAGTTGATGAAGCAACAGGGAAATACTGACTGCGATGGCTAGCACGAATAATGTTAGTGATGGTGCAGCACTGCCAGAGTTACTTCAAAATATTGTTGATGAGATTGAACAAGTAAGTGCAGATGGAGCTTACGACCAACGCTCCTGCTATGATGCCATTGCCGACAAGCAAGCGCGAGCTGCTATTCCACCACGTCAAGGAGCGCGTATCCAAAAACAACTTGATTGTCATGCTCACTCATACTCGCGGATGAAAATCTCCGACGCATTCATCAAATCGGACGAGCTGGTGGCAACGCCAGAGCAACTACCACAGGCGCTCAATCGTTGAAAACACTATCTTTCGTCTTAAAAGTCTCTTTGGTGGCAAGCTACGACGACGCTGCTTTGAGCAACAGGCAGTAGAGTTATTCCTTCAGTGTGCAGTGCTTAACCGCATGATTCAAGTGAGCAATCCTGATACCTACAAAGTAGAGCGCTAATTTATCACTTTACAACAGGGGAAACAACTCGCTTTTATTGATTCATGCAACAAAGCCCTAAATGGTTATACTATCGGAGAATTTCTCTGGATATTGTTTTATGGAAAAACCTCCCAAAAAATTGCTCAAATAAGTCAACCGCTGACCTCTAAAGAATTGAATATTCATTGCTGTCTGCTCTAATCTTCTAAAGGGGAGATCGATCCCATCTAACTAGAGAATAGGTTTTGCTTGCAGCAGCGCTCTTAAATCCGGGTTATCTAGTCGTGGGTATGCCTGATTAATAACCCGTTTACCCCGAAGAAAGCCGATATTAGCACCTGGACAAATGTATTACAGAGTTTCAGGCGTGGCGATCGCGCAATAACTGAACACTCTTAATTTGCCTGTGCCAGTGAAAGGTTTTAGCTGTCCGCAATGGCACTGGCTCACACCTAAACGATTTGGGAGTAAGTGCCGCCAGAAACAATAAGTGAGAATCTTTATTTATGTAATATAAGCAGGAGGAAACCAGGCGAATGCCCCGGTGTCCAAATTGCCTGCAAGAGTGAACTGAGAGTAAACTCATGCTGAAACGTAGCTACTTTTAACCCCAGGCAGTAAATAAGCTTCCTGCTCCTGAATCAAAATCTCACAGCCAAACACTTTCTGCACTTTTGCGTCTTACCAATGCCGCCTCGGTGAGTGAGAAATAGTAATTCTACTCCCTAAAGAGAGCGCAAAAATTTTCGTTTGCTTGATTCCAAGCCGACAATCGACCAAGATATTCACTCCTCCTACAATAAGATAAGAAGTTCCTCTAAAGTGTCCCGATTTGGTGGAAGTACTGAAAATATTGTCCTGAACAGCCTGTGGTGGTTTAGAAAACTACTTTGTCTTTGCAAGGAACCAGGAGCAGAACTGGCCTTGGGGGATCGGGTAAATCTGAGTACACGAATGAATCTTTAAAGTTGAGACGTTATAGCTTTAAACTTTAGCGCTGAAACGTTGGGTAAAACACAGTTTTGATATGTGTAGCTTGTTACTTTTAAGTGTATCAATACAACAAATTGAGATATACCTTCCAAATTATCTGAAAATAGCATGGAATTTTGGTTTCTCCTTCTTCTGGGACTTTTTACTTATTTAATTGTGCAACACTGATGTTGGGGATTACGCGAACGCCAGTCTGGATCTTGTGGCTTGTGTTAATGACACCAGCACTGATTTGAGTGCGTGGACTGCAAAGTATGGACCTAATCAAATGCCAACAGCATTAATGATTGGACCATTCATAATTTGCCCTTTTATCATGCTGGCCTGATTCAGTGGGGTCGTAGGTTTAAACCCAAAGGCAGCACCAACTAAAAATCAGTCTCAGAATCACTGCCACTGCGGCAAGCAACATCTGCTGCTGCGCCATTACGTCCTATTGATCAAGCCGAAGAAACTGTCAGCTGCGGAATTGTTTTCCCTGGTCTGTTTACTACATCCACAACATTGAGTATCGACCTCAAGCGGTTATTTGTCAGGGGCAGTTAAAAACAACACCAGCAGTTGCATACCAACGGATTCGGGAAAATATTGAAGCACAGTTTGGCGATCGCTTGGTTGTCTTTCAAGACGGTGGAAATGGAAAACCTTTCTTTGCCCTGTTCCCAATCCCCAACGTCCAACTGACGAAGTTCTAAACAGCAGGTAACACGCCCTAGATTAGCACTAGGACTGCTGGCAACAAATTCAGTTTACTACGACTTTGGTTGGAGTAGGGATTGCTAATGCTAATATCTCTACTTTAGAATCTAGCTTAGGCTGTACTACTGAGTGGGCTGCCTTATGCTTTAGCCTGATGACAATTTTGGGCATCCACGAACTCGGTCACTACCTGACGGCTCCGGTTCTATAAAATTCGGGCAACATTACCATACTTTATTCCTGTACCCTTTTTTCTTAGGAACATTTGGCGCATTTATTCAAATGCGATCGCCCGTACCAAACCGTAAAGCCTTATTTGACGTTAGCATTGTTGGTCCCTTGGCAGGTTTTGTCGTGACATTGCCGTTGTTAATTTGGGGTTTAGCTCATTTCTACCGTTGTACCCTGCCTGAGCAGCCAGGGAATGTGTTAGACCCAGATGCCCTTAATCCCAACTATTCCCTCTTACTGGCGCTGCTCAGTAAGCTAGCGCTGAGTGACTCAGTGACGGCTGACCAAGCAATTGACTTGCATCCAGTCGCCTTAGCAGGTTTCTTAGGTCTAATTGTGACTGCTTTGAACTTGATGCCAGTAGGACAGCTTGATGGTGGCCACATTGTCCATGCAATGTTTGGGCAACGAACAGCTATAGTAATCGGTCAAATTGCTAGATTTTTGTTATTAGGGCTTTCTTTAATTCAGTCTGGATTTTTGGTATGGGCAATTATCCTATTTTTTATGCCGATTACGGATGAACCAGCCCTGAATGATGTTAGTGAATTAGATAACAAACGCGACATTTTAGGGTTGCTAGCACTAAGTTTATTAGTAATCATTATTCTGCCAGCTCCTAAATTTATTACTCGAAACGTTGCAGATTTAATCAGACTAGAGGTGTAGGAATACTCCTGTCATGGCTATAGCTTTCCGTGTTCCTTGCTAAGAGTTGGATTAAGGAGGAGATTGTGATGCACCTATTCAAGTTATAGTGGTGGACTAGCTGGAACAGAAGCAGCATGGCAAATTGCTGCTTCTGGAGTACCTGTGATTCTGCATGAAATGAGACCGCAGCGTTTAGCCCCGCCCATCCTCAGGAACGTTTGGCAGAACTAGTGTGCAGTATTCTTTGAGCGCAGTCGAGCGATCGCGCTGCTGGTTTATTGCACGAAGAACTACGTCGCTTGGTTCGATTGTCATTTCTAAAGCTGATGAACACGCAGTTCCTGCTGGTGGGGCGCTAGCTGTAGATCGAGGACAATTCAGCCACGACTTGACTGAAACTCTCTCGCGTCATCCTTTAATTGAACTGCGTCGTGGCGAAGTTAATCAAATTCCCGCAGGAATTGTTGTTTTAGCTACTGGACCTTTAACCAGCCCGCAGCTAGCAGAAGATTTGCGCTCCTTTACGGGTATGGAATACCTTAGCTTTTTCGATGCTGCTAGCCCGATTGTAGTCGGAGAATCGATTAACCGCGATATCGCCTTTCTTGCCTCTCGCTACGACAAAGGAGACGCTGCTTATCTCAACTGCCCAATGAATCGGGAACAGTATCTGCGATTTTGGCAAGAACTTCGTGCTGCCGAACAAATAGAATTGAAGGATTTTGAGCGGGAAACGGCTAAATTTTTTGAAGCCTGTCTGCCGATTGAAGAATTAGCACAGCGCGGGGAAGACACAATGCGTTATGGTTCGCTGAAGCCTGTGGGGTTATTTGATGCTCGTAAAGGGGATTTCCGCGCCCCTGAGAATCAGTCGGAACGTCCCTACGCGGTAGTGCAGTTACGCCAAGAAGATAAAGCTGGGCAACTGTGGAATATGGTGGGCTTCCAGACGAATTTACGTTGGGGTGAGCAAAAGCGGATATTTCAGTTGATTCCTGGGTTAGAAGATGCGGAGTTCGTGCGGCTGGGAGTGATGCACCGTAACACCTTCATCAATGCACCTCAACTGTTGCAACCGACGCTGCAATTTAAACAATATCCTACTGTATTAGCAGCTGGACAATTGATTGGTACTGAGGGCTACACAGCAGCGGCGGCTGGTGGCTGGTTGGCTGGAATAAATGCAGCACGGCTAGTTTTGGGTAAAGTACCATTGACGCTACCAGCAACAACGATGATGGGGTCGCTGTTTGAATTTATCAGTTCGGCATCACCTAAGCATTTCCAACCAATACCGCCTAACTTTGGCATTTTGCCCCAAATGGGAGAAAGAATTAAGAACAAACAGGAACGCTATGGAGCTTACCGCGATCGCGCTTTTGCTGATCTTGCTAACTGGAGGGCTGAATTATCTTTAGGCAAGGCTTATGTGCGATCATGATAATTCAAAGCTTGATACCACTAAATGGTGTCATAGTTTAGTTGCATATAATGGAACAAAGAGAGTTTCTAATGCAGTTAGAAAAAGAGTAATGTCTGTGGTATCCTGCTGTACGTCTACGCATTACCAGTAGTGAACTAGTATCAGTAACAAGCGATTGCCTTGCCTTACAATCAAAAGCGCGGTGGTCGCTTTGCGTTTGCGTAGCATGCTCGAAGAGCGTACCGCCGAAGGCATCGCGTTAAATATACTCATCCAATCAGTAATGCTACGATCTGCTAGCATCAGCACTTCGCTATCGCCTTGACAATTCCTGTATCAACGATCACCTTCACTATTCTAGTTTTATCAAGAGCAATTACTTTCATCATTTCAGTTTGACCAAGAGCGAGCACTTTAGATAATGTATATACTAAAATGTATATACAAAATATGGAATTTGAATGGGACGAAGGAAAAAACAAAGCCAACCAAAAGAAGCATCGAATTAGTTTTGAAGAAGCTGCCGAAATCTTTTGCTACCCCATATATGAAATAGTTGATACTCGGTTTGAGTACGGGGAAGTAAGGTTTATTAGGATTGGCAGAAACAGTCAGATGGTAATTTTGAGTGTTGTTTACACCGAACGAGAAGCAAGAATTAGGATTATTTCTGCTCGCCGAGCCAACAAGAAGGAAAAGCAATTGTATTATGACTACTGTACGCAAGCATATTGATGAGATACCTCCTATGAGCGAGGAACGCGCGAAAGAGCTTGAGGCAATGTCTGATGAAGATATTGACTACTCAGATATTCCTCCTCTAGATGAAGAGTTTTTCAAAAAGGCTAAATTGGTAAAGCGTAAACCAAGAACAGAACAGATTAGCATCAGAGTTGATACCGAAGTTTTGGAATGGTTTAAAACACACGCCCAAGAAAAAGGTTACCAAACTTTGATTAATGATGTATTACGAACTTATATAAAACATAATTCATAACTACTTAGTTTGTGTTATTGAAGATCAATCGCATGAAAAGTAGTGAACTAGTATCAGTAAAAAGCTATTATCTTGCCTTAAAATCAAACAGCGATGGTCGCTTTGCGTTTGCGTAGCATGGTCGAAGAGCATACCGCCGAAGGCATCGCGTTAAATACATTCATCCAATAAGTAGGGCTGCACTCACCTTATCGTCTTCACGATTACAGTTTTATCGGGGCGAACACTTTATCATTACTCCCAATTTTTATGGGGCTGCGATCGCGCTTGGTTTGACTTGCTAGTATTGTGAAAAAGTCTATAAAATCCGATTGCTTTTACCATTGCAGTTTTATCAATAGCTAGCACATGCACCAAATTAAGCGAGCTATAATCACTTAAGTGGAAGATAGTTAAGTCTATACCATTGGTGTTTAGGTAGAGGGTTCAGATAGAGAAACGAGTCATGGCAAGAGTTACCATCGGCTACAGTAATTGATGTGTAGAAACCAAAACTATGAGCAGAGACAAGCGATAAAACTGCAAATGCAGAAGCTCAACGGGCAACTTTCTTTAACATCCGAGACATACCAGTAGAGTACCAGTAAACTAACATTTACTGGATCAAGTGACTAATTTTGAGAAGTTCTGTTGATTAAGTGTCACTTGACCGCTGAAAATGCTATGCTTTTACAGTGCAAGGGCATGTAGCTCAGTGGATAGAGCATCAGATTCCGGTTCTGAGGGGTCGGGGTTCCGTCCCTCCATGCTCGTTTTATATTGTTTGATCTAGTGTCGGTCGATGTCGCTAGTAATATTGCAATTCAACATTTTTGTTTAAGAGTCAGTTTGGAGCGGTTGCATCTTTGAGCGCTCCAATAGATTCTGCACATAGGTAAATTCTCATCAGGTTTATCTTGGAAATGTAGCTAAATCATTGGCGTTCTTCAAAGCATGACTAAGACAGCAGTTAATCCCTATCTCGATGGCAACTTTGCCCCTGTACACTCAGAAAGTACGAGCGATAACCTCCTAGTAATAGGTGAACTACCTAATGACTTATGCGGTCTGTTTGTCCGTAACGGTCCCAATCCTCAGTTTCCTCCCTTGGGTCGCTACCATTGGTTTGATGGTGACGGAATGTTGCACGCAGTAAACATTAGTAATGGCATAGCACGATATTACAACCGTTATGTGCAGACAAAAGGATGGAAAATTGAGCATGAAGCTAAAAGTGCTATCTGGACAGGGTTAATGGAACCGCCGCGGATGGACAATCCTTATATGAGCCATCGAAAAACACCGCTAATACTGCTTTGGTATGGCATGGCGATCGCCTTTGGCACTTTGGGAAGGAGGCGCACGCATTTACTTAAGTGCTACAGAACTAGAGACTGTCGGTTCTTACACCTATGAAGGGGCAATTAATGTCGCCTTCACAGCTCATCCTAAAGTAGATGCCATTACTGGGGAGATGATGTTTTTGGCTACTCTCCGGCGGCTGCACCTACCTGCACTATAGCGTCGTCTCAACGAGGGAGTGCTGCGGACAGTACCGATTGACCTACCAGTGGGTGTGATGATGCATGACTTCGCCATCACCGAACATTACACCATCTTTATGGATCTGCCTCTGACATTTCGCTTGTCAAGAATGAGACAAGGAGAGCCAGCATTAAGGTTCGAGCCAGACCGCCCTAGTCGCTTTGGTATTCTACCTCGGCATGGAGATAACAGTAGTATTCGTTGGTTTGAGTCAGAAGCCTGCTACGTTTTCCATACCCTCAATGCTTATGAGTCTGGATCAGAAATTATTCTTGTTGCCTGTCGGATGGATGGTACTACGGTGCTTGATGCTTCAAGCAACCATGACAGCAAGAGTAACATCCCTCATCTGCATCAGTGGCGGTTTAATCTCCAAGACAGGTGCGGTAGTTGATGAGCAATTGGATGATACTGCCTCAGAGTTTCCCCGTGTGAATGAGCAATGGTTGGGACGCTCAACTCGATACGGCTATACAGCACGGATGGTATTGGGTACGATGCCTCTATTCGATGGCTTGATTAAGTACGATCTACTTACTGGTAAATCCCAGACTCACTTTTTTGGACAAGAGGGACGCTATGGAGGGGAAGGAGTGTTTGTTCCTCATCCTGATGCTACTGCCGAGGATCACGGTTGGTTGCTCACTTTCGTCTACGATCGCGCAGAACAAAAATCAGAACTGGTGGTTGTAAGCGCTCAGGATGTAACCGCCGAGCCAGTGGCGCGAATAATCATCCCTCAAAGAGTGCCTTATGGATTTCACGGCACTTGGATTACAGAATCCCAAATGGCGAAATCAAAAGCTGCCATTGTATAACGTGCAGGGTGCATGGGAGCTAGCTTAGAGCAAGCTTGCCGAATCTGCATCCAGAAATAACGTTGCCTGAGCTTGGGTTCGGAGCACTGAAGCAGGGTATGGCGTTGAGCCTCTTAACATCTGTTTCACTGCCAAAGCTTTACGTTTTTTCTGGTGCGAGGCAAAGTATTTTTCTAGCGGAGCAAAGCATGGGAATTGTCAGGGTGAAAGCATATTGTGGCACAGCTTCGAGAACAGGAAAATGACCCTCACTTACCTGTTGCTGGCGTGTCGCCAATTCCAGTTTCACTAGTTTTATATGATAAGGATCGGCAAAAAAGATGCCACTGATGGCTCATTAAAAGCGAGGTGTCCGTTTTCTCCAATACCAAGGCAACATAGATCAATCGGTTGTGCCAAGAGAAGCCGAGTGTAACGCGAACATTCATCCAATGGTTGCAGCGCATCACCTTCTATATAGTGAAACACAGCAGGATTCACCCGCTGCTCCACGCGCTCACGCAAAGTAGCGACGGAAACTAGCGGGATGGTCAGGATCAATTCCCAGATATTCGTCAAGATGGAAAAGGACAATCCGCGACCAATCTACGCCTCCTAAACCAATTAGAGCTTCGAGAAATTTGATTTGTGAGTTACCAGTCGCCAGAATTACAGCAGCGGTACTTTGTTGAGTGAGGAGATGCTGCAAATAGTTTTGCGCGATTTTTGCTGCATCCTGGGTTAGTTCTGCTTCCTGGTCGTAAAGGCACACTGCTAACGCATCAACCCCAAAGGTTTTGGCGGACGAATGTAATTGTGTGCTAGATGGATCAGACATAGCTCGCTCCTTGCGCCATCGTTTAAAGGATAATTTTACGCGCTCACGATCGCATCTTTAGTCAAAATTTTTAGTAAAACAAACAAGAAAGAAGGAGCTAAAGTCTTTTTGACAACACTCGCTCCTCATCACTTGTATTACTAAATTTAGTATTATCTAATTTCAGTGAAAATACCCTTGTCCACCATACTTCTTCACTAAATCTTTATTTAACTATAAAGTATATGTAAAGATTTTATGGGGATGTAATTTTTACCCCTGCCCAACCGATTGCAACTAAGGGGCATTATCGCTATCTTTTAAGTTCAGCCACTTACTAGCACAGGTTAACGGTCACAACATCAGTTGTCTAGTAGAAGCCAAACGGTCTGAACCCGTCGCCATAGAAGTGAAACCGCCCAAAACCAAGAAATTGACCGTGAGATTTTTCACCAGAGGGAAACGCCGTCACACCAAACAGGTAAACGCCGGAAGACCTCGGATTATGAACAGGGCGCAAACCAATTGTAATTGTTTGTCCCGGAGTCACAGGGGAGCAAACGTTACTGAAACTGTCTTTTTTTCACTTGTTACAGAACCCAGTGTTAATCGCGCCTTTATCTGGGCGGGTTCCAACAAATGCGCGGCTGTCTTCCAAGTCAAAGCGGATGTTGTCTGTTCCTTCCCTTTGAGTTATTGTTACCCTCTGGAGCGTTCTCCGGCATTCTCTGGGACGTTGATAGTAAAATAGTATGTTGCGCCCCATACATTTACGCCATTGAAGGTGGTCGTCGCTTCAACAAGGTCGGGTGGTTGGACAAAGTAAATAATACCATCTCGTAGCTGAATCGCCTCTAGCTTAGCGGTAAGTGCTCCAATGCCTACTGTCAAGGCGAGTGTTGTCCCAAATATTGTTGCAAGGCGCATTGCTGACACGGATTACTAAAATTGATTAAAAAGCAAACTATACCTACATTTTAGTTTTACTACACTTCAATAATAGCCAGACTGCTGATTCGACTCCTCTGGTCGATTTTGGCGTTATAGAAAGCGATCGCCTGATAAAAGACTTGATATAGGCGATCGCTCTCATTACAGCATTGTGGTTACCCTACTCCATCAGGAAAGTTACCTTTTCAACTGCAAAGCTTGTCTCAGGAAAATTCACTTAGCTGTAGTTTTCTCATAGTTGCCACCACTGATACCAAGCCGCGTTCTAGACTGTAATTCTTAAATGAGGGAAGAACGTCATCGAACGCAACCGCTCTGGCTCACTATCGAGTTCTTTCAATGCTGCACACAAAGTAGATTCCACATCATCCAGGGAATTGAAGATGTGGTTATTAAAGTGCTTATCTCGGACATCATCCCAGAGGTGTTCCACAGGCATAACTTCAGGGCTGTAGGATGGTTGCGGCAGTAGACGGATGAACTCTTACACTTGTAAGCATTTAGCACGATGCCATGCCGCTCGGTCTAGCTCAAGCACAACGAAGTATTCGGCAAAATCTAGCGACACTTGCTCTAGAAACAGATTCATCATTGCCGTGTTAGCAAACGGCAGAATCAAACAACTCATCTTGCCCAAGGCGGGCGCGACGGCAGCATAGGCATAAACGTACTGTCTCACCTGCTGGCGAGCGATAGTCGGTCGGAATCCTGGTGGACACCAGCGCTCGATGCACTTCTCCAGTGCGACCAAATCTACCTTCATCTGATGCCATTACCAACAAAGGTCGTTTGTCTTTTGGGTCTCGCTTTTGATTGAACTGTTGCACTTGCTCCTCAAAGCTGGCTATGAAAGCATCTTGCTCTTCCGGGTCAGATGAGCGGATGTCGGGGTCTTGGCTTAATCTTGGGTTGTGTAGGAAAAAACGAGCGAGGTGATAAGCTGAGAAACTCGTGGTTCAGATTCAAGCCTCTGGATGACCAAGTCCAACCTGTTCAAGTGGCAGCACAACCCAGCGCCCAAATCATCCTTCGTTGTGTCCGATGGTATCTCAGCTACCCACTCTCGTACCGCCAAGTAGCAGAAATGGTGAATGAGCGTGGTATGGATATCGATCACACAAAGGTGTTCCGTTGGGTGCAGGAGCATGGACAAGAATTAGACAGGCGATGCCGACCACATCTGCGCCCGACCAATGATTCTTGGAGAGTGGACGAAACTTATATCAAGGTCAAAGGCAAGGATAGATACTTGTATCGGGCAGTAGATTCAGATGGAAACACCTTGGCTCTGCTCACAGCCAAGCGTGATGCGCTCTTGAGCCAAACGATTTTTCCGCAAGGCGTTGAATGCATTTCACACTCAAGAGCCTCGTGTCATTAATGTCATAAAAATGCTGCCTATCCCAAAGCGATTGACGAACTTAAAGACAAAGAAGAACTGTCGCCAGAAGTGGAACTGCGACAGAACAACTATCTGAATAATCGCATTGAACAAGACCATAGATTTATTCAAAGGTCAGTCAAACCTGGCATGGGATTTGGCTCGTTCAACACGGCGAGACGAACGCTAAAAGGTTATGAAATCATCAACCTGTTAAGCAAAGGACAAGTCAAGAAAGTAAAAAAAGGAGCCGTCAATGAACAGGTGAAATTCATAGCTGAAATCTTTGGAGTAGCTGCATAATTGTTTCCTTCTTCAAGCAGTTTTCTGTTCTTAATAACTTTTTGCAACACAACCGAGCGATTGCTACATTCGTTACATTTAAAAAGCGTGCTATTTTATGTTGCCCAAATTACTTTAGTGGTTTTATCATGACAAGTTCACCGCCTCTGAAAAAGAGACGACCCCGCGAAAATGACTGGCGATTATTTCTGCGGTTAGTGCCTTATGGTCGCCGACATGGGCGTTTGCTGACACTTTCAATGCTATTGCTCGTACCTTTGGCCGTGGCTGGAGTTCTGCAACCAATTCTAATCGGACAGGCAATCTCACTGATTCGCCAAGAACCTAGCACCTTCAAGTTTCTTCAAGGTTTGACTTTGGCACGGGGTTTAAATATTCTGGAAGGCTTATTGCTATTAACAGTAGTACTACAGCTGGTGTTCTCTGGTGTTCAGGGATATCTGGTACAAAAGGTAGGGCAACAAATTACTGCTGATATTCGCAATGACCTATTTGATCATGTAACCTCCTTGGCAGTGCGCTTTTTTGACCGGACACCAGTAGGAAAACTGATTACCCGCCTGACAAATGATGTGGAAGCGCTAGGAGATGTGTTTACTACAGGGGCGATTGGTATTGTTAGTGATTTGTTTAGGATGCTGGCGTTTATAGTTACCTTGTTTTTCATCCAGCAGCAACTATCTTTAATGCTGGTACTGATGCTGTTACCAGTTACAGGGCTAATTATTTACTTCCAGCAACAGTTCCGTCTCGCCAATTACAAAGCTAGAGAAGAACTTTCTGCCCTCAACTCAACTCTGCAAGAAAATATTGTAGGGATTAATGTGGTGCAGCTGTTCCGTCGGGAGCAATTCAATGCCCAATTGTTTCGTTCTACTAACCAGCACTATATTCGTGAGGTGGATAAAACCATTTTTCACGACTCAGCGGTATCGGCAACGCTGGAATGGATTAGTTTGGTAGCGATCGCCGGAATTTTGTGGTTAGGCGGTTTACTTGTCCTCCAAGAACGCTTAACCTTTGGGACATTATCTACATTTATATTATCTGCCCAGCGTCTATTTGACCCTCTGCGCCAGTTTGCCGAAAAATTTACTGCTATTCAAGCTGGATTTACTGCTGTAGAGCGAATTAACGATATTCTAAATGAACCAATTGAAATCCGCGATCCAGAGCAAGGAAAAGGAATCTCACCTCTGGCATCGTTAGTAGGGGAAATCCGATTTGAGCACGTTTGGTTTGCCTACAAAGACGACGACTACGTTATTAAAGACCTAGATTTTACGATTCATCCTGGTGAGAAAGTTGCTTTAGTTGGTCCCACTGGTGCTGGTAAAAGCTCTATCATCCGTTTGCTCTGCCGTCTCTACGAACCCAGTAAAGGTCGCATTTTTTTAGATGGAGTAGACATTCGCGATTTACCGCAGTCAGAATTACGGCGGCGCATGGGTGTAATTCTCCAAGAAGGCTTTTTGTTTGCCGGAGATGTGAAGAGCAATATCACTTTAGGAGATACGTATACCCTGGATGAAATTAAAAGGGCAGCTATGACAACTAATGTTGCTCAATTTATCGAACAATTGCCCCAAGGTTACGACACGCAGTTAAGAGAACGAGGTACAAATCTTTCTAGCGGACAGAAGCAACTCTTAGCTTTTGCCCGTACCGCTATTCGAGAACCACATTTTCTGGTGCTAGATGAAGCAACGGCTAGCTTAGATGTAGGAACAGAAGCTTTAATTCAGGATGCTCTAGATCACTTACTAGTAGGACGTACAGCGATAATTATTGCCCACAGACTCTCAACTATCCGCAATGTGGATCGGATTCTGGTACTGAAGCGAGGTCAGTTGGTGGAATCAGGCAGTCATGAGGAGTTACTGCGGCACGGAGGACTATATGCGAGTTTGCATAATCTCCAAATGTTAGGTCAGTAACTTAGCAGCAATATTTAAAAACAGGGAAAACTAGCAAATGAGCGCTAGTTTTCTCTGTTTATTTATCAGCCAGAATAAATTTTACTTCTGACTTGTACAATCTATCTCGATATCAAGCAAGTTATTAAATAAACCTGCCATTTGACTCCTTACGGCGAATGCCAATTACCGAAGGACGCGGTGGTCCCACGGGCTTTGCATCGCCACCGTCAGCCTTGGTTAGGTTACTTGGCCAGTTGCTTCCACGAGGGACTGTGCGTTCCTGGGTAAAAACACCAGTCCCATTTATGTTCAACATTTCGATGTCTCGCTTCAGAGTTGTCTGAGGTCTAAATGGGCAATCTTCACCAGGGTGCTGTATCGAAATAATCAGGGTATTTCCTACAAAAGTTGGTCCTGTCATCTCGCAGCGGACTGGTCCATAGGCAAAAGGCGTGATTCGCCCCTTATCTGGTCCAGTTGTAGGAATGAAGAACAGCCAGTTATTACCAAACACTCCAACCAGGTTAGAAGTCTCAACGTTTTGGTCAGAATCAATCTGACTAGTCGATTCAGCACCCAATACAGAGTGTTCAATAAAGATTGGATCTGGAGCAGCGCCAACATCAAAACCGTTGTGAGCGCTAGTCGACATATCAGTCACGCCCCAAATATTTGCCTGGTTATCAAACACCAAGTTGTCCACATTGGCAAAGCCATTTCCAGGTGTTGCTCCGAGTTCTCCACCTTTAGCAAATCGCGCCCAACGGAAGCTAGTACCAGTACCATCAGAGCTATTCTCAGTAATCTTAAACAGTTCTCCCGAAGGCTGTCCAGTGTTAATTGCAGTGCTGTACTTAGAAACCACAAAGATTCGAGAATCAGGATAGCCATCACTTCCTGCTGCACCATCAGTGTAGGCGATGAACACTTCCTTTGTCTGGGGATGCACTTCTAAATCTTCTGGACGAGCAGTCGGAGTTGCTCCAACTAAGTTGGCAGCTGCGAAAGCATCAACTAGTAAAGCACCTTGGTTTGGGTAGAAATCTGATAGCTTCTTGTTTTGGTACTGTGGCAGAGCTTCAGTCTCACCGTAAGAATCTATTTCCCCTGTTTCATCATCAACAACTGTTTCTACAGTTACACCAAGGAAACCGCCATCTGTAGTTTGAGCTGTATTTGGAATACCCTTACGTCTAGGTAGAGAAACAAGACCACCCCTGCTAGCCTCACCAACTTCACTGGCAATTTCCACCGAGGCTATAACTGATGGACGATTTGGGTTAGTTTTAGTATCTAAATTCAGCGGAATCCACTCGCCTGTACCTGAGGTACCTGTACCTGAACTTGGGGTGGAATTAGTAGGAGGATTGTAACGAGCAACGTACAGAGTCCCGTTCTCAAATAAAGCACTATTTTTCTTGTCATTAAGGGAAGTAACTGTGTCTCTGCTGACAAACTTCCAGGTATGACCACCGCGGCGGTCATCACCCATGTAAGCAACTAATTTTTTGCCAGCTTCCACGCGCATAGTAATGTTTTCCCAGCGGAAGCGACCTAAGGCGGTGTGTTTACGTGGGCGGAAATCAGGGTTAGCTGGATCGATTTCAACTATCCAGCCATATTTTTCCCCAACCATGCCAAATTCAGCGCCCGTAGTGCCTTCGGTATACTCTAGCTGGGTTCCGTCGGGTTTGACTGGTTCCGTCACTCCAACGAAGAAGGGTCCACCTGCTTGGAAGTTCTCCTCGGCAGACATGATGGTTCCCCAAGGAGTTTTACCACCAGAACAGTTGTGACCAGTTCCAATAATCTTGTTACCTAACCCATCTGTACTTAAATTGAAGACTTGAGCAGCAGCTGTCCCTGTACCAATTAAGTAATTTTGGTCTCCTTGCTGGTAGCTCTTAGAACCCCAAGATGTTACATTTTGATACCCGTCAGTACGTTGGCTGTTGATGCCTAAACCTGAGAGGGTGTGAATCCGGCGATTTTTCGGGTCACTGACTACAGCAAAACGTCCATTGGGTTTATCTCGTTTGATCCGCAGAATCGAGCCACCCATGTTGTACAAAAATTCACCCAAGAGTGTGCGATCTTTGGCGGTAGGATTGTACCCAACTACTATGGGGAAACTTTCGGGGAATTGTGTTGTATCAGTTACATCTTCTGGAACGCCAGGTGCAAATACAGAGATTGGGTAAGAGACGTATTCGTGATTTACCCAAGAGTACTATCGTTGGAGTTGTTATCGAGAGGGATAAAGCCTGTGAAGTCGTTATTGTAGCCAAAGTATTCATCTTTATTGGGGAATACGCGATCGCCCCACTTGACAATAACGTAACGTTCATATTCAGGTGGAACTACAACATCATCAAGTACAGTGTACTTGGCTAAATTCGTAACAGGAGAGGGATTTAGAACTGTTCCTTTATTAATTCCTGTTGCTAGGTAACTTTGCTGGTTTTGGTAAATCTTTAAAGGATGTGGCAAACGCACTGGGGTAAACTTCAGCGGTTCAAACTGCTTCAGCAACACTAAAGTTGCTGCTGAAAAGTTTTTCTCCCAAAGCAGGAGCTAATACAGCAGTACTGGCACTGGCTCCGAAGAAAGCAAGAAGTTGCCTCCGACTAAAATTAGACATGAAGTGAAATTCCTCTCTTGCTGTAAATTGCAAAAATTAAACGTCTGAAAAGGGTTGTCGCCAACAAACAGCTAGAAAAGAGCTAAGCGAAAATTTTGACTGTTGCCTTTAGCTAAGCCATAGCAACCTAAGTAATTAATGCTACACCTGAGCTTTTACAACACACCAGTGTGGGTTGGCAGTGGAGATATATAAATGTCTACTCTGCGCTCTTTACTAGTATTTGTACGGTCGAATCCTCGTGTTAAGACACACAATGTTCCCTGTATAAAGATACCGTTGCAACATTAAGGTTAGTTAATCTTAGGGTTAATAGTAGTCCAGATTTTTCTTGATTTTAACTGAACTATCAGAATGTATAGTATTTAGCTAGCTTAAATAAGCACCTTAAAAATTAAGTAGACATTGTTTTACAGCTTAAAATCAATTTTTAGATTAAAAATAAATACATATAGTATTACTTTACTAAAATATGGTATACATGAAAATTTCAATTGGGCTTGAATTTAGTCTGATGGAAAAGCATATCATCTTCTAATTCTGATTTAGTACACCTAAAAGTAACCTATTGCTGAAGTAGCTCAAAAATGTTGAGGATGGAGAAAGTCTAATTGCGCTAGATCAAAATATCTATTTCATTGTTTAGTTTTAGATTCTATTTACTAATCTAAGCGAGAAGCTTTTGCAAATAAAAAGCGTATTTCCTGACCATCATGTTCAGCGATAACTATGAGAAGTACTTTTGTAAAGTTTAACTTTTTTATAAATTACTAATCAACCAAAGCACTACTTAAAAATTCTGCCTGCTGCACCAGAATTTACAAATTCTCGTTCACACCAAGAGCTAAAGAACTTAATTTTAAGCCAAGATGTGTTGAAGTTATTACTTAGTGCTGTTATTCTCGTTAAGCTATCCATAATTTTGATTTTGAACCAATTAAGCTATTGATACTTACTATTACTTTTACTTAATAAAATTCCTATGCATTAACTCAAATGGAATATTGAGTTTTAAGAATGCAGATATAGGTAACATTAACAGTATTAGAATTAACAAATTAGTAAGTTCTAACCTATTTTACTTAAAATGGCTCTGGGTATTTTAAATAGGAATTAGCTTATGCACCTATCGCTTGGTTATGGTGCAACTAGTGTTTACAGGCACACCAATTACCCTGAAACTGTAAAGCTAGGTAAGGTGATCGCGATTGTCACCCTGAGAAAAAGTCATCTCAAGCGATATAGTAATATCTATTTATAATTAACTACCCCTTTAGGTAGAAAGATTATAGTAACTTGCAAATTTTTGTAACAATTGAGTGTGTTTCGCTTAACAGACATAACACTTGCAATCTGTCAAGATATAGACTGTAATCGCTGAATGATAGCAATTATATGTTAACTAACGAAGATTTAAGGCAGCAACTAGAGGTAATTGCTGATCAATCACAAAGTGTCACCTTAATGTACTGGCGACTCCAACAATTTGAAAGTGAGGTGAATGAGGCTTAGAAGGAATGTTGTAGAGTTTAAAGCAACAATTTATGAGCAGGCTGAATTAATAGCAGCCCAACAAGCACTAATTAGTGAATTAATTGCTTCTGTTAAGGTTCAAGCACAAGCAGGTACTCGCCACCTTGCCTAATTTAGTGAATCTAGCATAATATTCCTATTTTTTCTAACATTTGTAGTAAATTTATATTTACAAATGCTTATACCAAGTTTTGAAGATTTGTAAAAACTTGCAGTGTAGGAATTTGTAGTTTATATAGTTTTATATTAGTTGTAAACTTACCCTAAGGTAAGTTTACAACTAATACTCGCTTTAACTGATATTTTACACTGATAACAATATGTAAGGCTGGAGTTTTAAGTTTAAAACTTTAGTTACTTGAAATGAGATGAACAGCTTATCTCATTAATTAAAAATAAATTTTAGTTTACTCCAAAAATATATTTACTTAGCAAGTGTAGGCAATTAACACTACTAGATAACAGTTATACTTACTTATTCAGAGGCAGAAGGGCTTTGGATACGGATCAACTCATCATGAACTTGTCTTTTTAAATTAAGGTCACTTTGCAAATTTATAGTAATAGCGTTAAAGCGATTAATTGTGAGTCCGTTGCTTTCAACTATCTGTTTAGAGCGCTTGCGTATTTACCGCAATCTTCCGAGCATTGCTTGGAAGACTATTTAGGCTTTTTGGTTTGTGACAAACAATAGGGGGAATATTACCAGAGCGAATCATTTTCTTAAATTTCATTGAAGGCTGTTTGGCGAACTGGCTCCATCACTAGCACTGCACGGGCATATTTTGTAACTTCGGTATTAGTAATGGACTGAGCATACGCAGCAGAACTAAAGCTCAAGTCAGTTGAGTGCCTGGATAGATCAGGAGCAAAGCCAGAAAGTACACCTACAGTAGCAAAAACACCGACAACAAGCGATGTTGCAGGCAGCTTATTCGTTCGAGTTCGTGACAGCATCCGGTTCAGGCAAGATTTCAAAGGAGGATAAAAGTTAATCATGATTATGTACGACAAAGGCTAAAACACCGGAAGCATCTGTTACCTTGAATTATTTTAAGGGTGAGAAGTTCCAGCAAATCGCTACATAAAAAACCTGCTAGTTTGACGTGACCTTATTGAAAAACTTGGCAAAGTTCTATAACTTTAGTTTGGAGTGCTAATATCTCCTCTGCCCCTTGCTTAAGGCTAACTTCAAGTTCGAGTAGTAAAGGCAACGTTAAGACAAGTTGCTGTAAAGAAACAGACTTGACTTCTTGCTGAAGAAAGTAGACGCGCTTGGGGTTACCGATTTCAGCTGCTTGAGCAATAGTTTTTTCATCCCGCGCTCCAGTTTCGGTGATCATTTTGACCCATAACCAAGTCCGAAATTGTCCAATCAAGGTGGCGACAATTTTTAAGGCTGGTTCATTATGACTGATTAGTTCAGTAACTAGCCCCAAGGCTCTGGCTGCATTTCCGGTTCTAATTGCTGCTGCTAGCTGTAAGCTATTTTGGGTGTTAGCTCTTACCAGTTCAGCAACAGTGCCAACATCCAGAGGTTTCTCAACTGCACCTGCAAAAGTGCGTAATTTTTCTAGTTCACTGTAAAGTTGTCGAGTATTGTTGCCAACAGACTCTGCCAAAAGCTCAACACTTTTTTGGGTTAGTTTTACCTCTAATTCTTGAGCGGCTTGTTGCACCCGTTGGACAAGTTGTTCCGTCTTCCAGGGCGGGATCAGGGAAAACTCCCGAATTTCAGCATATTTTCGCAACAACTGGGTTGATTTAAGCCGTCCATCAGGTTTAGTGCGGCAAGTTAGCAGTAAAAATGATGCTGCTGGAATTGCTGGAAATGTCCGTTCTAATTCGGCTAATAAATCTTCGGAACATTGCTGGCACAGCGTTGTATCTACAAGCCAAACCAAGCGGTTACCAGATCCAAAAGGGGGTGTCATAACTTGATTCAGCCCTTGGATAATCGCATCAGGTTGATTTGGGGCGTATTGAGTATAGTTAAAACTGAGCCATTGGGGATCGAGGACGCGATCGCGTAAGCTAGCAACGGCTTGCTGCATTGCAAAATCATCCTCTCCCCAGTAAATGTAAATTGGCATAAACAAGACCTCACAGAAAGTTATGGTGTACTGTTATCGGTTGTCTCCTTTGATTAAGGTAGACATTAGAAAATGACAGCCAAATTCTCTTAGAGCGCGAGGTTATTAAGGTTGGACGAAGATTATCAAACTTACTTAAGTCGGGTGGCACGAATGACGCTACCAGAAACTTACAACTCCCAATTACAGCATATTCAAGAATCTCCTAAATTTCAGACGCTTTCAGGTGGTAGAAGACAGGCTGTACCCTTTCCTGGCTATACCCTGATTACTCCGCCTGCGGAGGAAGATTCGCAAAACCTGGATTTTTATCAGAATTTGACTCTTTGGCAACAGCAACTTCTCCAACTGCCTCCGGCTGAGAAGCTAATTGTTCCTGTTCCTGCTGCTAGCTTTCATCTCACCTTAGCAGACTTGATTTGGGATAGTGCTTATCGTTACGCTAAAGAAAATTTTGAATTTGAGGTACAGTTGCGTAATTGCGTCACCGAGATTTTCCAGCAGTACCGCCAATCGCTGGCAACGAATCTGATTATGTGGCAAATACTGGGACTTTTTGTGATGCCTAGAGCCATAGGTATCTGTTTGATACCTAAAAATGAAAGTTCCTACGAGCAGATTCTGAAATTTCGCCGCACAATTTATCAGAGTTCCGGTTTAACTGCTCTAGGAATTGAACAGCACTACCACTTCACAGCCCACATTACTCTGGGATATTTTGGTGACTTGTCGCCTAATTTAGACCGCGATCGCCTTAGTACAAGTCTTAGTGAATTAAATCAGCAATGGAGTCATTTGCCAGAACTCAATGTACACCGAGCAGAATTACGCAAGTTTGACGACATGACGCGCTACTATCGTGAACCTGACTGGGCAATCTTGGATTTTTAAATGAGCTTACCAATCCATCCGATTATGCAGCAGAGCTTTGCTGTAATTGATCGTGAAATCGGCGCACACAACTTTAACCCAGATCAGTACGCTATTGTCCAACGGGTAATTCACAGTACTGCTGACTTTGAATTTAAACAGTTAATTCGATTTAGTCCCGATGCAATTGCAGCGGGAATTGCCGCCCTCCGCCGCCGCGTAACGATTGTTACAGACGTAAGCATGGTTAAACAAGGTGTAGCTGGGTTGGTAGCACAAACCTTTAAAAACTCGCTAATTAGTGCGGTTGAATATGCTTCAGTAGCGCTTCCAGGCAAAACACGCACCGAAACTGGCTTAATTCAATGTTGGCAGCAATTTCCGGAAGCAATTTATGTGATCGGTAATGCACCTACGGCTTTATTAGCTCTCTGTAACCAATTACCAGCCTCCGTGTCACCAAGTTTAGTAATTGGCGCTCCGGTGGGTTTTATCTCGGTTCTAGAGTCGAAGGCAACACTCGCTCATACATCAGTTAATCAGATTCGCGTTGAAGGTCGCAAGGGCGGTTCACCAGTTGCAGCCGCGATTCTCAATGCCCTGATTGTGTTGGCTTGGGAGGAGGAGAGGACAGGGGAACAGGGGGACAAGGGGACAAGGGGACTAGGGGAGAAATGACTCCTATTCATGTGGTGGGGATTGGGTTAGATGGAGCAGATGGGCTAGTTGAATCGGTGCGTCAGTTAGTTGAGCAGGCGACTTTGCTGATTGGGAGTAATCGCCACCTGGGTTACTTTCCTGATCACATAGGAAAAAGGCTGGTACTGGGGGATTTTACCGAAGCAATTGAGGGACTTCGCCAGCAACTAACAACTTCTGGTTACATTGTTGTTTTAGTTACAGGTGATCCGCTATTTTTTGGCTTAGGACGCTTACTATTAACTCAATTTCCAGCAGATCAGCTGACTTTTCACCCGCATCTGAGCGCGGTTGCGCTAGCCTTTAATTCGATTAAGGTTCCTTGGCAGGATGCACGAATTATTAGCGCTCATGGGCGATCTTTGGATGAATTAACCAAAGCTTTGCAGCAGGGAGCAGATAAAATTGCTGTTCTTACTGATGGTACTAATACTCCAAACGCGATCGCTCGTCTTTTATTAGCTTTAGATTTACCCAGTCACTATCAATTCTGGGTGTGCGAAAATTTGGGTGATAAAACTGAGCGTGTCCAGTGTTGGGCGATTGCAGAACTGCTAGAACAGTCTTTTGCACCGTTAAATGTGGTTGTTTTACTGCGCCAGTCAAATTTAGAACAACTTGATTTAGCAACTCTGCCTACTTTAGGTTTACCAGATCAATTGTTTCTGAGTTTTAGCGATCGCCCTGGATTGATCACAAAGCGTGAAGTCCGCTTGTTAGTCTTAGGAGAACTCGCTTTAAAACCAGGACAAATAGTGTGGGATATCGGCGCAGGTACTGGCTCTGTTTCTATTGAAATTGCCCGCTTATTCCCAACTTCTCAGGTATATGCAGTTGAAAAAACATCTGCTGGTACTGCTTTAATTGAGCAAAACTGCCGTCGCTTCCAGGTAGAAAATGTCATTTCCATTCACGGTACAGCACCAGATATTTTGCGTAACTTGCCACCGAGCGATCACATCTTTATTGGTGGCAGTGGCGGCAATTTAAGTCAAATTCTAGCTACTTGTTCTAGGCGATCGCCTCAAGCAATTATAGTCTTAGCTCTGGCTACTCTAGAACATCTTAACGAGGCGCTAACTTGGTTTAAGGATAGTGGTTGGCATTACCAACTCTTACAAGTGCAGTTATCTCGCTCTGTACCACTAGCACATCTTACTCGTTTTGCTCCCCTCAATCTAGTTACAATTTTGACTGCAACCCGCTCAGTTTAATTGGCATAAAACCAGAGAATAGCTCCAGTCGATAGCAAACAGAGAATTCCTGTTGCGCCAGCTAAGGGTTTACCATACTTACCTGTCAACCATTCCGGGCTAATACCTGTGTAAGTTATTATTCCGGCTGTATCTAAACTGGCGATCGCCCACACCCAACCGCTATGTAATCCCCAAGCTAAACCCAAACTGCCATTATCTCCAAAACGTGCTAGTACCAATACCATCCCCATTAGCCATAATCCTGGTAGCTGAGGTATAGTTTCTTTTTGTTCCCAAATTAAGTGCAGTAAGGCAAAAATTAAGCTCGAAATGATTGCTGCTACTCCAATCGAGTAGTCGTGCCTTAGTTGAGTTAGGAGAAAACCGCGAAAAATTAATTCTTCTGTGCCACTAATCCAAATCGCCAACAGTAATGTAGGTAGCAAAATGGATAATAGTTGCCGCACCTCAATCGGTTGCCAAGTTAGCCAACCCAAAGCTGTTTGGATACCAAACAAAATTGCTAGGCTCAACACTCCGAAGCTAAAACCTAATCCTAATGACAGTAATATCCTTAGATTCCAACTAAAGCCATAATCTGAGAAAGATGCACCAAATACCGCATTTGCTCCCCAGAGAACAAGTGGGGCAATTAAATACAGCGATATTAATAAAGGCAGCTTTTGTTGTGGTTCTAGAGGTTTAATTGGTTGCCAATTAATAGCGATCGCACATAAAACTCCTACAGGTAACCAGCAACTTGTCCAGGCGACAAAAAAAATTATTACCTGTAGCAGCGACGCAGGTGCAACTGCTAGAAATGTGGCTGCTGGATCAACGTTAGTGTTCAAAACAGCCACAATATTGCCAGAATTTTATTTCAGACATTGATACCATGAATCTGGGGGACTCAGTTGATACTCTTGAAAACAAGCCCTATTAGTTTTCTCAAGAGGAATCTAGTCTTCATCTAAATCTAGATCTCCATCTTCCTTGCTGCCATTTTTATCAATATCAAGCTGAATCAAATGAATGTGCTTGTATCCCAACTTAATTTCAAACTCATCTCCAGCCTTTAAGCCCATTGCCTCAGTATATGTTGAACCAATAACAATTTGACCATTTTTGTGAACACTAACCCGATAAGTTGGTTCACGTCCACGACCATCTTTTGGACCTTCAGGACTTAAAGGAATTCCTCTAGCTGCCAACAATGCGTCGTAAAAATCAGTAAGATTTACGCGGGTCTGTTTATTTTTAGTGACAGTGAAATAGCCACAGCGCTTTGCTCTTTCTCGCCGTGGCAAATCAGAGAGTTCTTTTACCTTTTGAAGCAGTGCTTTACCCGTTAACGGTGCAGTTGCAGTTTCACTCATTACGCTCAAAATATCCTTATGATCTCCAAACTGGGAAGCGTCTTATGTAAATCTATTGACGTTATAAGAAATATATCTCCAAATCTCTACTTTTCGCCAAAAAATTTTGCTTTAGTTACATCCTAACGATTGTTAATTTATTTTTGCAAATTTTGTCTCCCCCTTGAACACTTCTATAAATAATGTTTACTCTCCACCAAACTTTAAGTTTTATAGTCATTGGCGTATCTGCTACCCTAAATCTATTAAAAATAGTAATACTTAAAGGTCTATATTACTTTCTGTTCTTACCTGCTTTTGGAGCCGTACCGATGGTCAATTTATGTGGTTTACTACTCTATAACAGTCCTATTTCATTTATGAATGTGGTGCAGGCTTCTAGCCTGGACAGGCAGGATGCCCATCCCACGAATCCCAGAAAATTTAGTTAGGTCATGCAATTCTCAAGATATATTTTTTATACATTTTGATTTTAGGGTTGACAAAGTTAATAGTTAACCTATTCAAAATAATAACAAAAGCTGTTTCTATAAATGGAACACTCTACTAAATGCAGCTCTACAACAGCAGATATTTATCAGAATGGCTTTTGATTAAGAAGCGGTAGTAAAAATTGTTAGGCGGAAGTGAATACAATTACCAAACTTGGGTTAGTGGAGATGCAAGTTCTTTTAAAATTATTCGACAGATACAAAATTCCTCTTGGGTTCAAGCTTACAGCTTAGATGTAGAACCAGGAATACAATCCTAGATTGTCTCAATCGGATTAAATGGGAACAAGATGGAAGTTTGGCATTTCGGAAGAATTGCCGTAATACTATCTGTGGCAGTTGTGTGATGCGGATTAATGGGCGCTCTGCATTAACTTGCAAAGAAAATATCGGTAGTGAAGTGCAAAGGCTGCAAATAAGAGACGCTGCAATTGATTCAGATGCTATGCCAGAAATTATTATTGCTCCAATGGGTAATATGCAAGTAATTAAAGATTTGGTAGTAGATATAGTGGTTTCTGGAACCACTTAGAGGTAGTTGAACCCTATATTAGTACTAGTGCAAGACAAGTTCCAGAACGTGAGTTTTTACAAACACCGCAAGAGCGATCGCAGCTTGAGCAAACTGGCAATTGTATTATGTGTGGCGCTTGCTATTCTGAGTGCAATGCTCGTGAAGTTAACCCAGACTTTGTTGGTCCTCACGCCCTTGCCAAAGCTTATCGAATGGTAGCAGACTCCCGAAATACTGGGGCTGAAACTCGGTTAGAAAAATATAATCAAGGCACTAATGGAGTTTGGGGCTGCACACGCTGTTTTTACTGCAATACGGTTTGTCCAATGGGCGTTGCTCCCCTGGAGCAAATCACTAAAATTAAACAGGAAATTCTGGCTGCTGAAAACCTACCAGACAGCCGCCCAATTCGTCACCGTAAGGTATTAGTGGAGTTGGTTAAACAAGGGGGCTGGCTTGATGAGCGCTTGTTTGCTTTACAAGTAGTAGGTGATTACTTTCGCGATCTCCAGGGATTGCTCAGTATTGGCTCACTAGGCTTACGAATGCTAGTTAAGGGTAAGTTTCCGCTGTCGTTTGAGCCTTCAGATGGAACTACAGAACTGCGATCGCCATTGAATCGGTGCAACAACAAACTAGAAACTAGGGGAAAGTTTTTACTATTTTACCTTCAACACCAAGAATGCCTGCCCGATAGAACGAGCACGATGTTTTGCGGTCGTGTTTAATTGATCACAAAGTTTTGGGAGGAATTATCCCCCCAAAATCTCTAATTTCGTTATATTACTTCGCGTGATCAACTGCGCTGAGCGCGGCGTTGTCTTTAAATTAAAAGTCTGACGGGGATGCCGAGGCTGCGACAAGAGTTTTAGACCTAGAAAAATCTGTGTTAGAGGGAGAAATTTAGTGATAGGAGTACTTTACCAACCCCAAGTACCGGAACCGCCCTTGAATGGTCCGACAATATCACTAGTGATCCAGCCGCCGTAAAAATCACCTGGTTGTGGCTGCACCTTTTCACCATCAACGTAGCAGGCATCCATCAGATGTGGGTAAAAAGCTACATAATCTTTAATTGCAGCAAAAGCTGGTGTGGGTTCTGGGTAAAACCAGGTAGCTTTCTCAACTTGCTTATCACCAACGCGGATTGTGTAGTAGCCAGCGCGTCCCTTCCATTCGCAAAAGCTAGATTGCGCTGTGCGGATTAGATGTTCCATTTTGATATCGCTGGGAGGGATGTAGTAAACAGGTGGATGACTGGTTTCTAACACCCGCTTTGCTTGGTAGGTATCTGCGATCGCGCAGCCATTAAAAATTACCTGGATATGTTTGGTTGTGTCCTCTAGGCGTGGTGGTCTAGGGTAGTCCCACACTGATTCCTGACCAGGTAATGGTTGAATGTATTGGCGGTTAACCATTTGTAAGTCTGTTAAATGTTAAGGTGGGTTATAACCCACCTTAACTAACTTTGATTAGCGGAAGCTACCTGGTTTTAGCTGAGAGTTATCTCGCTTCGACACTCCGCCGCGTAGTTGCGTGCCAGTACCGCCATCATTTTGATCTAGGAACGGTCTAAGGTTGATATTCTTAGACTTAGCGCCGGAATTTCTGCGTCCGCCGAGAGCCTCTCGACCCATGTTTAACAATTTATCGATTTCGTTGGTTTGACGACCTCTGTAGGTATAGACACCATCTGTTTGCTGTCCGCTGTCAGCGACTGTGAGGTTTTCAAAAACGCGATCGCGGGTTACAAGTGGGTCTTGACCAGGAGGAACAGTGAATACAATCCGACAATCTGAGACTTGTTCAGTCTTGACGCAAACAGTGTTGTAGTTGTTTTCTACACCTGTAGTAAGTTCCAGCAAACCATCTGGTCGATACATTTCCAAGCGTCGGGCAATTTCGTTACAGCGCCGTTCTTCACTCCAGCCACCACCCAACGCTGAAGGAGTTGCCCAAGGGAAAACTGGCTAGGTTGACTTTCGGGCTGATACATCACAGTGTACTGTCCATTTTGCGCCTGACAACTAAACCGAGTTTGTGTATCAGGGACATAGCGAATTGATGTATCGGTTGAAGTCGGAGTAGTAGTTCCTGTTGCTTCTGTATCTACTACTACTGAAGGCGTTGAATCATCAGCCTGAGAAAGCTTGTAAACAGTTTGAGGTAAAGCCATAGCGCTAGCACTGCCAAGCAAAAGGCACGCCGACAGATAAACCAAGACTTCTCAAAACAGGGAATCAAATTTGTGGTGACATAAATATCATCCTCTGCGTTAAACCTGTTGCCTTTGTACTAGTAACTTCAATAGTAACTATCCCGGCTCAGGATTGATCATTGGATCGTTGATGCTTTTTCTTTGCCGCTGTTCCTTCTCAGTTAACAATTTTTTCGCCTGTTCTTTAATTTGGGCGTGTCGCGCTACTCCTTCATAGGCGTAGCGGTTATATTGATTGCGCTCAATCAAGCTTTCTAAATAGCGAATCCGCTCATTACTGCCGGGGTGTGAGGCTAGCCAACTAAGGTAAAAAACTTTTATCTTGCTGTTCTAGGGTAACCATCAAGTTGCGTAAGCCGTCGGCAGCGTAGCCTGTAGAAGCAATCAGCCTTGTACCCAGAATGTCAGCCTGACGTTCCATATCCCGGCTATAGTCTAGGGTAAACAGATTAGCGACTGTGCCGCCTAGAGGGACATATTGTGTCACATTGGCGATTAAGTTTCCCTCGGCAACTAGTTGAAACCCGTGGGAAAGCACAGCATGGGATAATTCATGGGCGAGTAACCCAGCTAATTCTGCCTCGGACTTTGTGTGTGCAATCGCCCCAGCATTGACAAATACTTTGCCCCCCGGTAGCGCAAAAGCATTCAGATCATCGTCTAAAACTACATAGAACTCGTATTTAAAATCATTACGTCCGGCTACTTGAGCAAGTTTTTGTCCAAGTTCATTGACATATTCCACAACCGCTTTGTCTTCTACCAGTTCTAGTTGTTCACGTGCGTCTTCCGCGACTGATTCTCCAACAGCTGATTCGCCTTTAAGTAGCATGGCAGTTGTCTGCACCGCGGAGAAGGGACCGAACAGACTGCCAGTAAGTGCGTAGCCTAAAGCGCCAGTGACTACATTAGCGATCGCATTGCCTCTCAGTTCCCGTGTCGCAGATGCTTTTTGTAGCGTTCTAAATTTTCATCTGCTAGTTGGGCAACTCAGGTGCGTCTGACTGATTGGAGTTAAGCAGCGCAAATTGACGTGCCGCGAGGGATGCTTCCATCCATCTTTTCTGTTCTGCTAGGGCTGCAACTTTAGTTTTAACTAAATCTGTTGTTCAGGATATAGCGTTGTTGCTCGCTCCAAGACATCAACTGCTTCTTTAGTGACCGCATGTTTGTAGCGCTTCAGCCAGCCGCAGATGTGCCAGGGACAAATTCAGAATACTGCTCTACTAATAGCCGCAGCGGTACTAAAGCTCTCGTTTTTATCTTCTGTCCTAAACCAGCCTCTGCCTCACGCCAATACACCTTACCAGCCTGGCGATAGCTGCGCGGGGTCAAGGATAGGTTCTAGGCGTTTTGAGTACCGATTCTGCAAAAGGCGCTTTGACTTCCCTGTAGATTTTTTCAGCAGCAGCGAATTGTCCTCCCAGATACAGGCGATCAGCTCGCCATCAGTTTTTGCTGACGCTTACTTTCTTCGAGTCTCAGCTTTAGCTTTTGGGCAGTGTCAGTATCTTCAAGGCTGGGTTTCGCTTGGGTAGTTACTCAGATAACAATGTTGTCGGCGTTTTGGTGCCAGTAGCTTCTGGACTGGGTGCTGTCGCCACCGTTTCAGTTGGCACTACTATATTAGTCGTCGGCGTTTGGGTTGTTCTAGGGCATTGGGTGTTCAGGTAGTTGCACCACCTTTGTAGCTGGCACTACCAGATTGGGAGGAGTCGTGTTTGCAGCAGCACCTTTGGCTGGGACTTGCTCTACTGGAAGTATTGTGGCTGCCAGAATAATTGATGTTCCAGAGGAAACGGCGATCACGCTTGTCAAGGCTAGCAGCAGTGAATTCCAGACTTGTTTCATAAGGGGATTCCTACTCTTGCTGGTCGAATTTTCAGTTCTTTTTTCCAGTCTAGGCAATTGTCAGTCCTTGAGATCGCCAAACAAAGGGCTAGTTTTTAAAGAAGAATAAACAGCAAGGAGGATAAAACATCATTCTTTCCTGAGAACCGCCAGCAGATTTGCGCGATACCAAAGGTACTGCCTCCGCAGATCGCACTAGCAAAACTTTCAGATTGCAATTGGCTAAAAAATAACGCTAAGGTTGCAAGTCAATTTAAGTAGTTAATTGTCCTTCTATATCACTAGAAGCATTTATTATCTCTACCCCTTCTTTATGTATTTGTCGTGAACCTAATTATAAACACTGGCACTGCTGAGAAAGTACGTTTAAAACTTAGTACAATAACATCTGCAAATGGATAGTTAACTATGCAAATCAATGATTTAGATACCATTACTAGGATAAAACGCCTCGGTAGTTATTTAGTTGAAGCAGGTCTGATAACTCAGGCACATATTGATGTTGCTTTAGCTGATCAAGAAGCAACTGGAGTGCGCTTCGGTGACATTTTAGTTATCCGAGGCTGGCTCAAGCAGAACAAACTATTGAATATTTAATGGAAAAGATCATCCTGCCAGAAAGAGAAGCAGCCAAAAGAGAAGCGGTGGCTGTTCTAGAAATGCAGTAATTGCTCTCAAATAATTGCTTGTTGCCAAACAAAGATTTCTTACTACTATTCGGGAGCAAGATTGTTGAGTTTGTTCAATTGCTTCATCTAAATTTTAGAGAGCTATAGCGGAATCACGTTAAGACAAGCGCGATCGCTAACCTTCAGAAGGGGAGAAAAAGCCTCTGCTTATTAACGTATATTTAACCTTCAGAGTTTAACAACTGTCCTTACTATTAATATTAATTGTGATATATAGTCAGAAATAGCATTGAAATTTTATCAGCGACAGCCCTTAGCCAAAACCATTTTCATCGAACTTACTTTAATCCTATTTTTTCATTATCTAAATTATCTAGATGTTCTTACTTTTGACTCTAATATTACTTTTAAGGTCTTTTCAAATTATTAGATTCGAGCTAAAATTATAAACACTGGTGACCTGCACAATCCATCTATTATTATGTGCTCTGCAAACGAATAGTTAACTATGCAAAGCAATGAATCTTTAGATACCATTGACAAGCTGACGTTGTAGTCAAAAGCGTAATCTAGTGTAGATATATTGTCCGCAAGCACGACTAAACTATGGTTTTAAGGTTTGGGATGTGACTTAGTATTTGGATCTAAAAGGGGAAACCGAAATTGAGATGGTCAATCATCCCTCAATTCGGTAATACCCAGAAATTAAATAGATGACAAATTAAGCTTAATCAGATATTAACCCAGTTGCTTGATCTTTTGCCATATTGTTCTGCCTAGATGTATAAACAATTGCGGCAAATTTAAAAAGGCACGGTATGCTTAGGAGGAACAAGTGGTTTACTTTTGGTTTGAGGTTTTTGTCTGCTTCTAGCTTATCGATAGTAGTAGCAGCCTGCGCTACCACTCAACCTCAAGAGTCGAATTCTGTAGATAACCTAACAGCAACCGACTCCTCAGTTGCAGCACAAACGCTGACAATTTATTCAGGGCGGGAAGAAAAAATAATGGGTCCCCTGATTCAGAAAGCGAAGAAAGATTTGGGGATGGATATTGAGGTACGCTATGGCGACTCAACTGAGTTAGCGATCGCCCTGATCGAAGAAGGCAAGAATAGCCGCGCTGATGTGTTTTACGCTCAGGATGCCGGAGCCTTGGGAGCTTTAGCTAAAGAAAAGCGCACCCTAACTATCCCTACCCAGTTATTAAATAAAGTCGATCAGCAGTTCCGCTCTCCCACGGGGCAATGGACTGGTATTTCGGGACGAGCTCGCGTCATTGATTACAACACCAAGCTCGTCAAACCCAGCGAACTCCCCACCTCAGTTATGCAACTGACCGAGCCAAAATGGCGCAATAAAGTCGGCTGGGCACCCACCAACGGTTCTTTCCAATCTTTTGTGACCGCAATGCGGGTATTAGAGGGCGACCAAAAAACCCTGGAGTGGTTGAAGGCAATGAAAGCAAATGGAGCTAAGAGTTATAACAATAATTCTGGAATTGTTGAGGCTTTAGGTAGAGGAGAAATTGCTCTGGGACTAGTTAACAACTACTATCTACATCGGTTTACAAAAACTGATCCCAATTTCCCCGTAGCTATTCACCATACGCGCGGTGATGCTGGAGCGTTAATTAACGCGGCAGGTTTAGCTGTGCTAAATACAACTGACCAAAAAAGTGATGCGGAGAAGTTTGTTGCCTATATGCTCAGCCCAGATGCTCAAAGGTATCTAACTCAGGAGTTTTACGAATATCCTTTGGTGCAGGGTATCCCAGTGTCACAAAAGCAAATTTCGCTTGAGCAACTTCAGCCCCCTGACATTGACCTGAGCGAGTTAGCGGATTTGAAGGGAACGCTCTCGTTACTCCAAGAGGCGGGCGTAGTGTAACTAAGGGCAAGGGCTAGAGGCGAATGGCGATATGCAAGTTAGAGTCATAACAACTCAGAGTCCACCAGTTAGAACAAGCCATAAACCACCGCTGTTCCTCGTCTTCATGGCTGCACTGACTGCTGGAGCGATCGCCCTGCCGTTGACTTATTTGGCCATTTGTACGGTTGCTGTCGGTGGGGAACAGTTGTGGAATCTAGTATCCCGTCCGCGCACACTTGCCGTGTTGCTCAACAGCGCTGGGATAGCGGTAGCAGCCCCATTATTTTCAGCATTGATTGCCGTGCCTCTTGCCTTTTTGACAGTACGCACAGATTTACCCTGGCGACGTTTTTGGCTGATCGCTACAACTTTACCCCTGGCAGTTCCCGATTACGTGGGCTGTTTTGCCCTGATTGCTGCCTTTGGACCAAAGGGTAGCTTGTTGCAGCTGTTGCTAGAACCGCTGGGCATACAGGAGCTACCAGAAATCTATGGTTGGTTTGGAGCAATTCTGGCAATCACCTTGTTTACCTATCCCTATTTGCTGCTGAGTGTCCAGGCTGGGTTGCAAAGAATTGACCCTGCACTGGAGGAAGCTGCCCGAAGTTTAGGTTATAGCCAGCGTTCGACATTTTTTCGGATCATTCTGCCTTCTCTACGCCCATCACTTGTGGCAGGGGGATTGCTAGTGGCGATGTATGCCTTGCAAGATTTTAGTGCAACTACGTTAATGCGGTTTGATGCATTTACGCGGGTGATTTTCCTGCAATACAGGTACACTTTCGACCGGAACCAGGCGGCGGTACTGGCTTTGATGCTGGTGGGTTTGGTACTGTTACTCCTATGGTTAGAGTACAAAGTGCGTTCGCGGGCTGTCTATTACAGCCGTGGCAATACATCCTGCCGTCCCCAAACATTGATGCATCTCGGTGTCTGGAAAGTGCCTGCACTCCTATTTTGCCTTGCCGTAGTTAGCCTTGGCTTAGTATTACCCTTGGGTGTCACACTGTTCTGGCTATTGCGAGGCTTAACGAGCGGGTTGGATGAAATGGTATCTTTACAGGAGGTGATGCAATTAGCATGGCACTCGATTTGGGCGGCGGGACTGGCAGCGGTGGTTGCTACTCTCTGCTCACTGCCAGTAGCAATCCTGGCAGTGCGATTTCCCAGTCGCATCACCACAGCAATTGAGCGTTGTAGTTACATCGGCTTTGGCTTGCCAGGAATTGTGGTTGCCCTGTCACTGGTATTTTGGGGAGCAAATTACTTGCCCTGGCTATATCAGACGCTGCCCATGTTGGTATTCGCGTACTTGGTATTGTTTCTCCCCCAATCTGTAGGAACCGTGCGGAGTTCACTACTCCAGGTCAATCCCCAATTAGAAGAATCTGCGCGGAGTTTGGGCAGAACTCCTTGGCAAACTTTAAAAGAGATTACTTTGCCTCTTATGCGTCCGGGCGTGATCAGTGGAGCAGCGTTGGTTTTTCTGACGGCAATTAAGGAATTACCAGCAACATTACTATTGGCTCCGATTGGCTTTGATACACTCTCTGTCCATATTTGGAAGTCAACTGAGAATGTCTCCTATAGTGATGCTGCTGCTGGAGCACTCGTCATGCTGCTAGTTTCGATGAGTTCAATGTTTTTGGTATTGTCTCAAAGCAGTATCAAGGAACTAACCACAGAGACACGACGCAGCATTCAAAGGGAGGTTGATTAAAGAGAACTTTGTTGTTTCCACTGTCACGGTATCAATAGAAAGAATTGTTATTTCAAATAACTGGTTTGTGTTTCTTTAATTTTTTGCGACTTAACTGCAACTTATAGCTTAAAGGTACTAAATTTCATGAATTGGGAAATTTTTCTGGCTAGTTTTACGGGGTCATTGATTGAATTGTTAGAGATTCTGGGAGTAGCCATAGTTGTTGGCAGGGTAGCGGGTTGGCGCAATGCCTTAGTTGGTGCAGGCAGTGGTATTGGTTTGACTGTAGTTGCCTCGCTGATCTTAGGGAAAAGTTTGACGTTAATCCCCCTGCACGTTCTTGAAATTATTGCGGGAGCAGTCCTGCTGGCTTTTGGGCAAAAGTGGACTCGGTCAGTAGTCAAATACTATGGTGGCGTTCTCAAGCCGAAGGATGACGAAGACGAGCAGCTGCGGGAGGAACTGGAAAAGGAAGGCATCACATCTGGCTGGAACTGGTTTGCTGTCGTAACCACCTTCAAAAGTGCGCTGTTGGAAAGTGTAGAGATTGCGATCGCGATCGTCACCTTGGGGGTTACCGCAGGAAAGTGGTATGAAGCAATTGGTGGCACTTCAGTTGCAGCGGTTGGGTTAGTCTGCTTTGCCTTCTTGATCAGGGGTCCACTCAATCAAGTACCTGTTAAACCGATGAAATTTGTGGCAGCTATGCTTCTGATGGGATTTGGCACCTACTGGCTTGGTGAGGGGCTAAATGTTCATTGGTCAACCGGCAGCTGGACTATTATCTGGTTACCGCTGGTTTGGGGTTCTTTTATGGCTAGTGTTGCAGCGCTCCTACGCTGGAGGATTACGTTGCAAAAACCAGAGGAGATAATCGGGTAGGGAACTCATAGTTAGGCTAGCGAATAGAATTCGCGCCTACACGGGTTTCAAAACCCTTAATTCTTCATGATTCCGCGTCGGCGGACTTTGTTCATGTAGCCACGATTTAAAGTTGCCAAGCCTTGGTGCTATTGGTTACTAGTCTAACCCTAATGGGTAACCGAATCATAAGGTTTAGTAAAGAAGAAGATAACCTAAACTTATCTTCTTCTTAAGAAACGAATGGGAGTATCTACTTGATCGGCAATAGTTTTAATTTTTGCAAAAAGTAATGCAACCTTTCAAACATAGGAATTTCAAGCGGGGGGGTATTTCCTCTTAAGCTTGCTAATAGCAGCTGGAATAATCGTAGTAAGTATCCAGTCAATCAGCGCCCGGATCACTAGCCCTGTTGGCAACCTTCCTGGTAAGGGGGCGTTACTACCCACAGGTCAAGTAATTACACCGGCAGCGGCACCAGGCTCTACTTTTTCACTTCTTGGTACTGGTCGGCGACCGGAAACAGGGGGTGCTGAAGCGGGACAGGCTGTAACCACTGCACTCAGCCCAGATGGCAAAACTCTCCTGGTTCTTACCAGCGGCTACAACCAAAATTTTAATCATGAAGAAACTGGAGAACCCTTTACTTATCCAGTGCTAGACCCAGTAACTGGGACTCCAAGTAGTGTGTTAGACCCGGAGACTGGGGTTGCCATAACGACCTCTAAGGCGGAATGGGTCTTCGTATTTGATGTGAATAGCGGTAAGTTGGTTAAGCGGCAACAGATCAACATTCCTAACACTTTCAATGGTTTAACTTGGGCACCCAGCGGCGATCGCTTCTATGTATCAGGTGGGATCGATGACCGCGTCTATGCATATAAGCTCCAAGGCAATCAGTACGTCCCGGATGCTCCGTTCATTCTGCTAGGTCATAATTCGAGTCAGACTGCACCCTTTCCTGAATACGATGGTGGTCTGTTGAAGGACACTGAAGCACGATCAGGAAGAAGCGGCAACAGGAGCAGTTGTGGCGGGAATTGATGTAAGTAAAGATGGCAAAACTTTGGTAGCTGCCAACTTCGAGAACGATTCTATCTCAATCGTTGATACTTCTACCCGGAAGGTACTTCAGGAAGTCAAGTTCTTTGTGCCAGGTCAAAAAATTCCAAAAGGGGAATTTCCCTTTGATGTTGCCATTAAGAACACAAACAGCGGTGCAGCCGCCAAAGTTTTCGTTAGCAGCCAGCGCGACAACGAAGTGCTAGCTGTAGATATCGCGACTTCGGCAATCACGCGTATTCCTGTAGGTAGCCAGCCTAACAAGATCCTGCTTTCACCAGATCAAAATCTTTTATACGTGGCTAACGGCAATAGTGACTCAGTTTCAGTCATTAACACAAGCCAGAATAGAGTAGTCAGAACTATTCCCCTGTCTCGACCTAATGACAAGTATAAAGGAGCGAATCCAAACTCTCTTGCTCTCAGCACAAATGGGCGGCTCTTCGTCACTCTAGGGGGTGAGAATGCTGTAGCTGTGGTGGACTTGAGTCGAGAAAAGGTGGTTGGACGCATTCCAACTGGTTGGTATCCCAACTCCGTAAGTGTGAGTCGAAACAATGGACAGCTCTACGTTGTTAATGCCAAGGACAATGCTGGTCCCAACCCCTCGAATGGAGTGACTACTGATGCGGGGCGAGCACGCAACGATACGTTTAGAAACGAGTACGTCTGGGCATTGGAAAGAGCTGGCATTTCGGTGATCCCGGTTCCTAATCCCGAAACACTCGCTGCCCTCTCTAGCCAGGTTGATAAAAATAATCGTTTTGACAATCGGCGTCCAGCAGACGAGTTGATGAGTTTTCTACAGAATAAAATCAAGCACGTCATCTACGTAGTCAAAGAAAATCGTACTTACGACGAGGTACTCGGCGACCTGCCAATTGGCAATGGTGACCCCGCACTCACCGCGTTACCGCAACCGATTTCACCCAATCATCACAAGTTATCTCTCGACTTTGCAACTTTTGATAACTTCTACGATAGCGGGGAGTCGAGCGGAGTAGGCTGGAACTGGTCTACTTACGCACGGACTACGGACTACACTGAGAAGACTCAGTCGGTTCTCTATGGCAACGCCAGTTTTAACGGTCTTACCTATGACTATGAGGGGACTAATCGCAACATCAACGTTGCTCTACCGCAAACTACAACAACTAACCCCTCGCCTCTGAATACTAGGGTAACAGGGCTTTTAGATCCTGACGGCAGCTCGTCGATTCTCCCTGGACACAGAGATGTCAATGCCCCCGAAGGAGACGGCGAACTGGATCAGGAGGCTATTGGTGGCTACATTTGGGATGAAGCGCTGCGTGCAGGCAAAACTGTCCGCAATTACGGCTTTTTCATTGATCTTAGTTACTATGGCACTAGTTCTGCTGAGGCTGACCCGACAAAGCCTGACCCAGAAAACCCGTTCTACATTCCTATCTCTCCAACGCCCTTTGCCTCAAATATCCCTCAAGCTCCGGTTACCAAAAGAGTGTTGCAGGACAGAACTGACATTTACTTCCGGGGGTACGACCAGAAGCATCCGGACATTTGGCTGTACAACGAGTGGGCAAGGGACATCGACAACTACATTAAGCAGAATAATGACCTGCCCAACTTGACGCTAGTGCGTTTGCATCACGACCACTTTGGTGCCTTTGATCAAGCAGTGGCTGGACTCAACACTGTTGAACTCCAAATGGCTGATAACGACTATGCGGTCGGCTTGCTAGTAGAAAAAATCTCCAAATCCCGTTTCTGGAAAGATACAGCCATTGTTGTCATTGAAGATGATGCCCAAAATGGACCTGACCACGTTGATGCCCACCGATCGTTTGCTTATATCATCTCGCCCTATACCAAGCGGAATGTCCTGATCAACACTAACTACAACACTGTCAACATACTACGGACAATCGAGGATCTATTAGGGATCGGTCATCTCGCTATCACTGATGCTAACGCTGAACCGATGTCGGATGCATTCACTCGAACGCCTAACTTCAAGCCCTACACAGCGATTGTGCCAGGTAACTTGTGTGCTGCGCCTGTAGACCCCAACCTTGTGCCAGCTTGCCAGGACTCCAACGCAGTTAAGACGACAGCCATTTCCTCACTACGTGACAAACAGTGGTGGGCTAATGCAACCAAAGACTTCTACTTTGGAGTTGAAGACAAGATTGATTCCGAAGCATTCAACCGGGTTGTCTGGGCGGGAACTAAGGGCGATCGCGTTCCTTATCCAACAGAACGTACTCACGCTGATCTGCGTCAAAATCGGGCGCACTTGCTTAACAAGAAGGACGCTTAACTAGCAATATCTCTGCTAAAACTAAGTAAACCTTCCCTTAATTAAAATTAACAGGGCTAGCATAATTACAATTACTAGCCCTGTTTTTTAGGCTTACTCAAGAAGAACTACAAAATTTGACTGCTACTCTAGTTCAAAAAACTGCTTTTTTATAGCAAGCAGTTACACACTATCAGAAGCATAGCCACTCCCCGATCCGCGACGAAACTTTGCTTTTGGAACACGGCTGGATGGACTTTTATTAAAAGTATTAGTAGGAGGATTGCCGCATAACTTCTGTAAATCCAAAATTTTGCCATCTGATGTTTGGATGTAGCAGAGTGGCAGATCAGCATTGTTAGACTTTGGCACTTCTGGATATTGAGAATTTGCAGATATTGGACGGCTAAAAGCAATTTTAGTCACTACTGGAATGACAGCGACAGCTAAAGTAGTAGCCACGCAAAGTAATCGCAGCATGATACCAAAATCTCCAGTTATGCCTTTTTTTGAAGCTCTGCCCATGATTCTACAACCAAAACCAAGTTAGGCTAATTCATAATTAATAATTTATAATTCATAATTTTTACTCCACGCCGAAGCTTATATCCTGAAGGAAACATCCAGACAAACTTCTTAATAAATACGAGGGCTTGAGATATTGATTAAAGTAGTTTTTCTATTTACATTAATTAAGTCACAGAGCTTTTACCTTGAACCATGAATTATTTAGTCATGCTTGTTTTAAATTTGCAAGAACCAGTTGATTATGCACATTACTAAGTTTATGGGCAATCAATTCACTTGCTGTTGCACTATCTACTGGTTTAGAGAAGAAGTATCCTTGTACATATTTACATTTGAGTGCTTTAATACGGGCTAATTGCTCTTTTGTTTCTACCCCTTCTGCAATTACATCCATACCTAGAGTGTGTGCCATCATTGCGATCGCCCGCACAATTTCCCAACTCTCTGAACCATTATCTATGCCACTAACAAAGGAGCGGTCAATCTTTAAAGTATCGATGGGGAAACGATGCAGATAACTTAATGATGAATAACCCGTACCAAAGTCGTCTAGAGATAACGAAACCCCCAAAGCTTTTATCTGCTGCATTACAGCTGCTACCGATTCAGGAGCTTCCATCAGACACTTTCGGTAATCTCTAACTTCAAATTACAGGGTTCTAGATTGGTTTTGTGTAGAATTTGGGCAATCTGCTCAACTAAATTAGGTTGCGCGAACTGTTTAGCGGAAAGATTCACGCTGATCGTTAAAGGTGGGTAAGTGAAAAATTGCACCTGCCAAGCACGCAGCTGACGGCAGGCTTCTTGAAGCACCCACCAACCTAACGGGATAATCAGCCCAGTATCTTCTGCTATGGGGATAAAATCGAAATCAAACCACGAGTCGGGTGCTGCCAGCGCACAAGTGCCTCAAACCCAATAATTTTGTTACTTTTTAGCAACACAATCGGTTGGTAATGTAACTGAAATTCGCAGGTTTTCACAGCCCGTTGCAGGTCATTCTCTAACTGCAAAAGTGCCACTGCTTGGTCATGCATAGATATATCGAATACTTCATGGCGTGCCTTACCACCTGCTTTGGCACGATACATGGCAGTGTCAGCATCACGCAGGAGAGCCTCTGGTTGATCGTAACCTGTGGTATTTAGAATCACGCCTATGCTGGCAGTAGCATATATCTCTTGCCCATTTAAGTTGAAAGGTAAGTTGAGTTGTTGTTGAATTCGCTCGACAATTTGGGTTACATTATTGCTATCTTCAATAAGAATTGCAAACTCATCCCCTCCTAAACGCGCAAAGGTATCGCTAGAACGCAAGCAAAATTGGAGCCTTTGGGCGATCGCAATTAATAATTGATCTCCAACCATATGCCCCAAGTTGTCATTGATCACTTTAAAGCGATCAAGGTCTAAAAACAGCACCGCAAAAGTATAATCTTCCTGGCGTTTTTTTAGTTGGATTGTATGGTCTAGCCGCTCCATGAATAATGCCCGATTTGCTAAACCTGTCAGCGAATCGTGCAAAGCATTATGCAGTAATTGATCTTCAATTTGTTTGCGCTTAGTTATGTCGTGAATAATAATACAGAAAACATTTCTACCATTATCAGAAATTAGGATAGCATTGACTTCGACATCTACAATAAGCCCATCCTGACGGCGATATTTTCCTTCACTTCTAAAGTGATTTCCCGTCAAAATTTGTTGCAGATTACGGTCAATATTTTCCCAATTGTCGGCAATGACATCATAAAGTGTTAGTTTGCAAAGCTCTGCGGCTGTATATCCGAGTAAATTCTTAAATGCGGCGTTGATTTCAATAATCTGCTTGGTGTCAGCATCAACCAGAAAAATGCCTTCAGCAGCCTGTTTAACTACTGTACGGTAGCGTTTTTCGCTCTGTCGGTGCTGGCGCTGAGACAGAACCAATCGCCTCAAAAGCAGCAGAATGACTCCGCCCAATAGCAACCCTAATACTAAAATTGAGCCAATCAGATAGTTCAGGCTGGTCTTACCTTGGCGGTATATATCTCTAGGAACATCCACCCGTAATAATACAGCAGGCTTGCCGTAAATATCTGGTATCAGTGCGTAGCCAGCGATTGTCTGCTCGCTGAGTGTACGCATCAGAATTGGATTGCTTGCTGATAATTCGTCACGCACTGCCTGAAAGTCAGGAGGCAGTTTCTTTTCATTCAGTCCATGCATGATAAGAGGCAGACGGCTGATCTTGGACAACTTGGCAATTTCATATGCACCTATAAAACGTCCAAAAATCAGCGTCCCGCGAATCGGTCCTTTGGCTTCAGTGGTCAAAACAGGTCGCGAGCTAATTAGCATTGGACCTTCTGGTAGAAGCATAATTCCCCCCAAATTACTCTCTGTGTTGGAATGTTGGAGCAGGCGGTCTTGGGGAGAAAGGTGGACTCGTAGCGCTGCTGGAATGGCGGTTTTTTTCTGGGATGTCCGGTCAAGACCTACGCTATAAACAAGCCGACCAGAGGGCTGGATAACTAGCGCTAAGTGAACCTTCAAACTTACCAGCTGCCCTATAGCAAGATTTGATTCAATGTAAGCTTTGTTAGCATCTTTAACAAAGGCGTAAGTCTCATCCCACGCAGACCAATCGGAAAAACGAGAATTAAAGTCATCTTGAGTTTGAGTAAAGGCACCCAAAACTCCTGCAACAGCTTGACGAGTGTATTGTTCCTCTGCTTGTTTGAGGCTATTCAATAAAATCGTTGATGCAGCCGTGTACAGACCCCCAATCAGACCAGCAAAAATTATAACAATAGCCAGTAGTGGCTTTTTGGGTAGTGTCATGCGATCGCTTGCCTGTAGAAGCGAGGTTTTATTTGGAAAGGGAATAGAAACATTAGAACAATAGACCCCATTTACCAACCTGTACTACACGGCTAAAAAATTAGGATAAAAACTATATTAAGTTTAGTTTTAAAGCTTGTACTTAATCGCCAGTATAATTACGGCTCTATACTTTATAAAAACTATATAAAAAGTGCTTTGTTTAAGCCGTGTTTAAAGTAATTAAATATCCGAATGCAATTATCTCTAGCTTCCAGTTAGGTAATTCTTTTAAAAAGATGTTAGGTAATCTTTCTAGGCAGTATTATCGAAGGCATTGGGGGTGTTGTCGTGGTCTAACTACACGCGATCGCGTGCCAGTCTGGCAATAGTTCAATACCACTTGGCTGCTTGAAACTGATATGCAACGGATTGAACTTTCAGTTTAGTTCTGGATATTGAGTAATGTCTAAAGTTTAAAATCTTCAGCCTAAAAGAATTGGGTTTCTCGCCTCAAAAGACCAAAAGCAGAAAGTAAATTCTAGTATTATTAATATTTCTAATAATTATGCTGCTATGACCATTTCCCTATTAATGCTGGCAAGTTTTATCGCCTGGTTCATCAGTAGCCTAGCTGGTGGCGGCAGTCCGTTTATTATTATTCCGATGGTGAATTTCCTGCTGGAGCCGCAAGCCGTCCCGCCAGTTGTGACGACGGGGATGCTACTTGGTAACTTCCAGAGAGCTTGGCAATTTTGGCAGGACATTGATTGGCAGTTGACGTGGTGGTACTTGCCAGGAGCAATATCAGGAGCGGTATTAGGTTCATTTGTATTTACCCAGACGCAACTACAATGGCTGCAAGTCCTGCTGGGATTATTTCTTGTTAGTTCTGTTTTTAGTTTTGGGTTCGGGAAAAAAGCACAATCCTTTCAGGTTCATCGCTGGTTTTACCGAAAACAGTTTTATGTATGCCTTTCTTTCAGGACTCATCGGCAGCATTGGTCCTGTACTAAATCCGTTTTACCTAAATTATGGTTTGGTCAAAGAAAAGATGATTGCTACTAAATCTGCCCATGTATTAGTGGTACATATTGCCAAAATAGTTACTTACGCTGCTTTAGGAGTCTTGACTATGCCCTATCTTGGTTATGGTTTAGTTATTGGCATTGCAATGCTGTTCCAGGCAATTGGATAGGGCAACTAGCTCTGCAAAGATTAGTGATCAACAGTTTCGGCAGTTGGTAATTGCCCTTGTAACCACTAGCGGCTTGTTAATCCTTTGGAATCAACGCGACTTTTTTGCCTTTTGGTAAGTGCAAAAACGCATTTCCCACTCAAGCGTTACCGATCTTCATCGTCGAAGGAAAAAGCGTTATCCAAGTCATCTGATTGAGTGCCTTGGCGACTAGTGTTACCCACGGTTGAATTAGTGACGTAACAATCATTCCCAGGCTAGCGCTGAGGGGCTAGCAATAGGAAAAATGGCAATTGAATGGATTGGTAAGTTAGAAACTTTAAAGAAACTGGCGTAACATTTTTTAAGCGAAAGAACGGCGATCGCCACTACCCAGCTAGCTATAACCAGAGATGTGAGCAGATTGGCAATAAAATTCATTTTAGATAACGATTAGCTGTTAGTTTTTAATGGCGTATATTCTTCAGTCTATCCATTGAATATAATTTCTAACTGCCAATCGCTAATTGTTAAGCTGCTACTGGTTGCAACTGTTGAATCATGTATTCCATCTGTTCCACGATGTTTTTTTGTTTTTCGGGAGAGTTGGTTTCCAGGTAGACGCGCATTAGCGGTTCAGTTCCTGAAGGACGCAGGAGAATCCAGCTACCGTCTTCTAAGTAAAGCTTGATGCCGTCTTTACGACCTACTTCTTTAACTTTGATTCCGGCAACTTCTGCTGGTGGATTTTTAGTAAAAGTATCAATAACAGCTGCTTTATGGGCATCGTCTAAGTGCAGATCCAATCGTTGGTTATATAAAGGACCATCAGCTTCGGCGATTACTTCTTCCACTAGCTGACTCAACGGTTTACCTTCGTAAGCGATTACTTCAGCAACGAGCATATCTGCCAAAATGCCATCTTTTTCCGGAATATGGCCAATTACACTTAAACCGCCGGATTCTTCCCCACCAATCAGTACTGCTGTTTCGCGCATTTTCTCACCGATGTACTTGAAGCCTACTGGAGTTTCGTAAATTTCTAACCCGTTCTTAGCAGCAAAGTTATCCAGTAGGTGAGTAGTAGCAACAGTGCGGACTATCGCCCCAGTTTTGCCTTTGTTTTTAATTAAGTGACGCGCCAACAATAGTAGGACTGTATTTGGTGTCAAGACGTTGCCTTGTTCGTCAACAATACCAAAGCGATCGCTATCTCCATCAGTCGCCAACCCCAAATCTGCTTGATCTTTCTTTACCGCTTCCACCAGTTCAACTAGCTGTTCTCCTTTAGGTTCAGGCATTCCTCCGCCAAACAGCACATCTCGATAGGCGTGAAAGGTTTCTAGAGCGCAACCACACTCCTGTAAAACTGTATCCAAATAGCCGCGAGAAGTAGAATAAAGCGCGTCGTACTTTACTTTCAAATTGGCGCTACGAATCCGGTCTACATCCAGTAGAGTATAAATAAATTTCATATACTCTGGTTTTGGATCAAAGGTAGAAATTTTATCAGCCCCATTACCGCTAGGTAACTGCTCATCGGCACTTTCAATATTTGCCACAATAGTATCAGTAATTTCTGGAGTGGCAGGACCAGCGTAGTCAGGAATATACTTAATTCCACAGTAAGGTGCAGGATTATGGCTGGCGGTAAACATCAGCGCCCCAGCTGAATTTAGGTGACGGGCGTTGTAGGCAATTACTGGCGTGGGGCAATCCCGATCCGTAATTTTTACTGTCCAACCCAACTCCGCTAGTACCTCGGCAGCGCTACGGGCAAATTCTTCAGCCAAAAAGCGGGTATCGTAGGCAATAAGAACCGGTCTATCTTTAGAATAGGCTGTTTCTAGATAACTAGCGATCGCCCGCGTCACCTTCCGCACATTGGGGAAAGTAAAGTCATCGGCAATAATCCCTCGCCACCCATCGGTGCCAAACTTGATCTTACTGGAATTACTACTAATCCTCATCGTTTGCCACTGTGTTTTGTTCATCATTAATAGTACAGGAAGCTTCTCGCTTCACGATGTAACTATAAAGATAGTTTTCTCGCGTTTTTATTAACTGAACCTCAGCAATGCCAATTTTTGGGCGACCCTTCGCCAGCTACCACCTTTGGTCTTTAATTGCCCCAGCCGTAGGGCAAGAACGCTGGCATTGTCAAATGAAGCGGGGGTTTATCAAAGCACGGCAAAAAGAACCAATAGTCAAAGCGCTTTTGGCTCAAGCTAGCCCACCCCAGCGGATCGGTCTACTGGCTCAAAAAGGTGTGTATGAATTTCATCACCATCGCCAGCTGTTAAACCAGCCAGATGGTGTAGAACAAGTCGCTCAAATGCTGAAATTAAGCAAATCAAGTGATCAAGTTCAGCAACGCGTGATTCAAATTCTGAAAAATTATCATGATGACCCAGTTTTAGAGGGGAAACACATTATTGAATTGACTAGTGGCGATGAAGGTTTTCCCAGACCAATTTTGATTGACCAGAAGAATTATCACTTCCGGTTATATGCCACGATGGACTGCGTTTTTACAGAACAGGATCGAACGTTACACATTTTAGATTTCAAGACAGGTAGATCAGCATTTGACGAGCGACAGGCATTAGTTTATCTAGTAGCAGCTCGTTATCTCTATCCCCACCAACAAGCAGTTGCCTCATTTTATAACTTGGAACGGTGTAAGCAATCAGAATTGATCAGTGTCACTTCTAGCCAATTAGACGCAATTGAAAATCAACTGGCGACAGTTGCCCATAAGCATCAGCAAGATGTACTCCAATACCAAGAAGATCACGATAAATTCAGCAAAATTTTCCCCCCTACTCCGGGTTCCCACTGCCGATACTGTCCATTTAATACAATTTGCAAGTTTTCTGGCTTTAAGCCTTCTAAATGACCTAAACGCCGCGTTGTTGTAGATGAAGCGATCGCAGTCTGAATTAATTCACTTTAACCGCCGCGATCGCAGCCAACACACCCCCAAAACCAAGTTTTGCTGATGTCTACTAATGTTAATTAGCAAACGTGATATGGACTAGAAAATAGAGTTTTATCTTTGCTAATGCCTCGGAAAATCCAATTTCATGTCAGAAAAATGTAAATGGCACTACTTTGCATATATCTCGGCTCAACCCCAATTAGATCCATGCCAGAAAAACTGCTACGTAATGCCAAGTCTTCTCAAATTTCTACCTGCTGCAATCAACTTCTACGGGTGGTAACGATTTTAGTTATTTTTGAAACTTTTTGTCGGATGTGGTGTTTTTCCAGTAAGTTTGATTGAATCTACACTTGATGTTTTGTCAGAGTCAATTGGGTGCTACCCCACTAATATTTTCAAGTGAAATCTACGACCGCTTTATTCACCATTGGTTATTGATGCCAGTATATTGCCACAATTGAACAACGGCACCATTACGTGGATTATGTAAATCAGCATCTAAGTATCTAAAAATTGTTTATTACGAATTCTCTTACCATCAAATACAACTGTTAACAATAAGCCAAGAGTTGTCAACAATTTTGAGTATGTTATTTGTAACTCCATTAACACACTAAAATTGTTTAGGGTAAATAAGACAATAGACCTGACGTTTGCCAAAACTAAAGCACAGCCTTCATCAAAAACTTTGCTTTTTCTCTCTATAACGAAGGCTGAGCGCAAAACATTACATAATTCAAGGATTTCAAACTGGCAATAATTATCAGACGAGAGAATAAAGTTTTGGGACATTTAGAACAACTGATGAACCGCTATTTCCCTGGAGATAGTCAGGCTTGTGCGGTTACTGACTTATAAAACTGCGGTCATAGCTGTCACTACTTCATCTAGAGTTGGCTTATGTCAACGCAATAAAATTGAGAGCCTACATTGACTTTTTCAGCCAAGTAAACTCTCAATTTCAGTACAACTTATTGCACCAAAGTAGTGGGAAATTTGTAAAATACGGAGTCAGCCACGGCTTCACCTACTGCTTCACCTATCAAGACTTCACCTACTGCTTCACCTACTATTAGCCCATCAATACTGGCTGGTCCGACATGAATCCCGCCATAAATGCGGCTAAGAGCATTCTCCCGCACTGCCAGCGAAAAGCGATTGTACGAGCGAGAAACGCCGGGTAAGTCTTGTGAAGGGATGTCAAAACTAACGTCGTTGGTGTTGAAGAAGCGACGCAGAATTCTGCCTGCTGCTGCACCGAAGGCAGCATGCCCCGATATATAGTCAGGGAATGGCGGGGTATCTAGCAGTGGTTCCCAGTTCGGGTCCTTAAACGTGAGTCGATTGGGGTCAGTATCAGCTAACTGGATTGCGGTAATCGGTCGCCATTGATTGTAAGTGTACTTGAGATCCCACGTAGCGATGCCTGCATCAGCCATTGCAGTAGTCAGCAGCGCAAACAAACGGGCGTTCTGTTCCAGCGTATTGTTCTTCTGCAAGGCTACTTCTTGGGCGATTTCTTGCCACTGACCTGGCGGTCCGAAAGTGTCGGCGCGATCGTATGACCAGAATTGAGCAGTTTGGGTCTGCCTTGCGGTGCGAATCCTGCTATCGCGACGACCTAAACCCTTTACTAGATTGACTGATAGCGCATATCGAGGGGTACCAAGCTCTGGAGGACCATTCACTATATCCGGAACGACAGCTTCGACGCTGGGTATAACAAAGGGAGTGACATTGCCCCACCCTGGCAATAATGCTGGCGCAAGACTGGGGACTGTTTCACTTCGGGTGAGAGTTGGTCGCCACACTCCTGGGGTAGGTGGCACTGTGTAAGGTACCTTGTCTGCGCCAGCCGCACCATCATTTCTCCGCTCAGCCAGAATTTGATTAGCCACGCGTACTCCTAAATTAAAGCCAGCGCTCTCAGCCGTCGTGCTGTCCTTAATTTCTGCCAGAGACCTGTTTCGCTGTGCATCAAATGCAGCTTTTTGTGATGGGTACAAACTGACCAATGTTTGGTAAGCTGCTCCGACTACCGCAGCCTGACGCGACACTCCTATTCCAAATGCTTCCATGACGGAGTCATAGATTGCCGTGTGAACTATTGCTGCATTGCGTGCTGCGAATGGGGGCGACGTTATAGGTCTTTTCGCTACAGCCTGTATGGCATTTAAGAGTGTCGAATTCCAATCGAGCACAACGTCAGTCCCATCCGTAGAAATGAACTTGCTGTTATTTCCTTGTGCTATGTTGTTGCTTTCATTGCTCTCACGAATGACGTTGTTTGGGTCAATCTGAGCAATCAGAAAATAGGCTCCCGGTGACACAACACTGGCAGTCTGGAACTGATCGCTAGCAAAGTCCAGAGTCAAGGTTTTGGATTGGTTCGGATTCAAGTCATTATTGATCCTGAGAGTGCCAAGTAGCTCATCTTTGCCCTTCAGCACTTGAGTTCCGACCTCAAGCTGATTAATTGAATCGAGAGTTGGGTTTGTCGATGCGTAGAGGCTGATGTTGAAAGGTTCTGTGACTGCTTGATCGCCCCGATTGGTAACAGTAACCTGTACTTTGCCCTGTTGATCGGGAAAAATTGTGGGCGTTTGGAGGATATTACCGAAACTGATAACGAGATCTAAGACCATAAGATTTTTGTTCCTTGATTCTTCTCTCTGTAACGAAGGCTAAACACTAAATATTCCGCAATTCAATAAAAAATTTAAAACCAGTTACATTTCTAAGTGTGTAGTTTGCAGCTAGTACTACAGGTGAGGGATTCAGTTGCTGACTTTAAAACAGCTTGTAGGGTGCAGTAGTTTAAGCCTGTAACTACAAAGTTACGGCTAATAGCACGTGGGTATAAATCTTCTTAACAGCGATCGCCTTACCAATCTCTAAGTTAGTGCTGGACGGGATACGCTCACTATTAAAGCTATTTTCTTTGCTCATAAAAACCTCCATTTGGGATTCTTCTTTATGTAACGAAGGCTGAAAGCAAAATATTCTACTCTGTGAATTGATGTATACGATCGCTTACCAAGACTCGTTGAGGTGATCGCGCTCTACACCAGTTTTTTGAGGATATTGCTAATAATTGGACAAAAATGATTCAGAATTAAACTTTAGGCACTTAATCACCAAATCCCAACTGCTTTTCGGAAAGCTGCTTTTGCCAAAAGGATGTCTACATGGCGCAGAAAGAAACAGCAGAATCTTCTCTAGAAGAACTGATGGATCGCTATCTCCAGGGAAATACTCAGGCTTGTGAGGAGTTATTGATTTATCCGGAACATCAACAAAGAGTAGAGAGAATTGCCCGTAAGAACACAAAGGGAACTATAGTTTCATGGGAAGATGCAGCACAGAATGCCCATCTGAAAGTTCTCCAAGCAGCGAGAAATAAGCGATTCCGCAGGGGAGGAGTAAAAGAATTCTACCGTTGGGCAGCGGCAGTGGCTCAAAATGAAATCATCGACCTTGTAAGAAAAGAAAAGCGAAGACAAGAGCAGTGGATCTCAAAGAGCCTAGATCAACTGATTCCTGGAACGCATATGCTGCAATCGGAAATCATAGCGGACGGCTTCAACTTATTTGATGCAGTAGAGCGTGCAGATTTGGTCTTAAAAGCAGTAGAAGCCATTGCAAAAATTGACCAGTGCTATCCTACTAGAGGTTATCTAAAGTTATGGACAGGTCGAGTTCAAGAAAAAACCCAACAGCAAATTGCCCTAGAGGTGGGAGTAACTCAAGGCGAGATATCCAAGCGCTGGCAAGAGTTATTAGGACGAATTGCAGAGGAGTTAGGAGTCTTACAACCTGAAGATGTAAAACAACTAAAAGCTACTCAAAAGCAAAGAGCAGTGCGATCGCGCTCAGACGCACGTTGGTAAAGCAATGTGTATCTTTTTGTACACAGGCATCTCCTATTTTTAGTAAACTATAGTTGCAGGCAAGCCGTCCCCTCATATAACACAGAACAAACAATTGTCTGCAACCAGAAACCCATGCATATAGACTTAAACGCATTAATTTCCCCTGAACGACAAAATTTTGATCAACAACCGATCAAACCTGGAGTAATTTGGGAACTCAGTCGATTTGTGCGGAGTCCCTTAGAGTTCTCCAATGAAGAGCAACAAAGTCTGTACTCAGATGCGGCACTAAGGTTCTTGAGAGGAAATTCTCCACCGCGCTACCTGATGATTGTGCGGGAACCTAAGCCAGCAGTAGAGCAAGAAGAGTGGCAAATTGTTTCTGTCATGGTACTGTCTGTGCAGACAGCCTTTCTAAGTAACGTGGATCTTCTGATTCCATCAGAAGTTTCTGGAGTCGGGCAAGATTTGCTTGCCCAAACCTGGCAAGTGCTGCCTATGCTAGCAAGGAACTTGTCCCATCCCGTCGGGCATCGGCTATCTCAACAGGTTTATGACGTATTACTGAGTGTGGGAGATTACCACCACGGGCTAGTTGATGAAGCACCGTCAATGCAGGAAATCCAGTCTTTAGGGTTAAAAGTAGGAGCAGTCTGGGCAGAACAACAGCCAGAAATTCAAGCATTTCACCGACAAGAAGAAGCTTGGAGCGACATTTTGAGAGTGCCAATAGCTGCCTATCAAACCTACCTCAAGACTATGGAACTTACAAAGGCGATGTTAGATGTGGCTTTGCAGCTAGAGCAAGAATTCTCAGAAGTTGCAGCTGAGGCAATTAACCAGTCAAAGCTAGAGCTAGATGACAGAACAGTTGCGGCTGTAACGTCTTCTGCACCTGATAATCCACGAGTACTTCTAAGCCAATGGTTTCAAAATATTTTTGATCCAAACTGGCAAACTACTCAAGACTTCTGGGGTACACAAGCAGCTTCATTGGCTTTGGGTTCCAGGAGTGCTGCTCGCTCTAACGAAATTAATTCAGACTCCTTAGAGGAGATTTCGGCACTGATTGACCAACTGTCTCAAAGACAGGATGAACACCAGCGTCGCCAAGCTGGCAAAAGATTAGGAGAAATTGGCGCTGGCAATTCAAACGCCATTGCTGCCCTGATTAATCTTCTGCGTACCAGTCAGGATGATGAAACTCTTTGGACAGCCGTAGAGAGCTTGTGGCAAATTGACCCTGGTAATCCAGCAGCTGGCGTTAGTAAAGTTAGGCTGATTGACTTAGGGATGCAACTAGCTGGGCATACTGTGGCTTTGGCTGTAGCTCTGATTAAAAAAGCAGATCAGCAAGTTGGGGTTCTCTTACGGGTTTACCCCACTGGTAACGAAGCTTATCTGCCAACCGATCTAAAACTCATCTTGCTAGATGACTCAGAACAAATACTCCGTGAAGTCATGGCTAGACGCGCGGACATTTACATTCAAATAAAGTTGAGCGGTAAACTAGGTGAACAATTCAGTGTCAGAGTGGCTCTTGGAGATGCCAGCATCACAGAAGATTTTATGCTTTAACTGAACTACCGCGCAATGAGTGCCAGGTAGTCGGCACTTCAGCAAGATGCTGGCAAATTATCGGTAGCCAAGTAGCACAGGGACAGTGATCCTCCAGACATTGAGATCTTTCCCGTGAGTCTGGCACTGCTAGATATAAAGAATTGCCTTCGGCGAAGGTTTTAATAAAATGCTGTAAAAATTCCTGCGCTACTATATCTGGTACAGGTTCCCGCATGACAATGATTTGGGGAATGTGCAAATCAGCTAGTTCTTGCGCTAAACCCAAGCCATCACAGGGTTAAAAATTGGCTGCAAACCTTGGGAGATCGCTTTTTTCAAGGCATGCTTTAACTCAGCGATTGATAAGCTATCGGTTTGATTAATGTAAATTTGACCAGTATCACCATCTATTTGACTAGAACTATGCCCAGCAAAAAAGAGGATGTCCCACGGTTGGAACCAAAGCTGATTGTTTAGTTCCTTTCGTTGCGGCTCCACAAGAAAGATTACTTCTGCGTCAGGCAATTGCTCAAGCAATTTCCGGTCTTTTTGGAGATCAATTCCGGTGCCATTACCTAGAATCGCTAATATTCTGACTTTAGCTTTGGGATATATTGATTTTTCTACTCGTGTATACGTTGGGGTACTCAAGGCAATCTCAGCTTTGGGGTAACGCTCGAAAAAATCCCAGAGATGCCAGGGTATTCGCCGCAGTTGGATATTTTTGGTTTGCCAAATCACCCGAATTTCTGATGATGTTGTTAATTTCTCGAGTAATCGTTCTCTAATGGGACGAAACTGTTCAGAATTGAGCCAAAGATTTAAATTTTTTCTCAAAACCTCTGCTAATTCCTGGCATTCTTTGATAAACTCGCTCTTGCTAACGTTAGTAACTTGTGTAGTTGGAACATCTATTCGCACTGCACTTAAGTTTTTTCGATATGCTGTTTGCCACTGGTTATATTGTTTAAGAATCTCTGGAGCTGCGGACAACTCACCAGCAATCTCTGCAAAGGGGAGAGTACCCTCAGAGCCAATCTGAAGTGTGACCGGAAAACCTGTTTCAAAGTCACCTTGACCCAGCTTTAAGACAACTAGTTTGCCCTCTACAGATTTATCGTCTGCTAGAACTCCAACTTCAAAAACGTTAACAGGTCTGTTCGCTAGCACTTTAACTACTTCTTGCAAGTCTGCTTGGTGCTGGCGATAGATTGCAATCTGCTCATCTTTACTCTTCAGTTCTGCTTGATATCTTTTTTCTATAGCTTTAAGTGCAAATTCATAATTTTGATTAAAGTCCGAGTGAATCTTGGCTTTATTCACATCAGCAGGAACATTCACCCTAACGACAACGACTCCATCACCTTTGTTTTCAATGCTGCGGATCGATAGTTCTATGTCTTCATTTTCAACTTGCAGTTTCTTGAAAGAATAAGTGAAGGCTTCCCAGTCAATGCCATTGCGTAAAATCAAATCGACTGTATGCAAAACTTCTTGAAATAGCTTGGTAAATTCTGTTGGGGCAAAATCTCCGCTACTGGGGCGACGTTCTCGTTGATTGTTTAGTAAGTAAACATAATCACAAATGGCTCCTTCAAGTTGTGTAGTGCTGTCAATATTCCAAGCCTCCAAGCAAGCGCCAGTGAGCTTTGCCCTGTTGAAGTTAGTCGAGAGTGCTTGTGTTTTTGTCAGATTCGCTTGCTCTAAGCAAGCTCCCTGTAAAGTGGCTCCACTAATATCCGCTTCTTTCAGATTGGCATCGCGGAGATCTGCCCTTGCTAGGTTTGCATCCTTGAAACTCAGCCCCACAAACGATTTATTTTTGCCGTTTCCAGTCACAAGCAAATCTTGAACTGCTGAGTTAATCAAGATTGTGCCACCAAGTCTGGCTAGATCAACCTTTTTGGCTTGAACCCAGCAGGTACGTTTGAGGATGGCATTACTGAAATTTGTGTTTTTGAGTGTTGCCTGAGTAAAATTAGCATCTGTCAAATCAGCACCCCGAAAGCTGGTACCCCCTGTAGCAGCAATGGCTACTACAAACCTGCGAATCAAGACAAAATTCGCATCTCCAGCTAGGGCACGCCAAGCAACGTAACCACCCAGCAAAGCCGTAGTGCCAGCCATTAGCACAGCTACAGCCAACGCTCCAGCCACACTTAACATCCCAGCCACAGCTACAGCCACAGCTACAGCCACAGCTACAGCCCAAGCCAATACCCCAGACCGAGACTCAGCCACAGACTCAGCCACAGCTACAGCCACAGCTACAGCCAACGCCCCACCCAAAGTTCCAATCAAAGTCCAAGTCCCAGCCAACAACCCAGCTAACGCCCCAGTCTTATTTACCTTCCACGCCGCTGCCACCAACTCCTTCTCAGACCCAGCTACAGTTAACACTACAGACAACGCTACACCCAACTCCACAACTAACAGCCCAGCCAAAGCCACAGTCTTTAATCCTGCCCCTAATCCTTGACGGATAGTGACAAAAATGAAAACTGCGAATACTATCATTAAGGTAATCTCGCGAGCAGAGACATAAGTAAAGTTGCTAACAATTAGTTTGCTTCCTGCGTAGATACCAGCCCATGCCGCAACAAAGCCCGATAGCGCGGATAGAATTAGTGAGACTATAAATAGGGCGTTTGCCCATCGGTGTTGTAGTCCGGCTTTGGCTCTAGTAAAGTTTGCACCGATAAGAATGGCATTGGTGAAGTCTACGCCTTGAATGTTGGCATCCTTGAAGTTTGCATCCGTAAGGTTTTTACCTTTGAAGGAACAGCCTTGGAGATTTTTACTGGAGAAGTTGTGGGTCATATTAAATCTCCTGTAAAAGTCAGTTGGGCTATGTAGCTATAATATTTATCACCCTTTTCTTTACCATTTATGCCAGAAATCTATTCATTTACAGAAGAACGGCTAGGGTTTAGGGATTAGGGAAAGAAAATTAACCTCGTTATGTGGGTTTAAAGTCTACCTCGTGCATAAGGGTAACTCCTTTTAAGGAGTAGATTCCCTGACCACTTGTGAAACTTAAGTTTCTTGACGAATTTCTACTTCAGCTAAAGGTATCGGAATGGCTAAAGCTAGTTGGTAGAGATGGCGACGCGGAAAAGAGGTTGCTTTTGCGAGTTGGCGGCTGGCTTGCGATCGCGATACCCCTTCAGCCATAATCTGTTGCAACTCAGCAATTAACTCTGCTTCCGATAATTGGGGTTTAAGCGGCGGCAACCCAGCAACTACCAAGGTATATTCTCCTTGGGGTTGACGTTCTGTATAGTGAGTAATCGCGTCTTCAATACTGCCCCGCCAAAATTCCTCATGCAATTTAGTCAACTCCCTTGCTAATACAATCTGCCGTTCACCCAAGACTTCTGCTAAATCTTGCAAAGTTTGGCGTAGCCGATGGGGAGCTTCGTAGAAAATTATTGTGCGGACTTCTGCTTGGAGAAATTCTAAACGCTTCTGCCGCTCTTGCTTTTTAGGAGGTAAAAACCCTTCAAATACAAATTTCTCTGTTGGTAGTCCAGCTGCACTCAACGCCGTGATTGCTGCACTAGGACCAGGAATAGGAACTACTAATATTTCAGCTGCAACACAGGCTTTAACTAGCTCATATCCGGGGTCAGAAATTCCTGGCATTCCCGCATCACTAACGAGAGCGATCGCCTTTCCTCTACCCAACTGCTCTAACAATTCAGGGATGCGACTAGTGCTGTTGTGGTCGTGGTAACTTAACTGCGGTGCCGTAATCTGAAAATGTTGTAAAAGTCTCCCTGTGTGGCGCGTGTCTTCAGCTGCAATCAAATCTACTGTTTGCAAAATCCGCACTGCCCGGAAAGTCATATCTTCCAGGTTGCCAATTGGGGTTCCTACTACATAGAGTGTTCCTGGCTTTGGATCAGTAATCATTATTTTTAATCTTTACGGCGACTGAAGGATAATGTTGGCGAATTCATGCGCTCACCTATTTTTTCCAGCGCAGCTATGACACACTATAATTTTAAATTTATGGGCAATTTTCTAACAATATCTATTGCTACTCAACTCCCTTAATCAGAATTATCCTAGATACTAGCTTGGACATATCTTAAATTTTAGAGACTGAATGAGGGATTCAAATAAACCTGGAATATAATTCCAACTCCACAATACTCATCTATGGGATTTTACCAAAACCAGCCTTCACTATTAACTCTTGACCCTGAGATGTGCGTAGTAAGTTTGCATAAGCTTTGCCAGCTTGTGGTTTAGTTGGGTCATCTTGTTTGATAACGACAAATAACTTACGGGTAAGTGGATAATCACCATTCT
>JAUJND010000017.1 GCA_030446505.1 Chroococcidiopsidaceae cyanobacterium YX2bin18 | reverse complement strand
GATCAAACCCAACGACTGACACAGGAATACTTACCTTATATTCATTTGGTAACTCAACTGTCTTTAGCCGCGGTACGCGATCGCGTCCAAGGTGTAAAATATTCTGCTCTGGGTTCTCAAGGTGGAACACTCTGGAATAAGTATGAACTTAAAGTAACAGAATAGAGTTATTAGTATCCCTATTCCTCTCCTCGCTGTGACTCAACCTGAAGCTCTAAAATCCTTACTCGAATCTGTTGCAACTGGCGAAGTTAATCCAGCTGTTGCTTTAGAAAAACTTAAGCATTTTGCCTATGAACCTGTGGGTGACTTTGCTCGCATTGATCACCATCGCACCCTTAGAACTGGATTTCCAGAGGTGATCTGGGGACAGGGTAAGACACCGGAACAGATTGCTCAGATTATGGAAGTAATGCGATCGCATAATCCTCTAGTGATGGCAACGCGGATTGAACCAGCAGTTTATACTCAACTACAAGAAAAAGTTGCTGATTTATACTACTACCCATCTGCCCGAATTTGTGCAATTACTCCTGCTGCCATTGAACCGCAGTATTCCGGTACAGTTGGCATTCTCTCGGCTGGTACGGCTGATTTACCAGTTGCAGAAGAAGCAGCGGTTACAGCAGAACTATGTGGTTTGCGAGTACAGCGCCTTTGGGATGTCGGCGTTGCTGGTATTCACCGCTTACTGAGTAACCGCCATGTAATCGATTCGGCATCTGTTTTAATTGTTGTCGCCGGGATGGAGGGAGCCTTACCCAGTGTTGTTGCAGGTATAGCAGATTGTCCAGTGATTGCAGTTCCTACCAGTGTCGGCTATGGTGCAAGCTTTGGAGGAATTGCCCCTCTCTTGACAATGCTTAATTCTTGTGCAGCTGGTGTGGGAGTGGTAAATATTGACAATGGTTTCGGTGCGGCAATTTTGGCTGGACAAATTCTGCAAACAGCTCACAAGTTGCAGGTTGCTGAGTGAGAGGCAGGCAGTTGGGATACGTCGCACTGCTGAGATTTTGATATTAAAAAATCCCCACCATTGCTCTCAGGGAAAAAATTTAGCGTCTCCTCAGTTAAATCAAAACACAATCATCCAGCCCTGCTTTTGGGCATCGTTTTTGGTGTAGGAGACACCGTCAACCTTGATCCCTTGCTGATTCAAAAGGGTGATGATACCGCCATTATTTCCCAATTGGGCATTTTTTCCAGTTAAAGGTACAGTAACAACTTCACCAGGATCGAGGCTGATGTCATTAAGGGAGTGCTTCTGCTTCAATCTATCAGCTAAAACCCAACCGCTAAGGTCTACTGGCTGAGGCGAGGTATTCATCAAAGTAACCGACTCCTTACTTAGATCGTCGCCGGAAGGATTCACCAAGGCGGCAATGATTCTAACCTCTGCATCTATCTGAGGAGTTCTTGGATCTAACGGTAGTGGAGGAGTCCCTAGGACTGATGGCAGTGTGTGACCATTTTGGTCATCAGTGTGGAACGACTGGGACTGGAATGCAAAAAAGGCACCAATCCACTGGTTCCTTGATGGAAAGTGAATCAGCAATCCACCATCCTGCCAAACACCGTTTTCTCTGCCAAACTTACCACTGCTGCCCTGATTCATGTGAATGTTATGAACACCTCTACCAGGGCTAAAGCGGAAAATCTTGTCAGGTTTATTCTCAGGGCCCCAAGGTTCTCCAAACGCATAAAGAACTGCCTCATTACTGTTGATCGCCCGCTTGATAAATAAGTCGATTATTTCGTTAAGGTCGTTCTCAGTACCAGGTGAGTTGAACGGTAACGGCTTCATCTTATTGATATCAAACAGGTTCCCACGAATGTAATCTAGAGCCATCCCTCCGGGCTTGCTAGGTAAATATTTGAAGCCAAAAAAGTTATTTCCCAATTCATCGATTAGCTGCTCAGTTATGGGGTGCTTAAAATCGTTATCCACGAAGTAGAGCAGATCAAAAGGTTGCTGGACTGATTTTACATTGATAGCAAGGCGATAGTCTTGCTGATCGGCTTTCACATGGACTTGATAGTGGGGGCTATCATCCTCCTCGCCTTCCAGCCTACGATCCACAACCCGACCCTTTAGAACACCGTAACCTTGATCTAGAGACATATAGGTTCTCCTTTTTTAGTTAATTAGTTCAGATTCGTTTTTCAACTAAGTTATTTACCCGGCGCGTCAAGCATAGCTATCGCGCAAGCTAATCGCTATTGGGTAGTTCAAATTCTGCAATCACTGGTGCATGGTCTGACTCTGGATACTGCTTGTCAGTGGCAAAAGCAATCGACTCGTCGTGCAGCAACTCGTTGTGAATTTCAGACCCTCTGTAATAAGCCAGCAGCATCCTAGATACTAATAGATGGTCTAGCATTCGCCCTTTGCCGCGATGCAGCAGCGTGAAGCGAGAAGGTTCAGGAATTGTCCGCTCACAAGCTACCATTACTCGCTTAACTAGTTGATCATTACCCGTATTCTCGATATCGCCGCGAATAGCCTCCACAGGAACTTCATCAGTTTCTGCATTAAAATCGCCACCAACGATAATCAGCGTGTTCTCATTAGCATCAAATAGCTGATCGATAAGAATCCGCACCTCTAGTGCCTGTCCTACTCGCTTCATTGAAGAAATGAAGAAACCCTCAGCCCAGCCGGAGGGGTTCTTCCACATATAGTTGTTTAACTTTTGCCCCAGAATCTCTGCTGGCAGTTTGGATTTCAGGTGTACGTTAATTACCTCTAGAATTTGGCTGTCAGTCAGCTTAATTGTGGCGTGCAGGAGCGGTCGCTCCCAAGTGACCTTTTGTGCTTCTATTTCAGGTGGGTTTGCTGTTACCTTTTGGTAGAAAGGGGCAGGTGCGTATTCGTGCTTGTACTGCTGATATTTAATAATCTCAAAGCGACTGAGAATAACAAGGTTGCGTTCATCGAAAACTTGCTTTCCATCCACAGTCTTTGTGGTTGCTTGATGATAGTTGGTGTAAGGCGTTCCTTCTAAAAGTTTCTTCAAAGCCAGCAACTGCCGAGATCCCTGTCCCTCCTGCCCGTTAACCTCCTGTAAGCAAAGAATGTCAGCATTGAGTCTAATAAGTTGAGGTCGCATTACGGCGATGCGCTCATCCAGTGTTGGCTATCTGATCAGGTTTGTCGTCCAGATTCTCCAAGTTGAACGTAGCGATGCGTAGCTTGACTGGCATATGTTGCCCTCAAAGTTCTGCTATAAAGGTACTTCAAGATGGCTAAGAGTGTTTTCGGAAATGTTAAAAATTTAAAGCATGAGAATTTAGCATTGCATCACTGAATGAGATAGAAATCGCTACCTTAACTGCATCTAATTAGACAACACAAGAAAGCCATCTAGGATAAACGTAAGCATCTAGAAATAGCAACTTTAAACCGCTAGAAGTCTGGAAAACTTCGCTAGCTACTGTTTGAGAGATTATTGATCAAACAATCATCTTCACCAAAGGCTTCAAAAGCAAGACTCCACCCACCAATTATTACCATTAATACTTAGCTGAGTTAGTTCAACAGTACAGCCTTGGTCAATTGATTCAGTTACAGGAACAGCTTTTATTGATTTGCCAGGAATTAATTGATATCGACACTGGAATCGCTTTCTTAACACTTACCCAAGACTTTTCAGCCGCAAGATGTTGAGGATGAAAGCTCTCTTGTGTGGGATCTTCACATAACCACTTGCCCCATTTTTTCCGCCTTGCCTTCTACCGTATCTCCAAAATGCATAATGCCTAGTTCTGCTTTACGCCACTTAACTTCCAGCCGTCCTTGTCGAAGTTTAATCCCCATGTACTCACACTTAGGTAAATAGAGATATATATCAACGCGTTCTTCTACTGGTGCTAAATAATTACCAAGTTCATGCCTGGAAACCACTGAGCGATCGCCTCTGGTAGTATGCCATGCTCAAACCATCGTAGTTCGGCACTTATAAACATCAGTTTTCCTCCCCATTGGCTCTCTATCTACCGAGGCTTTAAACGCCCATCTTGACTTATTGAAATTGGTATTGCTGACGGCTAAACCTTTGAAATTGCTGATAGTCGAAGTTTGGTTCTCCTCAGAAAACCTGCACAGTCCTACAGACCGACAATAATAGACCAAAGACTTGCCCCTAGAGCGATCGCCCCAATGTGTTGAGGTAGTAACAGCCGTAGGGGTTGACGGGCAATTTTTGGGTTAACACCACTGTTAAAAGCACCGAACTAATCAGCGTCGTTCCCTGCAAGAAAGCAATAACGAAAACGGGTGAGCAACTAATATCGGTAATTCCTCACCGTTGTAACCAAAAGTTGCCCAAGCTACAGGCAGAATTCGTCCAGCTTCTCCTAATCCCAAACGTAGATAATGAGCTAAATTCGCACCTAATACTAGGGGTAAATACCCATAAGCTAGCTCTACAAAAGGTCGGGGTTTGAGAGACGGCTGCAAGCGGATTAAACTATAAGCGGCAAAAGGAACAATTGCCGGAACCAGCGCTGCAAGCGATACTCCTAAATGCGTCCAAAACTGTGTCAAATCAAAGTGCAAGCCTAACAAAGCTTGTAACTCCGGTAAGCGGTGGAGAAAGGGCGCACCTAGCAGCAACAGCAACAGAGCTACTTCGTAGGTGCGAGGAACATGAGTAGTCCACAACTCAATTCCAGGGGGACGCAAATTTAGCTCGACTGAGCGATGAGGACAGGCTTTAAGACAAGTCATGCACAGCACACAGTCCCGATTATCCTCCAGTTGAGCCGGGTGAGAGTACAAAGGGCAGCCCCCTGTCTCCAAGCCCTCCCCCTTTTTGGGGACTCCTTTATAACACTGGAAAGTGGTGCATTCCGCAGAACAAGTTCCCTGCTGAGCCCGAAGCTCAATCATCGATAGCTTGGCAAACAAACCATTCATCCCCCCAATCGGGCAGAGATAGCGACACCAAAAGCGACGCTCAAAAATGGCAGAAAAAATCATCGCTCCGGCGGTAATCAACAGCAGCAGACAGGAAGAAAGGTAGGCAGTATCTTCTAAATCCCAGAGTTCTTCCCATAGAAAAATTAGGGCAAATAACCCGAATAGGAACCAGCCTCCCCATTTCTCAGCCTGTTCACGAGGCCAGCGCTTTAGTTGCCGGGGCCAGAGCCATAACGAAAGCTTTTGGGTGACTTCCCCATAAATCATGAAGGGACAAATAGAACACCACAAGCGACCTACAAAGGGAAAGCCCAATAGAACCAAGGGCCACCACCAAGCCCAGAACAGGTTTAAGGCTACATTCTCGCTGCGACGCTGGGGACCAATAAATAAAAGAACGACAACAACAGCAAAAGCTCCCAATGTAAAGCCATAATTAATCCGGTCGGGCCACCAATCGCTGCGGAGAAACCACCGCAAACCAGGATAAGCATTGAGGAGATTAAAGCGAAACCGCTTGCCTTTAGCCCGTGTTGACCAGAACACTTCTTCTGTCAGTTCTGGCGCTCCCGCAGCCTGAGCGATCGATCGCTCTACCAAGCTTTGTAACTCCCGCAGGTTACTGGGGAAATCGTATTCTTGTAATCGGCGTATGGCTTCTGGCGTAACTTTCGGTTTTGGTAGGTATTTAGTCTGACAGTAAAGGCTGGCGTAATAGTCTACTTGGGCTTTAATGTCGGCTTTACGTACTCGTAGCGGTGGAACTTTGATTACATGACCCACCAAGCGCTCAATTGCAGGTATGCTTTTTTCCGCAATCATAATAATCCGGGCATTACTAGAACACGGCTGTGCCAGTGGCTCTCCCGCACGGGTAACAGGGGTATAAGTACCCGTCTCAATCAACTGAGCTACTTTAGGTACCAGTTCAGCAGGCAGATCTTGGATATTGTTAAGCACCAAGGTTCCTGCACCTAACCATTCCAGCAGTCCGGGTTTACCACCTGCACGACCAAACAAGTCTGCCCCAGTCATTTGCAAAAGACCACTGACGATTTGAATTATCGGTTCTCGACGCTTTTGGGAACTGAAGTGGATTAGGGCAGATGTGTTGTCTTTTTCTAGTCCTGGTTCTCCAAAAACAAGAACAGGTCGCATATCATGTGCTGCTTGTTTAATTTGTTGGCGGAGGCGGACTGCATAACGGCTTGTCCCCACAACTCCACGTTTAGCCTTGGGTACAAGGTAGGGACGAATTACTGCTTGGCGCTCCTGCTCATAGGTAAGTTGGTCAGATATCTGTGCTAGTTCTTGGGCTAGTTGTAGTGAGAGGATCTGGCTAATTTCCGGATATTGAGCTACCAATTGCTGAAATTTAGCAGCACTTACAACCCACAAGTGACAATCACTTCGAGCAACCACAGTTCTTTGAGCTGGCTGATTTAATAGCAGTTCATGTAAGTGAATAACTGCTCCTGGCAAGAAGCTACAAGGTAATAAGCCTGTTTTGCTTACACGGTAACTTTCCAGCTGACCTTGTTTAAGAATGTATAGTGCTTCAGGAGGCGTATCTTCTAAAACTAGGCGGTAGTTGGCTGGCACCACTTGTTCTTCAAGCACTTGAGCAATGCCATTTAATACTTCTGGCGAAAGAACTCCTAAACCTGTCCGTTCTTGTAGCCATATCATCAATGGAGATCCCATGATGAACCCTCTGATAATGCTGCTTGATATTTACCACAAATCGTTACTATTGGAAACTTACGCTTAAAGTTAAAAAAACTAAATCGTTCTCAACGCTATAGTAGTATTTGCCCAGGAACATCTTAAATTAATAGTATGTTCTGGCGCACTATTTAAAAGTTTCTTTGAAGGTGGCGATGAGTCTGTCGGATATTCCCAATCTTTGGGTACCTTTAGCGCTTTTAGGTTTGATTGTCTTGGCTGCTGTATATTTTAATCGTAGCAGCTAAAAAGTTGCTACTTCCTTTATTTGAGGAATAAGATAAATTACACCTAGCTAAGTATATTAAATAGGCAACACTATATTTTTTTAAAAGCTCTGCAATTGCAAAAGTTAAGATAAATTTTGTACTTATTAATACTTAAACCTATATTTACAACAAGTATTACACTTGGATTAAGTTATTAAGTCGTAATGCCACTTACCGAACGATAAACATCAATAGTTTGAGCAACTGTTTTATCCCAGCTAAATGTTTTGGCTCTTTCGTATCCCTTGGCTATAAGGCGATCGCGTTCTGTAGAATTGTTAAGCAATAAAAGTAGGATATCTGCCAAGTCGTTAGTTGAGTTGGGGTCAAATAGTAAGCCAGCATCACCAACTACTTCGGGAATACTAGAGCAATTAGAAGCAACAACAGCAGTTCCACAAGACATAGCTTCCAAAGGCGGAATGCCAAAGCCTTCGTATAGAGAAGGATAGACAAAGGCGACACTGCAACGATAGAGTTTTGCTAGATGATTATCACTAACATACCCATAATACTCAATGTGATTAGTTAACTTGAGATCAGCAACTAGTTTTTCTTCTGCCTCATTTAGAGGTGAGCCAACAATACAAAGTCCAACATTCGATTGACTAGAAACAGTTTTAGCAAAAGCTTCTAATAATCCATCAAAATTTTTATATTTAGCGCGACTCCCCACGTAGAGATAATAAGGTCGCGCCGGAACTGGTTCGGAACCATAACCAAGGCTTGCGTCTATATCTGAAGCCAAATATGTTACTGTTACTTTGTCTGCAAGCGATGGATGTTGCTCAAGTAAATCTTTTTTAGTATTTTCAGAAACACAGATAATTGCTGCTGCTGCCAAAATTGCTTTTCGTTTATTATCAGCTTTCCTACCATGGGGATCAGTTTGCTTAGGAAAAAGCTCATAAATCATGTCATGAACGGTAAGTACAACAGGACAGCGGTACTTGTTCAATTCTTGTTGGGTCAGCAATGTATAATAAGTAGGGTGAGCAATATCAAAGCGATCAAGAGCATTAACAGAGCGGAAGTAATTTTTCTCAACCCACGATGAACCTAACTTTAAACCCAATCTAGGGGAGGAAAACACTTTTAGATTTGGATGAAATGGATAATGAAGGTCACGATACTCGCAAGTGGTAAAAGTAGGAACAAAGCTTGCTGGTAGTCTGCTGATTAAGTTGGCATAATATCGGTTAATACCTCCAGCAGCCTGAATTTGGTAGATTCTACCATCATATAGAATACGCATTACGCAACTCCGATTTAAGGCAAAAAAAGTAATATTTGCCTGGTATAAGGCGGCAATTAAAGTTAAATATCGAAGTAGTTGAACTAATTGGAATCAAGTGCCAGCCAGATTAATTGGCAATTCTGCCATATGCTATTGTCCAACACCCAATAAACCAAAAATGTAGCTCATTTGTGACCAAGTAAAGCACTTCCGGGCAAAACGGTCTGGGTTATTTGTTGCGATCGCTAGATTAGCTATTTTTCGTGGTGAGCGACAGAGCCTTAAAGCTGCGGGAATTGCTATTTGTAACCGCTTCAACTTTGAGGGCGATTCTAGCTGCATTCGCACGACAGCCTCAGAGATGCCTTCCCAGTACAATCTATTGACAAAAAAGTCTTTAGTAAGGCGTGAGGCAGGTACGTGGTGTAAAACAGCAATTTCAGGGTGATAAAAACAAGAATAACCCTTAGCCACAAGCTTTTGTTGGATCAAAGACTCTTCTTTAGATAAAAGATTAGTGCCTTTTCTCCCCAGATCCAAGGGAAACCCGCCGATATTTTTGAGAAGCTCTTTAGGAAAAGATATGTTAGCTCCTGGAATCCGGCACCGAGTCTCGTTTAAAATAACCGGAGTTGGGGAATAATCTAAGGTTGTCAAGTAAGTCATCAACGAATCAGACAACCAGTCTGGTCGAGGTGCTTCCCAAATCGGCTCTATTTTACCTCCTACGCACCCAGGCTGAGGCTTAACTGTTTCAAAGACTTCAACAATCTTTTCCAGCCATTGTGAACAGGCGATCGCATCATCATCTAAATAAGCTACGTATTCCCCAGTGGCGTGTGCTAAACCTGTGTTTCGCGCCTGCGACAGCCCCATAATCGGCTCGTAAATATACCGCAGATTTTTCACAGTTGCGAATTCTTCAACTACTATCTGTTTGGTATTGTCGGTTGAACCGTTATCTACTACTAGGATTTCGTAATTTTCCTTAGTTAAGGTTTGCTCAACAAGGCTATGTATCGCCTTGCGTAGATAATCACTACGGTTGAGCGTGCAAATAATACTAGATATGCGGACACTCATATATATTACAAAAAATAGTTTTATCTAGTCTTTTAATCCTTAAGTCGATGCCACATTGACTTTTAAAGTGGGGGATTAGTAGCTTAAACATTACTTAGTAGCTACACGAACATTTATTGATTTTTTAGTTGCACTTAATAGCTTGCAAGAATTTTATCTAACTGCTACGTCCTTACTCTTACTCACAGATTTGATTACATCAAGTGTAGATTTAGCAACTCGCTCCCAGTTGTAAAAATCAACAACCTTTTTTCTCGCAGATATGCCAATTTTTACCGCTTGCTTGCTCCTGATGTTTAAAACAAAACAATATCTTGTCATAAATATCATTTACATCATTTTTTGTCAGCAATCCGTCCTTACCGTCCACTATAACTGTACCCACTAGAGCAATCCGATAAGCTATTACCTGTTTCCCAGAAGCCATATTGTCAAACACCTTAACTGAATACAAGTGAAACCCATATTTATACCAGGGAAAGTCGTGATAAAGACAAAGGCAGGCATCAGCCGAGGCTAAATAAGTCGGCACATCCGTATAATTCACGTTGTTAAATACTAATACGTTATCTCCTGTTTTTATAGAATCTACAAGTCCGTTATTTAAAACAATAAAAAGTATTTTATTATCTTGGCGCTTAGCCTGCTCTATTACTCCTGTAAGCAGGTCAAATCCTTGCCAAGGCCAGCGGGAGTCGCCTGCATAAACAACTTTGAAATAGTCTTTGTAGACTTGGAACAAATTTTCATCTTTCTTTTCTGGAGAAAATAATGTCGGATTAGACCCATTAGGAATAACCTCACTTTTCTGAATTCCCAAATCATTTATGGCATAGTTTTTCAGAGAATCTGATACACAAATTGCTGCATCTACCATCTTTGCGTATTTGCGGCGACAACGCTCTTCCTTATTTACTTGTGATTGCATTTTTAGTTGAATTAAGAAATCATTGCCTTCCTGCCTTAATTTATTTATTAAGTTTCGTTCAGGTATATTGTTGAGGAGCGATTTAAATTTCAGCTTTGACAACATTTCTTCAGCAGTAGAGTTAATTTCCCAAATTATTGGTTTATCTCCACTCTGTTCCATACACTGGAGCTTCAATTTACTACTAGCAACAGAACCTCCATCAATTCTGATGTATAAAACATCAACGTTATCTAAAAAATTCTTGATACCTTGCTCATTGATAGGATAAGTAATACATTGAGGATTCTTTTCATAATCAAATGTGTGAATTTTACAACCAAGTTTTGTTAAGTTCAACACTAAGTTGTAATTATGAATACCTCCTCCATGTTCGGGTGGATAGCTGTTAAAACCGTATAAGTGACCAATATTCATGTTTGCATAATCCTGTTGCTATTTTAATGCTCACAACGCCAACCATAGCCGTTAGTACTTATTGATAACGAACAGATTCAGAGTAGAGTTCAAACCAACGGCAAACGAAGCTTCTGGCGCACCTTGCTAGAGGTAGCAATTTTTTCCCAGATTGATAACTGTTTCACCTCTGGGTAACCTAGTTCTTGCAGAAGTTCACCTGCGAGATACTCTACACGAAGACGTTGAAGTTTACTCAGTTGAATATCTTCAACATTGAATGATGCTGGTCCAATAAAGCCTTCTGGATACGCTGTTTTAGCCTTTTGCACGATGGTATTTCCATCAATCATCGGAATTGAGGCAAATGGTTCTTTGGAACTAACAACTTTGTCTAAAGCATTTGAATCAACGGCGGAGTTAAGTATCAATTCATCTGTAGGCAATCCTAACCACTCAAACAGTTTTGACAGGTGGTAATGCGGATTTTGTCTAATATCTTCATATCTAAGCTCTATATACTGATCACTACCCTTTGTTTGCTGAGCTATCAATCGACCTGCCTTAGTATGGCTCAACCAACTTCGAGTTGCTTGATCTACAGTTTCAGGCGCCCAATGCTGTCCCCAACTTTTTGAAGCGCGTACCATTGACGAGACAACTGCACGACCATCTCGAATTAAATGAATAAAACGTGCATTAGGAAATGTGTTAAGGATAAACTCGGAAAATAGGCAATGATGAGGCGTTTTTTCAAGAAAGTATTTGGGTTTACCGGACGGATAATTTAATGCTGATATTAAAGTCCAAAATAACTCAGCCGTAGCTTTGTAAAAATCTTCCTTAGTTGTATACACAGGAAGACCAGCCTTTGCAGCATCAGGGCGAAGAAATTCTTTTTCGAGTCCGCCAGTTAGGGCAAAGAATCTTGTCTCTGGTCCTGTATAAATTGCTGGATGGGAAGCTAGCATTGCCTGAAGCCAGGTTGTGCCGCTCCGGGGGCAGCCTACAAGGAAGACTAAATCAATCTCGTAAGTCCAAGGTGCACGCGATCGCAATACTGAGGCAAATTTTTCTAACTGCTGTTGCTCGGTAAAATGCTCCATATTTGGTTTTGATGTCAGGTTGGTTTCTTCAATTGGTGCCATAATTGCTCTCTAGGTAGACTTTTCAGCGTTAACTATATTAAAAGCTGAAATAATTATAGAAACCAGTAGTAAATCAACTAGATTGATTACTAGGTAATCATATTTTGGCTAGCTGATTTATCCTCCACAATTAAATCTCGGCTTTACTCACAATAATAGTGCTACCCTGTTTGACCCAATTCGTGTTGCATTTGATGATAGCTCCAGAGCTTGCCACGTTGTTGGAGTAGCTCTTGATAACCTCCCTGCTCTACGATTCTTCCCTGTTCAAGCACTACCACTTTATCTGCTCGGACAATAGTAGATAACCGATGGGCGATCGCAATTACTGTTCTACCTACAGTAAGCTTTTCTAAAGACTCTTGAATCAATCGCTCAGACACAGAATCTAGAGCACTTGTTGCTTCATCCAAAATTAAAATGTCTGGGTTGCGTAGCAAAGCACGAGCGATCGCTATCCTTTGGCGTTGACCTCCAGATAACCGAATTCCTCGATCTCCGACTGTAGTGTCAAAGCCTTCTGGCATTTCTAGAATAAATTCCAACGCATTAGCTAACCGAGCTGCCTCATAAATTGCAGCTTCATCTATATCTTCTAAGGCATAAGCAATGTTGTTTCGGATAGAAGTATTAAAAATGAAAGTATCCTGACTTACAATAGCTACCTTTCGACGCAGAGAGTTAATCTTAAAATTTTGTAAATCAACTCCATCGATAAGAATCTTACCTTGGGTTGGCTCGTAAAATCTGGGAATCAAGTCTGCCAAAGTGCTTTTGCCAGCACCCGATCCTCCCACCAATGCTGTCGTCTGTCCCTGTTTAATAGTTAAAGTAATGTTATGCAACACTGGCTCATTTGGGTCATACCCAAAATCTACAGATATAAACTCAATACCCCGCTTCAATGCTGAAAACTGCACTTTGCCATCTTTGAAGTAAGGTTTATCATCAGTTCTAAGAAGCTCCTTAACATTGCCCAGCGAACCCTGAAAACTGTTAAGCCTTACTCTGGCTCCATCAATCTGGCGCCTAATTGGCATTACGCGCATCAAGACAAATAGAAATGTTAGTAACGAAGCTGGCTGCATCTGTCCATTAGGAATCAGATTAGTGAATGCTACAATCAATATGATAATGAGGATTATAGTAGCCACCCCTTCGGATAAATGTTCTACTAATGCCTGTTCTGATCAAACTTGCTTTTAAACTATTATAACCAGAGAATAAGAAACGTCAAACAGTCTACGCACAAAATTATGTGCTGCAAATGCCTTACATGTGCGAACGCCATTAATGTATTCTAAGGAAATTGAAGTATACCGTTTACTAGCTGTTGTCCTAGAAAAACTTTCCTCCCTTACCCGTGCCAACAGTGTTGATATTCCTACCGCCAATAGACTAAACGTCATTACTGTAATAAGCGTAAGCTGCCAAGACAGCAACAACATGGAGATTACATAGACTACTAAAATACAGCTTTTAGCAACTAAAATAGAAACTATATCAAAAGCCTGTTGGATCTGGTTGACTTCGCCTGTAATAGTATGAATTAATGCTCCAGAACGCGTCTTGGCAAAGTAGCTTAAACTGACTGCTTGAAGCTGCTCAAAAAGCCGTTTGCGTAACTGATAGCCTAGACGAAATTGAGAAATAAGAGTATAAAGACGTGCTAAATAAGTAATGCCTAAACGTAATAAAGTTGTTACTAAAATTAAGGCAGATATCCGATAGAAACGCTCGGTAGCAGAAGCATTAACACCGAGAATCGATACATCAAACCAGTCAAGCCCTGTTTTAATTGGTGGCTTGTTGGGATTAATTAGACTTTGCAAGAAAGTTAAAATTAAGCCAACTCCAAATCCCTCAAAAACTGCTGATAGCAAAGTGAATACTACAGCTAGAACTGCGAGTCTACGAAAGTGCTTAAACTCTTTTAAGATAAAATCATTATTTTTCCATAAGCTTGTAGCCTTCAGTAAATTGCGAACTGGCATTGGAAGTTTGAAACGCATGAGTGTTTTGTATAAGTAATGGTGTGATAAACAACAAAAACCTAGAGAACCTTAGAAACGACTGGTAGCACAAATTTCAGATGTCCGTAGATTATGTGGATTATATCGTTAGCCCACAATTAAAATAACATTGTATAACTAATTCAAAGCGCCGTTTTTCATTAGCGAAAGCTAGGTTAAACTGGTCAAATATTAACTTTTATAGGCGGATCAAGATAGAACCGTTTGCTAACAAATAAGTTTTCTAAAAATATATGTTCCCCAAAACCCATAAAAGTATTTTGGCAAAAACGTGGGGTGGATAATAGCAGCTACTAGTGGCATATTATAAATGAAAGGTTTTTAGGAATATTGATAATGGGGATACTATTGATGCATGGGCTTTAAAATCTATAATATAAAATTAGCTGAACAAACTATCTTAATGTTATGTTAATTACCTCATTTGTAGCTTATCCTTGGATTATATATTGCAAGTATGGGAAAATGACTATCTACCTAATTACCAAACGATTTTTTGAGCATTGAATACTCTTGTTATAAGATATCTCAGCAGGATTAATGTAAAGTTAATATCAATTTCATGAACTCTTTAAATTACGACATCATCCGCTACTAGCTTCTTAGAGCAAAAAATTAATGTCTAGATCTCTAAAATTTAAGTTTTGGGCAATTGAAGTGCTGATTTTTATTCACAAAATTAGGTTTTAAATTTATTTAAGCCCCTGCTGTTTTCCTTAATCTAGCCAGATTTGTAGTAAATTATAAGCTATTTTGAGTTTTTATTAGTATAATTAGTTGCTCATAAGCATTTTTTAGTATTATTAAAGTATCGTATAGTTATAACATATACATTATAGCTATAGACTAGCTATAAGACGACAATTACCAGTCGGATGGCAAGTTGGTCAGCAACTGATAAGATTTATTTTTATAAGTTTAATTGTAGTCACTATATTATTTAAGCTTAATCTCTCAGTATAGCGTCAGCATCAAGCAACAGATTTACTAATAAATTTGCGCTAGTTGTAGCGTGAGATACATCAGGAACCTGAATATATGAGAGCTTTACTAACTCCGATTTGTTACCTAATGACGCTACAGAGAGTTATGAGTTTTGAATTTAGATAGAGCAAAACTCATAACTATTCCTAGCCGCCCATACCAGGTAATAAGCTGCCACTGAGTCGCTTAAGTGCGCGACCGGCAACATCACCATAACTCATTTCCCCACATAATATCTGACCCATGCGTTGAGTAGCAGAGGGGCGCTTAACACCCACTTTGTAGCCGATGCCAGGAATGCGGTAAAACACTCCAGCTAATTTTTGCGCCCACGCCATATCAGCGCCCCATTCCTCAGCGATCGCCTGGGTATATTTTTCTAAGGCATTCAGATCTCCCGCGATCGCCCGGTCAATTGCTTCTGCTGCTTTTAACCCACTAAAAATTGAGGGACGAATACCTTCCGCTGTCATCGGGTCAACTACACAAGCAGCTTCTCCAGCTAAAATTGCATTTTGGGTATGCAGCTTTTGATTGCCATCCCAAAGGCAAAGCGGATGACCATATTGCTTGCTAGTTTTGATATCAATCCCAAACAGCGTTGCGTACTCACTCAAAATACTCTTAAAGTCTTGCCCGTCACCACCCCGGAATGTGCCAATGCCAATAGAATAGCCATCAGCCTTGGGGAAGTTCCAAATATAGCCATTTTTGACCATACCAAACTCGAAGTGAGCGATATGGCGGTTTTCCACTTGTGCGGGTGCTTCAGCTTCTAATGCTCCACCTAAACGACGTTTACGGTCTTTAAAGCCGAGCATTTTTGCCATTGGTCCTTTGGCTCCATCTGCCGCAATTAAATAGCGACCGGAAACCGTACCAGAAGCTGTGGTAACTTGCCAATGGTCACTTTTAAACTGAATTCCCGTGACTTCTGTGTTATCTCTCACTTCAGCACCCTGCTTCTGTGCCTGCTGGATCAGGAAATGGTCGAAAATGTCCCGCCTTACCATCCACATCGGTTCTGGCGTGTTTAGTTTAGCTTGCACGGGGTCAGCCATTTTCCAGGTGTAACGAATCGTATTTACCTTGACGGAAATAGCTGGGGAAAAGTCAAAGTCAAACCATTTAGCGATCGCGGGTGACACCCCACCGCCACAAGGCTTATAACGTGGTAGGGATTCTTTTTCCACGACTAAAACGCTCCGTCCCCGTTTTGCTAAGTGATAAGCAGCGGTTCCACCACCTGGACCTGCGCCAACAATAATGCAATCATACATAAGTCTAAATTTTTACTCCTAAAATTTAGGTGTTCACAAGTATATACCTTGAGAAACCCTTAACTAATTCTGCCCATTTTTTGAGCATAAACTCACAACTTCAGTAAGGCAATTAGCGGTATGTTAGTTATTACCCTAAATATTTCTAGGTAAAACCCTGAGCGTAAGTAAATGTCCTGTTCACTTTTCTCACGCTCAAGATTGCTAATTCTATTTACAATTACTGAAAATAGTATTGTTGTGTTTTGCTGGATCTAAATTAGCGGAGTTATTCGATGGTAATTCCCTCATGCGTCCTCATAGGACATAAACAGATTGATGCTGATATTGTTGAATATGGTGATTAAACTGTGCTTTTGTTACCACCTGCCGCAAGAGTTGGTAGTAACACTTGAAACATTATTCAACCATTTGCCCTTCTACTGTAGATCCTGTTAAGCATTTAAGGCGTAATTGCCATCAACTCATCAAGCTTAAGCCAGTTGTTTATTTAAATACAAACTTTAGCTCAAACAGTTGTGATTTCTTTTTCTTTTTCTGCAAGTAACTCGTCAATTTTGGCAGTGTATTTGTTAGTTAGCTTTTGCAAGGTTTCTTGCTGATCCCGTGCTTCATCTTCAGAAATTTCACTGTTTTTTTCTTGCTTACGGGTTGAGTCAAGGGCATCACGGCGGATGTTACGAATACCAACACGTCCTTCCTCAGCGTACTTGGCAGAAAGTTTAACAAATTCTTTACGGCGATCGCTGGTTAAAGGTGGAATGTTTAACCGGATCGTAGAACCATCATTGTTAGGTGTTAATCCCACATCCGACAAAGAAATTGCCTTTTCAATCAAGTTCAAGCTACTACGGTCAAATGGTTGAATCGTAATCGTGCTTGCATCAGGGGTACTGATATTTGCCAAGGATTTCAGCGGTGTAGGGGAACCATAATATTCCACCATTACTCGGTCAAGCAGACTTGGATTAGCGCGACCAGTGCGAATTGTGTTAAAAGCTCGTTGAGTTGCCTCAACGGTTTTCTGCATACTAGTTTCAGCTTCAGCTAATTTCACAAAAACCTCCCACAAGAGTTCCGATAGATTCTCCCATTACCGCTCGGCGGATATTACCTCGCACCGAGAGGTCAAATACAAGAATCGGGATATTGTTTTCTTTACATAAAGCGATCGCGGTACTATCCATCACCCGCAAGTCGTGAGCCAGAACGTGACCATAGGTAAGGCTTTGATAGCGTTTAGCTTCAGGATTCAAGTGCGGATCAGCATCGTAAACCCCATCTACCTTAGTCGCTTTAAAGATGACTTCAGCATCAATCTCAGCCGCTCTAAGAGCTGCGGTGGTGTCTGTCGTGAAAAAGGGATTTCCAGAGCCAGCACCAAAAATTACCACCCGTCCTTTTTCGAGGTGGCGGATGGCACGTCGCCGGATATAGGGTTCTGCTACTTCTTGCATGGCGATCGCTGTTTGTACCCGCGTTTGTACCTCAATTCGTTCCAAACAATCTTGGAGTGTTAAGGCATTCATTACAGTGGCAATCATCCCAATGTAATCAGCAGTTGCCCGATCCATACCAGCTGCCGACGCTTTGACCCCACGAAAAATATTACCACCACCTACTACAATAGCGATTTGAACGCCACTAGCTGCGATTTCTCCCACTTCATCTGCAATTCCTTGAACAACCCCTGGATCAATCCCATAGCCCAGGTTGCCCATCAAGGCTTCACCGCTCAGTTTGAGTAAAATCCGCCTATAAGGTACTGCCATGCATTTAAAATTAGTTCAGTTGCAATTGCTTCCAATTTAAGATAGCAGTAGAGGCGTTCTCTGTCTCTAGCTGATGCTACTTCAATTCCATCTAAAAATTCAGCTACAGTTGAGTTAGTAACTTGAACCTAGAGTAACAAAAGAGGACAAGGGGATGGGCAGACAAGGGGAAAGAAGAAAAACCTCGCAAGTCCTACGTTGAGTTAGTAACTTTAGCCTTAAGTAACAAAAGAGGACAAGGGGAGGGGGAGACAAGGAGACAAGGGGAAAGAAGAAAAACCCCGCAAGTCCTGCACGGTTTCAAGCCTCTAGATTTATCTATTGAGAAAAGAGAAATAATTGTGTCAAGCCAAAGATTTCGCATTTCGTCATTGTCCTTCTCTCAAGCCACTAAATTTATCTATGGGCTTTGTCGCCTTGTCCCCTTGTCCCCTTGTCGCCTTGTCCCCTTGTCCTCTTCCTTGACACACTTCAGCTTGACCAGCCTTGAACCAGTGCCTGATAACCAATAAGTTTATAAACCAATTTTGCTGCTGTGAATTCAGAAACTACAGAATCTTCTAATGGTGCTAATTCCATTACGTCACAGCCAATCACCTGATACGTCTCAAACACGCGTCGCAAAAATGTAGTCACTGCATACCAATTCAAACCGCCTGGTTCTGGAGTACCAACACCAGGAATTAAGGTAGGATCAATTCCATCTAAATCAATAGTGAGAAATACTTTTTGGGTGGGGATAGCAGTGATCGCGTTTTCAATCCAATCCGATTGGATCGCAATTTCCCGCGCTCGAAACACTGTCAAATTTTTTTCTTTAATCAAATCTGCTTCTTCTTTACAAATAGCACGAATGCCAATTTGGACGGTTGGCAAACCCATATCCACAATTCGCCGCATTACACAGGCATGATTGTGGATTGACCCTTCGTATTCATAGCGCAAATCACCGTGGGCATCAATTTGAATTACTGTAAATGGTTCTGGATAGGCTTGACGGTAAGCTTCTACAACGCCAGTTGTAATAGTGTGTTCGCCACCTAGAGCAATAACAAATTTTCCATCAGAAATTAGCTTGGATACTGTTTCTTGGGTAACTTGTAGCATCTCATGGGCTGAGACAGAGCTTTGATTGCGCGTATCCGCGATCGCACTGCAAGTATAAATCCCAATATCACGACAAGTTTCCGAATCTAGCTCCTCGTCATAGTATTCCACCTGTTGGGAGGCTGCTAGAATTGCATCTGGACCATTTTCACAGCCACGGCGATAGGTAGTAGTTGCCTCGTAGGGAATCGGTAAGATGACCACTCGTGCAGCATTATAGTTTGCCGCTACATCAGATCCCAGGAAAGGCAGAACAGAAGTTTGTGTCAGCATGACAAAGATAATTAAGATTAGGAAGTTGCAACACGAACGATCCTGGCATACTCCTGACTTTTATTGCAGGTGTCTCGATCCTCAAATAAGAAACTAAATCATCCTGTTTGTAAAGAATTGTCACAATAGAATAAGCTTCTGTCAATAACAGTTCCCATCTTCTTATGGCCCTCTCTCCTTCCACCCTATCAACCACGACAACAAAAACTTGGATTTGGCAAGGTTTCCCTATTTGCTACCAAGTGCAAGGAGAGGGACCAGCTATTGTTCTTGTACATGGCTTTGGCGCTTCTTGGTGGCATTGGCGTAAGAACATACCTGTCTTGGCGCAAAATGCCCGTGTTTATGCCATTGATCTAATTGGTTTTGGCGGTTCTGCTAAACCTGCTCCTGGTGAGTTGATACCAGGCAAACAAATTCAATACTCATTTGAAACTTGGGGACAGCAAATTGCTGATTTTTGCCGCGAGGTTGTTGGGGAACCAGCGCATTTAGTTGGTAACTCAATTGGTTGTATTGCAGTGATGCAAGCGGCAGTAGATTCGTCAGATATTGCTTTGAGTGTGGCGCTGCTTAACTGTTCCCTACGGCTACTACATGATCGCAAACGTGCTAGTTTACCTTGGTATCGACGCTTTGGAGCGCCACTTGTCCAGCGGTTGTTGTCATTTAAACCGATTAGTCAATTTTTCTTCAATCAACTCGCTAAACCAAAAACCGTGCGGAAGATTCTCCAGCAAGCCTATGCCCATCCTGAAGCCGTGACAGACGAGTTGGTAGATATCCTCCTAGCTCCGGCGCGTGATCCTGGGGCAGTGGCAGTGTTCGTTGCCTTTACAGCTTATTCCCAAGGTCCTTTGCCTGAAGACCTCCTGGCTATTTTACCTTGCCCCGCCATCATGCTTTGGGGAACTGCTGACCGTTGGGAACCAGTTGCATTGGGACGCGAGTTAGGTAATTTTCCGCAAGTCCAAAAGTTTATTCCTCTAGAAGGTATTGGGCATTGTCCCCAAGATGAAGCACCAGAGTTAGTTAACCCAATCTTGCAAGAGTGGATTTTGCAGCAATCAGCAGACAGGTAGAAGTAGAGAAATAATTATTCATTCTCCCCTGCTCCCCTGCTCCCCTGCTCCCCTGCTCTGTTGCAGCCAGTCTTTACCTAGCTGAATCGTGATATCTGAGCGGAGATTGCCTGTACTCTCAACCCGGACTTCGCCTAGTCCTAAAGCACCACGAATTACTTGAGCGCTGTTACTATCGCCTTGCTGAGCGACGATGTGAGTCACGTCCAATGGTTCACTCCAAGGGTTGGCAATATAAACGTTATGATATCCAGATTTTTGGAGAGAGTTAACTAGTGCTTGGACAGCGCGATCGCTACCGGTACTATCTTCAATCGCTACTCTTAGGTTAGCTGGCTCTGCAGTTGCTTGGGAACCAACTGATGCAACATTAAAATGTTGCGCCATCATCGTGGCAATGCGATCGCTATCTGGCAACCAGTAGCTGGCATTGTACTGCCCTTGTTCACTAAACGTACCTGGTAGCATCAACATTTCTACATTGGCGCGATTTGTTCGTACCCCAAATCCCACCAGCGCCATTAACTCCTCAATCGTCAAGTTAGTGTCAATGTGGGACTGGATCACGGAGAGAATTTTAGGCATTCGTGCCACTGTAACTGGGTTCAGCGTTTGTTCCATCACAGCACGCATCAAAAGTTGCTGCCGCTGAATCCGACCAATATCGCCATTCTCGTCATAGCGAAAGCGGAGAAACTGTAGCGCTTGATTGCCATTAAGATGATGCCTACCTGCCTTTAAATTGATGTATAAGTGCTGGCTATCATCTTGGTACTTCATGTCTTTGGGAACGTAAACAGTGACACCACCTAAAGCATCAATGAGCTTCTCCACGCCTTGAACATTGAGCCGCACATAGCGATCAATTGGCACTCCGTTTAAGAGTTCACTGACTGCTTCAGCACTCAGCGCCGGACCTCCTTCAGCATTGGCAGCATTAATCTTAGTAACGCCAAGTCCCTCTACTAACGTGCGCGTATCTCTGGGAATCGAAAGTACATTTAACTTTTTCGCCTCTGGGTTAAACCGTAGCAGCAGCATGGTATCTGAAAGACCATCGAAGGAATTAACCAGCGCGTGGTATCCAAGATTTTCAGTTTCTGGGGTAGGGTTACTAATGTCTGTAGTGAGAACTTTTACACCTAAAACTAAGATATTGACTGGGCGGGTTAGTTCTGTCAGCCGAAATCCTGTCCGAGATATGCGATCGCCTTTGCCAAATATTGCCTTTTCCTCTGGGCTTAAATTGGTTTGCAGCAGAGGCGTACTGGACAAAGCAACAGCTAGAAGCGCTCCCGCCGTTGCCGACACCATAGCTACTCCCGTCATGCCAACCCAAAACCAGAGCCAACGTCCAGATTTTGCGTGTGTTGTACTAACAGATTTGGAGACACTTGCAGAAGGGGATTTTTGATCAGATTTTTGAACTACCACAGACTTCCTCACACTTGCTGAACACGGTGGTTATCTAGAATGACACTATAGACAATCCAAAAACCAACCCTCAATTATCGGCTTGAGATTCTGGTTGTGCTAACCACAACACATATAGCAGTATCTCCTAGCATTTGCTCTTTAAATCCGGAGAATGCTTTTTGGAGTTTAGCTGGATTAGATTTAAATAGCCAACTGATTTCTTGCTGAATAAGGCATTAGGAGCTAAGGAATCTCGGCTTAAAAGCAGGAGCGCCAATAACAGGATGTGGATGTTATGTAGTGCGAAGGACTTTCCTCCAATTGTTTCTCATGCTGAGAATTTAGGAAGTTGATATTTGTTTGAGAGGCGTTGTGTTTTTCTTTCTTTTTCTAGCCCCTACACTGCTAAGCAGCATCAGGACAAGTGCTTGCCCACTCGTTCTGCCAATCGGCTAAACCCTGGTAATCGGGCGGACTTACCTGAAGAAAGACGAAACATCAACCAAATACTTACCAAAAAGTAGCCAGAGGTAACAAAGGTATTCAGCACCAAGAAGCGCAACGTTAAAAATTCAGCTTCTGCTCCAACACCCAAGAAAATATAGCTCAATAGCCAACAGCCTGCCAAAGTGATGGAAAGGCGGCTTAGAGTAAGTTTTCGGCTAACCTGGGAATTCAAAAGCGGGTCAGCGGACTGATGCTTATCACTATGGTGATACAGAGTCCACAAGGATGGGAAAAAGCCAATAATCGGAATCACATAGAAAAATAGTTTTAAGTGATTAAGGTCGGGATCATCCGAGCGTTCAACATTTTTCATATTAGTTTCTTAAATCCTGAGATAGAGGGATGAGTCAAAGTGGTGTAGTTAGGGATAATAAGCAAGCAAGAAAAATTTGAGTTTGTTCTATCTCGCAGTTAGCAAATGCCAAAACGCAAACTCCACGATTGGTGGCAGGCAATGACACCTTTGGCGCGATTCTTAGCGATCGCGCTCTTCGCACCTCTGCTGGTACTCAATGCATTGGCAGCATCTGTAATTTTTGATTACTTCCACTCACTAATTGTCATTTTAGTGGCAGCATCTCTGTTGGCGTTTTTGCTGAACTATCCAGTTGGCTGGATGGAAAGCCAAGGTGCAAGGCGAGAGCAAGTCGCTATTTTGGTATTTTTGGCAGCATTATCAATTTTGTTGGCATTAGGTGTAACACTCGTTCCTCTTGCCCTGGCTCAAGCACAGCAGCTAGTCCTTCGTTTACCAGAGTGGATCGACTCTGGACGGCATCAGTTAATGGTGCTGAACGAGTGGGCTGAAAATCAAGGTTTCCCCCTCAATCTTGATGTCTTGGTGGGGCAAATTAATGATCGATTAAAGGGACAGCTACAGGCGATCGCTGGACAAGTATTAAATATAGCTGTAGTGACGGTAACTAGCCTGCTGGACTTTCTCTTGACGATGATTTTGACATTTTGGCTATTGCAGCACGGTGATCACCTCTGGTTTAGTTTAATTGAATGGCTACCTACCCAAGTCCGGCAGCTTTTTCTCAAACTTTACGCTTGAGCTTCCAAAGTTTTTTTATTGGGCAGCTAATATATAGCACTTGCATGGCTTGCGCCCTGATTCCAACTTTTTTGTGGCTGAAAGTACCGTTTGGTTTGCTGTTTGGCTTAACCATTGGCATCATGGCTTTAGTACCCTTTGGCGGCACTTTGGCATCGTACTAACTACTCTGCTAGTCGCATTGCAAGATTTTTGGTTGGGCTTTCGAGTGCTGATTGCTGCCTTACTTGTGCAGCAATTTTTTGAAAACTTGGTTGCTCCTCGAATTTTAGGGAGTTTTACGGGTTTAAATCCGGTGTGGATTCTGATTTCGCTGTTGACAGGAGCGCGGATCGGCGGCTTGCTGGGTGTGATCGTGGCGGTTCCGATTGCTGTCGTCATCAAGACGGCTTTGAGCGCTGTACGGCGCTCGCGTAACGTCGTTCCTGAGGGAGAATCGCCTGTTGTCCCTGTACCTACAGCTGACCTAAGCACAACCCAAGTCGCTCAGTAAATCCCAGCTAATGTCAAGCGCACAGTAAATCGACAGGATAAATTGCGTCTTGATTCTCTTGCCATAGGGCGTGGTTAAAAATAGTTAGTAACACATCCATGCCCCCAATCAATCGCTAATTTTTAAGTGTTAAGCTACTGCTCTAACCAACTAGGGCATGACCACGCCTGTTCAACCACCTTTAATCGTCTTTTGAGCAACAAATTTTATGAATTTATCACTTAAGTAAGTTTAATTTTAAGAATTTAAAATCGTTATTCTCTATCCACCCTCTAACTCCTAATTACGGCTTTACAATAGAACCCATAAATAGCACTGTTCCAGTTTGATTATCCCGAATTGCACAGAAGAAGGGACGATTAACAATCATCTGGAATGGAGCTTGAGCAGGTGCATTGTTACCGCTATTGCCAAAGAACTTGCGGCGGCGGCTTCAGTACCTTCTTCGTTTACTTCAACAAAGGTTTTGTGCTTAACTTCACTAATCAAAAGATTGTCACCAATACCAGAAAAATTAGCTTTATCCCCAAAAGCAACGTCCATTCCTAAAGTTTTAAGAGTGTCATTAAGTGTCAAGTCATATTCCATTTTGAAGCGAGGTAGCCTAATTAGCCCTTCTCTGTTTCTAAATAATGTCATCCACTTTTCCCAGTTCGTCGGATTTAAATCTTTGTAAAAGTTTGAAAGGCTAGTATTCTGATTGGGTAGAAAAATATATAGACTGAGCTTTTGATTGCCATAAGGAATACTTACTGCCTGAAAATTTTTAGTTTCGTAGTATCTATATTTACCATTCTGGGACATCATCAGCTGCTGCTTTTGATTACCTGCTGCTAGGTAAAACGGATAATTAGCTGTTTGATTTTTATCAAACTCTGTTGTCCATTTCCTTTAAAGTAAATAGCGTTGATTAAAAACAGCACATCATTAGGGTTAATATTTTCAATAATCTGACTAATTTTGCCATCGGTACTCTGCTTTACCCAACTGTTAATAACGGTAGGAGTGGCGCGATCGCTAAAGTCTAGATTCGTAATTTTTGCTTTGTAAAAAGTCTTGCTTTTCTGCAAAAAGTCTTGCTTAATAGGATGTTGTTGCTTTGCCCAAAGCGAGTTAGCAATATTTAGTTCAACCTGGGAATCAATATTTTCCAATGCTGTAATCATAGCAGCGTTTCCAGAGTTAACTTCTTGGAGATTTATTCCTTGTAACTCCAGAGTTTTAGCCATTGCCTGCTGAGTTTCGCCACTAGCACCGTTGTATGTCATAGCTAGAGCGATCACCACACTCGCAGGCGATATAAAAATATTTTTGCTGTTGGATTGCTGAAGAATCTCGGAAAACAGCGTTAAAACCAAATTTTGTGTTAGTTGCAATTAATTTTGAGTCAACCACTGGTACTATCTGCTCCGTAGCAAAGGATTCTTGCCGCTTAAAGGGTACAGACTGGGCAACAGATGAATCGATATTATTAACATCTGAGCATCCTACCAGACCTAAAAGCATGAAGCTTGCTGCTGCGTTTGCATAGCGTCTTCCAAGGCGAATCGCGTAGCGTCTATGCAGGAACGCCTTCATCTGACTAAATTCCATCTGGTGCATTGTGTCCCTCAGCCAACAATTTTATTAACCGCTAATAAAATTAAATAAATTAGTGATTAATATGCATCGATTTACTATGACATTCGGAGTAATAAATGAGTGGGCAGTTACGGTTTTAGTAACAGCATCTAAGAAACTGTTGCTCAAGAAAATGTAAAAGCTAGCGTCAAGTATCACCTCATCCTAGTAGGCGATCGCGCTATCAAACTCCTCTTTAGCTTTGCTGTGGATGACGATAGGCTTCACGAATACTTTCTCTCGAATTCAGCGAATACTTTATCCAAAGGCTCACCAGAGGCTATACCGCTACTAAGTCACTGCATTCTTTGTGCTGAATCTACTGAACGACCTGACAACAGCCCTATAACTTCTCTATTGAAAAAATCAGTCTAACGACACATTTGAGCCGACACAAATATCTTCTCGAACTCAACCGATCACCTTTCAATGTTCGGCTCCAAAGCCTTGTTAGGTTGCTGGCGCTGGGCAACCTGAATTAACATTCTCAATGCGTCATTCACTGCTGCGTCGTTGGGAAAAGATGGCGCAACATCGGAATCTAGAAGCACTAAGTTTGTCCCCGAACGATAATGCTCGACGTACTTACCTCTGACACCGCCCTTCATCTGAGCGAAGTCGTACTCAGGATGCAATTGGTCTTCCATATCATTTTCAACTTCCTTCTTCATAAAATCTCTTCTCCTGTCGGGTAGCTTTTCGGGCGCTGATAATTCGTATCTTTTCTCCTCGGTCAGTGTGTGCAACGACCAAAAGTTGTCCAAACCTAGAGATACCAATAATAATGTAGCGGCTTTCTCCGACGAAATGCTTAGGGTCAGGAAAAGGTCGCAGATAGCGGATCATCAAACACGGTCGCGGCTTCTTGGAAAGAAACACTGTGCTTCTCAACATTGAGCGCCGCTTTGTCTGGGTTCCACTCAAATTCCATGCAGAATCCCTGCTGTTTTCTTTTAGTAGGCGCTCTAAGCCAGTCCTCTGTAAGATAGAACAGTTACCGCAGTACCGAAAAGTCTTGAAGCCAAACGGTGTCGTTGTCCGTTCTCTCCTCAACAATCCCCGTAAACTTGATCTCGTTGCCTACTTTGAAGCCTCTTAGGTCGGTTGGCATTAAAGAAGACGGCTATTACAGCATATTCTTCAATGCCATCCGAGAAATGCACAGCAACACCTCCGGTATCCTTAAGGAAAATTTTGCTGATGAATCCGCTAAGTTCAAGATAAAATACTAAGCGATGGCGTTCGCCCGCCCAAGGGGCATCGCGCTCATTACGCATAAAAGCTGCAGAGATAGCATAGACTTATATTGCTTGCCTACACTTCTACTGATTTTATTCACTTTACTTAGCTGGCACGCTCCACCAAGCTAAAGCATAAGGTTGAGTTGCTTCATTCATCTTTTGGCGAAACTGAACCCGGATTTTATATTTGCCAGTTTTTGGAACAGGGCAGAAAATATGTTCCACGCTATCAACTTCACTGATTGAAGTACAGATATTACTAGCTGGGGTGTTAGATTCAGCATTTACCAGGTAGAGATCGAGGTTATTTAAGCCGCGATCGCGAAACTTCTCCCCAGATCATATTGAGCATTTTTATTAGCATCTTTAAGCTCTACAAATCGATTCCAAGCTAGTGTGATCGCCACAAAACTTCCCTGCTTCAAAGATTGCGTCAACGCATAATCTTGAGTGGCGGTAGAATTGACTGTCCGATAATCCCAGCCTACTGGCTGGTACAGATGAATTCCATTGACCTGCGCTGAATTGCTGATAAGCCCGAAACGCATTTAATTGACCTGCTCCCATTTGTGCTTGTAGCGGAATTTTGGAATCGCTGTAGGCATCAGAGGCTAGCCAATCTTGGTTTTGTTTATCAATAATTGTGCGGCTCATTCCCAGCCGTAAGCCATCGCCAGTATCTTGAACCTTATCAGCCGAATTAAGCATCACTGCTTTCATCACTTCTTGACGGCGAGAATCCAAGCTCCAGTTGGGCTGTCGTGTCCGCAATTGCCGATCACCAAATTCTTGCAATAGGGCAACTGTAGCTGTAACGTGAGGCGTAGCAAAACTCGTACCCGTAACGCTGGTTGCTCTGCCATAGGAATTAAGCAAAGAAATTTTATTGCCAGGGGCAACTATACGGATGGCGCGACGAGAGCCGACATTAATCTCGCGTCCAGCAAGTCGCCCGCCTACACCCCCAGTAGCGTCGCTTAAAATTGGAAACATCAACTTTAGTAAAAATTTCTTCCCGACGGCTCGTAAAAGCAACATTCATTCCATTAAAGTTGTCTGTGGGAATCGGAATACCACCTTTTCCCTGATTGCCAGCGATCGCATAAAGGACATTGTGAACACGCGCCGACCAATCAATACACTGTGTCAACAAGGCGTTACCATCTAATAGGGCATTCCGTCGCGGATCGCGTTGCAGAGTCTCGCCAAAGCTGAAGTTAATCGCCCGGACATCACCACTGTTTTGCAAGGCTACGTGTTGTGCAGATAAGCACTCTTCTGGCTGACCTCCAGTTTTAAGCGAACCAACAGCAGTTGAATATAGCCGTGCGCCTGGAGCAACGCCGCGTAAAGCTTTGTCGGAACTAATCATTAGAGCAGCAACATTTTGTGCGTGGGGATCAACATTATTATTTGCCTTAGCAGGGGCATTACGTAAAAACACTCCTGCTAGTAAAAACCTGGCGCGATTAAGAGAAACTGCTTTATCTAAGCCAAACTGTCCAGGGCGACCAATTTCTACCTGACCAATAGCAATCTTGCGACCGATTAAATTATATGGAGGTTGATGTAATCGTAAAGCATCAATTCCTCCTGATCCCACTGATGTTTGCTCAAGCGCAACTATCGGACTACTCAACCCTAATGTTGTAGTTAATCCCCCGATAATCAATGCAAGTTTTTTAACCATTTTCCCAATGTAAAAATAATTAGAGTTAAACATAGAGATTTTGTTAAACTGATTACATCTCAGCATTTAATCGTCAACTGAATTTTAAATTTAGATTTAAGATTGACTCGCTGATATTTATTCAACAGAGGATATAGGAGAACTATTAGCCATGATCCAAACGCCGTCCCAAAAACCTATTGTTATTGCTCCATCTATCTTATCAGCCGATGTCAGCCGTTTGGGAGAAGAAATTCAAGCTGTGGATGCGGCAGGAGCAGACTGGATTCACGTTGATGTCATGGATGGTCGGTTTGTCCCCAATATTACAATTGGTCCTCTGATCGTCGAAGCAATTCGCCCAGTTACACAAAAGATTATCGATGTCCACTTGATGATTGTGGAGCCAGAAAAGTATGTCGAAGGCTTTGCCAAGGCGGGTGCAGATATAATTTCTGTCCATGCCGAGCATAACGCCTCACCTCACTTGCACCGTACTCTTTGTCAAATTAGAGAATTAGGCAAACAGGCGGGTGTTGTACTTAATCCTTCCACGCCGTTAGATTTGATTGAATACGTGCTGGAAGTTTGCGATCTAGTGCTGATTATGAGCGTTAACCCCGGTTTTGGCGGTCAGAGCTTTATCCCAACTGTAATACCTAAAATCCGTAAGCTGCGCTCAATGTGTGAAGAACGTGGTCTTGACCCCTGGATTGAAGTCGATGGGGGGCTAAAAAGTAACAATACTTGGCAGGTTTTGGAAGCTGGAGCAAATGCAATTGTTGCGGGATCTGCTGTCTTTAAAGCTAAGGACTACGCTGAGGCGATCGCAGGCATTCGTAACAGCAAGTGTCCCGCCCCGGAACTAGCAGCGGTGTAGATTCAAAAAATTAAGGGCGATATGTGATCGCCCTTAATCATAAATATTCTGTTATTTAAAAAGACGCGGGGTTCGCGTCTTTTTTTATTTGCGGTGGCTACCCAACCACTTAGCTGCTGCAATTCCCAAAACAGCTGCTACCACTGGGTTACTAAGAAACTTCATAATCCCAGGTTGCTCAGCTAGCACCTCTTGAAAGATGTCTGGGTGGCTATGATAGGCAAATGATGCAAGTTTCGTAACATCATCAGCGTTCATGTGATTAGGGTTGTGGCTAGAAAGGCCTAGTTGTTGCTCCAGCGTACGATCATTTAACCCTCTTTGCTTGAGATGCTTGAAAAACGCTTTTGCTACGTCGTCCCGTTCATTTGGCTTAATTTGAGCGATTGCTTTTTGGAGTTCTGGTTCCATTTGGCTGCTAGGTATCTGGTCTGGATGGAGAGACCGACCAAACAACTGACGACGCTCGTTGTGCGTAGAGCGCTGGGCAAAATCATCAAAATTTTCGTATTCTTGCCCCGTCATCGGTGCATCGTCTAAAACTTCAGCGTCACCCTGAGCCAAATCGTTCATGATTTGACGTTTGTATTGTTCACTACTAGTCATTTATTAATCTCCTATTTCATCCAAGATTTGAAAACACATTTGTGTTTTCAATCTTTTCTAATTACAGTAATTTGACTTATTAGCTGTTAGCAAATTGAAATGCTTAAAACTGAAGCGCTATTTGTATTCAATCTGCTTCGACTGAACATCATACTGAGCCGTTAAAATAAGTTTCTTGTCAGGAGCATACATCAGTACAGTTAAGTCTCGATTTGGAAAATTCTTATGAAAGCCTTGCATCAGAGACTTCGCCAAAGGCTTCACTTCATTAGGACGAACTTGCGGACTAATAACAACACCTAATTTGTTGCCATCGCGCACATAAGCATCTTTAACAAGTCCTTTAGCGGTTTTCACTGCCCAGTTCCCAAATTCTTGACCAGTTGCAGTGTTACCACGTTCTAACTGGGCATAATCTCCAGTCCGACTGATTGTTGTTGTATTAGTTGGTTGTTTAGCTTGAACTGTACCGCTACAAGCAGCAGTTGTTGTCAGGACTAAAACTAATAATATAGCAGTCAAAAATTTACGCAAACGCCCAATTCGACTCACTTATGTTTCCTCCAAAATTCAGTTTATAAGGCAGTAATTTTGAGTAATGTTCTTACAAGGGAAGGCTTATATATCTATAAACCTTCCCCAACCTTTTTAATTTTTAGTCAACCGCCTTTTTTACTTGATCTTTTACGTCTTCTGCACCTTGACGTACTTCAGCTTCAGCCTGCTTTGCTTTTCCTTCTGCTTGATCTTGAGGATCACCTGTCACATTACCTAAAGCTTCTTGGGCTTTACCTTCAATATTTTTACCAGCAGCTTTTGCTTTATCTTCTAATGCCATTTTATTTCTCCATATCTTGCAGAAACTTAATCTTAAAGTTGAATTACAACTTCAAAATTATTTGTTGCTTACTCTTACAACTTACTGAATGTTTTTACTCTGGACTTCTGCCACAAGACATATTAAATTCCTCTACTTAAAGATTGATAAATTAGATTTAATTGTTAAATTTTTATCTGGATGGTTGCTAAAATAGATTAAGAAATATGAAGGTGGGCAAGAATCTATTTAATAGAAACTGAGAGTAGTTTTGCGATTGTGATATTTTAGTCGTGCAACAAAAGCAGATAAATTTTACACTATTAAACCAAGATATTTTATACACATAGCTGTTAAAAATTTAGGATGGAATCATTTAATCTTCAAGCTCCATTTAAGCCAACAGGCGATCAACCGCAAGCGATCGCCCAACTAGTTAGCAGCCTCAAAGATAATCACCGCTATCAAACTCTACTGGGAGCGACGGGTACAGGCAAGACATTCTCAGTAGCAGCCGTGATAGAGAAAATTGGTAAACCTACACTTGTTCTCGCGCACAATAAAACTCTAGCGGCACAGCTGTGTAATGAGTTGCTGTAATTCTTTCAGAGTAAATGATAGAATTCTTGTACAGCTATTACGACTACTATCAACCAGAAGCATATATCCCAGTTACAGATACTTATATAGAGAAAACCGCTTCAATCAATGATGAGATTGATATGTTGCGCCACTCGGCAACGCGATCTCTGTTTGAACGTCGTGATGTGATTGTAGTTGCTTCTATTAGTTGTATCTACGGGTTGGGTATGCCATCTGAGTATTTAAAAGCAGCTATTCCTCTAAAGATGGGCAAGGAAGTCGATCAGCGCCAAATTTTGCGCGATTTAGCCTCTGTACAGTACAGCCGTAACGATTTAGAAATTGGTCGGGGGCGTTTCCGCGTTCGGGGTGATGTGCTAGAGATTGGTCCTGCTTATGAAGACAGAATTATCCGAGTAGAATTTTTTGGCGATGAAATAGACGCGATTCGTTACGTCGATCCAGTAACTGGGGAAATTATTAAGAGTGTGGAATACGTAAATATTTACCCTGCACGTCACTTTGTCACACCAGAAGCAAGGCTAGAAGCAGCTTGTAATGCGATTGAGCAGGAATTACAGGAGCGACGATTACAATTAGAGCAAACTTCTAAGTTACTAGAAGCGCAACGCATAGACCAGCGTACTCGCTATGACTTGGAACTTTTGCGCGAGGTTGGTTACTGCAACGGTGTAGAGAACTACTCGCGGCATTTAGCTGGGCGCCAAGCTGGAGAACCGCCAGAGTGTTTAATTGATTATTTTCCGAAAGATTGGTTACTTGTGGTGGATGAATCTCACGTTTCAGTACCGCAAATTCGGGGAATGTATAACGGCGACCAGGCACGGAAAAAGGTGCTGATTGAGCATGGTTTTCGCCTGCCTAGTGCAGCTGATAACCGACCTTTGAAGGCAGAGGAGTTTTGGAACAAGGTAAATCAGTGTATTTTTGTATCCGCAACGCCAGGAGATTGGGAGTTAGAGATCTCTGAAGGTCGCGTGGTAGAACAGGTGATTCGCCCAACTGGGGTAATTGATCCAGAAATCTTTGTGCGTCCTACAGCAGGTCAAATCGACGATTTGCTAGGGGAAATTAAGGATCGAGTTGCTCTGCGGGAACGGGTGCTTGTCACAACACTAACCAAGCGCATGGCAGAAGATTTGACAGAGTATTTGCAAGATCAAGGGATTCGGGTGCGCTATCTCCACTCGGAAATTAATTCGATTCAGCGGATTGAGATTTTGCAAGAATTGCGTGAAGGTACTTTTGATGTGTTGATTGGGGTAAATTTGCTGCGCGAAGGGCTAGATTTACCAGAGGTTTCTCTGGTGGCGATTTTGGATGCTGATAAAGAAGGATTTTTACGGGCGGCGCGATCGCTAATTCAAACTATTGGTCGTGCAGCGCGTCATGTGCGGGGTCAAGCGATTTTGTACGCAGACAACCTGACTGATAGCATGGCGAAAGCGATTGATGAAACTGAGCGGCGGCGGGCAATTCAACTGGAACATAACGAGAAGCATGGAATTACACCCCAGCCGATTATCAAAAAATCTAGTAATGCAATTTTGGCTTTTCTAGAAGTCTCACGGCGGTTGAATGCTGAACAGCTAGAAACAGTTTTTGAACAGGTGGACGAACTGCCCCTAGAGCAGATTCCGGCTTTGATTAGCCAGTTAGAAGCGCAAATGAAGGAAGCAGCAAAGAACTTGGAGTTTGAGGAAGCTGCTAAATATCGCGATCGCATCAAGCACTTACGAGACAAACTAGTGGGACATTAACTACGTATTGGGTTCCCAGGGGAAGTTAAGAATTTTTCAGGCTTTTTCAGCTTGTTCTAGGCACAGGCTTAAGTAGTGATTTCCGGTGTTAATTTCTAACACCTGTATTGTGTAATTTTACCTAGCTTTATTTGCTAAATTATGCAACAATACTGAACGTTTACTATAAAAGGTAGCGATAACTACCTACACCAGCCCAGTTGCAAATTTTAGAGCCGTTTATTAAACAAGCTTACATCTATAAAATTACTAATCAATTTACTGTTGCACAATGTAAAAATAGCTTGTATTTGGTCTAGTTATATGTTTATAACAAACTGCCTGACTCTGTACTGAGAAAGTTGGTTACACAGTGAGAATCAAAGGTTTTTTAAAGATTCTGTGAAGAAAGGATATTACGTATTGCTGAATAGCAGAATGATTAAGAATAAACCTCTTAATCATTTTTCCCCAATCCCGTAAATATAGTTCCATATTCTGTATTTATTTATAGTCCGCTCGAATTAAGCTGCTTTACTTTGTCCTGAGATTTTTTGCAATCTATATATTTGAGGATGTGTGATGCTAACACTAGAATTTTCTGCGCCAGTTTCCGGCACGATTCGAGACAAAGATGGTGCAGGCACGGGGTTTACTTCAGTACAGCCTAACAAAAATGGCACACAGTATGCTTCTAGCCTGATTGACCTCAAAACTGGTAGTCTTGCCCTCACTGCTACTAAGGGAAGCAGTGTTGGGGGTATTAACACCCTCAAAAATGCCCTCCAAGTTGGGCTAAATGCTACTCAAACCTTTACCGTCAGTACGAGGTTAAAAGGTCCATTAACTAATTTGACTGCTGCCTCTCAGCAAGCTGGTATTTTCTTCGGTCCTGACCAGAATAATTATGTCAAGCTGGTAGTTGGCAAAGCTAGTAATGGTCTGAAGATACAGCTTTTCCGGGAAGTGAATGGCACAAGTTCTAGTGTAGACCTAGCGACAGTGCCAAATTCGGCAAGCCTTCGCACTTTAGATCTATATCTTACAGGAGATGCAGAAAGAAAGACATTTTCAGCAGCATATCGCGTTAACTCCGATACAGGAGCGCGGATTACGTTAGATCAAAAATTTAAACCCCCTCAGCCTGCTCCTTTCTTTACGGATGCAACTAAAGCCCGTGCAGGTATTCTTGCCTTTACTGACCAAGCACCAGAAGTGCCTATCAGTTTTTACAGTTTTGGTATTGCCCAAAACGTTAAAATTAATTTTCAACCAGGTAGCTCTGTTGTACCGTCTGGATATACGAAGGATAGTGGTTTGGCATACGATCCTACTCGTGGCTTTGGCTGGATAAATCAAGCTACTGGTGCGCCGATAGATATTTCTGCATTTGCCCGCGATCGCAACCTGACCAACGCTGACCAACGAATTGATACTCTACAGCATATGCAGTTTGGGAATACTCCCGATGCTGCCTGGGAATATGCTGTACCAGATGGCACCTACAACATAACAGTTAGCGTCGGTGACATAGCCAATGCCGGTGGTGTGTATGATAGCCAGCACACTATTAGAGCCGAAGGTGACACTCTGATTAACGAGTTTCAAGCTAGTAACACGCAAAAGTATCAAATTAACAGCGGCACAGTTAAAGTCATAGATGGCAAACTGACTATAGATGCGTTGGGCGGCTTTAATACTAAGATTAACTATTTGGAAATTGTACCTATAACACCAGGTAGTCACCCAAGTATTCCAGACAGTTTTCCGAGAAACCGCGCTCTAGGGGTGAAACTTGATGCGGCGATCGCTACCGATGTTTTTCTGCCGAATTTGGGACAAGGTGTAGACGCGGCAACGTTGAATCTTAATAACGTCCAGCTATATCAGACTTTTAATAAAGAACTCGTTGAGGGAAACTTCAATACTAGTGGCGGTAATGATACGATTGTTTTTCAACCCACTGGGCTACTAAAGCCAAACACCAATTACACCTTTAGGGTTTCAGAAGGTGTGAGAGATCAGTCCGGTGCTACCTTCCAGCCTTTTAGCACAACATTTACAACTGGGACTGATTTTACAAAAATAACTCCAGGAGTGAACTTCACTCAACAGCAGGTTTACAAGGGTGCGCCAATCTCTAGCTTGGTTATTAGTCCTGATGGCAGTAAGCTTTATGGTGCTGGTTTGGATGGTAGCCTGCACCGTTGGACAATTAATAGTAGTGGTAGACTGTCGGGTGAACAAATCTTCAAGAACCCCCAACTTGCTGGTCGCGCCATTATAGGTATTGCCTTCGATCCTAGTAATCCTAAAGCTTTGTGGATTTCGCACAATAACCCGTTAGAACCAGAACCTGCTAAAGATTTTACGGGCAAAATCTCGAAGCTAACCTTGAATACAGGTACTAGTTTTACCCCTACTATTCAATATTACGTTATTGGTATGCCCCGCTCTGCGAAAGACCATCTGACTCAGAGCATTACTTTTGGTCCCGATGGCAAGCTTTACCTCAGCCAAGGCAGCAATAGTGCAATGGGTGCTCCCGATGATGCCTGGTTCAATCGGTTCAATCCTAGACGGACACCACCTGCAGAAAACCTGTGCAAACGGTGTTAAGGAAGAAATCGATCCTGAGACGGACGCTGGAGCTTTAATGCAAATCGTAGCCGCTATAATCCCTTTATAATCCATCCCGAGTTCGTTAAGGCTAGCGCCTGCTCAGCGACACACGCTCTGAATCAGAGGATTACTTGAGGTGCCGATGGCAAGCTTTACCTCAGCCAAGGCAGCAATAGTGCAATGTGTGCTCCCGATGATGCCTGGTTCAATCGTGCCGAAAACCTGTTAAGCGGTGCTATCTTACAAATCGATCCTAGACGGACGGCACCTAAAGGAGGCTTTAATGTGCAAACGGAAGATCGTGGAGCCGCTAATTATAATCCCTTTGCCGCTAATGCTCCTGTAAAGATTTTCGCTACAGGTATTCGCAATGCCTACGATTTAGTTTGGCATAGGAATGGTAACTTGTATGTCCCAACAAACGGCAGTGCTGCTGGCGGTAATACCCCTGAAGATCCTACGCAGGCAGGAAATCAGGCACTAACCAACGTTGCTACTCAAAACGATTACCTTTTCAAAATAGGACGTAATGGTGGCGGTTATTATGGTCACCCAAACACTCTGCGTCGCGAGTACATCCTCAACGGTGGTAACCCTGATGCAAATCCTAACCCTGCCGAGGTGGTAAAACCAACTCTAAATTCTCCTTATTCAGGATATGCCGTGGGTACCCAGACCGACCCGAACTACCGAGGTTTTGTTTATGATTTTGGTCGGAATCGTTCGCCCAACGGTGCTATTGAGTATAAGAGTGGTAAATTCGGTGGTGCGCTGCAAAACAAACTATTAGTTACTGAATTTAGTGGTGGGGACGATATTTTGGCTCTAACCCCTGGCACTGATGGCAACGTTAACGGTAGTGTTACCAAAGTTTTCTCGAACCTCACAGATCCGCTGGATTTGATTGAGAATACTAGAAACGGTAACCTTTATGTAGCCGAACTCCCTAACAATGGTCGTTCTGGGGGACAAATTACTCTATTGTCATAGTCTGTAGGTTTAGGCGGCTCGAAAATATTAATTCCTAATAAATAAGAGGCTACCAAGTCTCTTATTTTTGTAGGCATCAAAATATACTAATAACGCCTCAACAATCCTAACGGGGGACCAAGAATCACTCCAAAGAAGAATCCACCTGCGTGCGCCCAGTAAGCGATACCACCACTTTCCATGCCAATGTTGGTAGGAGCGTTTAGACTGGCGATGCCGAAGAAGGCTTGCTGGATAAACCAAAATCCGAGAAAGAATACGGCAGGAATTTGGACTGTAGTAATAAAAAATCCCAAGGGCAGTAATGTGAGAACTTGGGCGCGGGGGAAGCGGAGAATGTATGCTCCCATCACTCCGGCGATCGCACCGCTAGCACCCAAAGAAGGAATTCCCGAATTCGGGGAAAAGAACCACTGTGTTAACGCTGCTAAAACGCCACACGCTAGGTAGAAAATTAAATATTTTAGATGACCTAAGCGGTCTTCAACATTATTGCCAAAAATCCATAAAAACCACACATTCCCTAATAAATGCAAGAAACCACCATGCAAAAATTGAGAAGTAATTAGTGTGAGCCATTCTGGTATGGGTTGATTTACCGACCTCCCTGCAAAGCTTGTTGTTAACTCTTGCGGCACTAGGGCAGCCAACTGGAAAAACCCCTCTAATTGTTGTGGTGGCAAGCTCAGTTCATACAGAAAGATCAGGATATTGGCAATAATTAGCCCAAATGTCACATAAGGAGTGATACTTATCGGGTTATTATCTCGCAGAGGTACCACGGGTATTTTTCCTACTATATTGATTTAAAAAAAAGCAAAAGGCGATTTGTTCCTTTTACTTACCGTCTTTACAAATATTCCGGTGTTGGATCTTTAAACAAGCCTAGCAATGGACCAAGAATTGCTTGCCCGAATTTTGCGAGAAGAACCACTGTGTAAGTGATGCCAAAACACCACAAGCTAGATAGAAAATTAAATACTTTAGATGACCTAAGCGGTCTTCAACGTTGTTGCCAAAAATCCACAAAAACAACATATTCCCTCCCAGGTGCAAAAGACCACCATGCAAAAACTGAGACGTAATTAGCGTCAACCATTCTGCTACAGGTTGGTTTAGCGAAATACCTGCAAAACTGGCTGTCAACTCTTGCGGTACTACCGCAGCCAAGTGAAAAAAGCCATTCAATTCTTGTGGTGGAAGATTCGCTTCATAAAAAAAAGTAAGAACATTGGCAGCAATTAGCCCATAAGTAACGTAGGGAGTAATTGTTGTTGGGTTATTATCTCTGATAGGAACCATGCAAATTTTTGTCTCATGCTTTAGAATCTGGCAACACGATAGCCAATTTCTCAAGTTATATCTTCTAGCCTGTGGATAGATTTGATATATTTTGATACCAATACGTGGTTTATCGCTTAATGACTGGTGAGACAGTAAACATTAATCACAATTATTTATGAAAGCTAAACATTACAAATCAAGAAATATTAACGGGTGATAGTCATCTTATCAACGCGGTTTTTTGTTGTCATGTGGCAATTAAATCCTGAAAATGCCTCAAGAGACTAGCTGACTCTTAGAGGCATTTTCAGTTAGTATTCGAGCGACATTAATTCACGCTACTAAAGAACCAACTATGTATCTTTAACCTTGTTCGACGGTAATTATGCCAATCATCCCAGCACCACGGTGAGGTTCACAGTAGTAAGAGTAACTACCTAGTGGTATGTCTTCTGGAAAAGTTGTTTTCACTTCTTGACCAGGAGTCATCATTAACTGCTTATGAGAGAAGCTCTTGGCTAAATCAGCGCTCTTGGTAGGGTTATTTGCTGCATCAAATACAACATTATGGGGAGGAACTTTGTTGTTCACCCACCAACTGTGTCACCCGGTTTAATCGTCAGTTTTGCCGGGTCAAACACTAGCATTCCTTTATCGGAACCCAGCTTAACTTTATAACTTTCAGCTGCTGCGGGAGGAGTAAATAAGGCAAAGCTGCTGGCAACCAGCACCATTGTCAATACAACTAGCCCAAAGCGCCGCAGAGTTGCAGCAATCAATTTCATAGCTTTCTCCAAAGAGAGTTTTATCTTACGCTATTCAATTTTAAATAAAAATAACCAATAAATATGACAAGTTGTCCTAGATATAGGTTTAGATCAAAGCAATTAGCGATCGCTCAGCGCTGAAAACACAAGCCATCCTCATCTGTGGCTCAACTTCCCTTGCTTAAAGCTTCATGTTCCGGCTGTGATAGCTAAAAAGTTTCTGTACCCCAACCAGGAGCCTTTTGCGCCGCCGTTAGAACGAAAGCTGCCAAGCTTTCCACTTGCTCCTGTGACATCCAACTTTCAGGCACTTGGCGACACCAATAAGTTCCTCACTACCGTCGTAAGTCATCGGTTGCCGGAGGTAGGTAACCAAATTGTTGACATTATCACGCGGAGGAGTTGCTCCTTTGAGCTTTACCAGGGAGAGAGAAACTTGGGGATTTGGTAAAGTTGCTCCACCTACATGACAATTCCATACAGCTGCTGGCGAACAGTTGTTTGCCACGAGATAGGTCTTCAGGTAAAAATGAGCGAGTTTCACCTTGCTCATTCAATTGCAGGGCAATTGGCTCCGTGACGTGCAGATACCGTGTGAGATAAGGGTCAATAGTAGCAGCGAGTGCGGGACTTTGCAACATGGCAACCAAGACTACTGGCAAAACCATGAATAGACGAACACGGAAGAATCGACGAAACATTTAAGGCGCAACCTTTTGTGGTTTTATTTGTGAGGGCAGTAGTTACAACAATAGTCAGGGTGAGCAGCCAGTCTCATGCAGGAGGTTTTTCCCCATTAAAAGGACTGGCGTTGAAGAGTATTTTTGTTACTTTTACACTCTTCACCTGCTCACCCCTCGTGGTTTAACGACGAGCTTTAATAGTAGATTTTGCCGCCTCCCCACTTTTCGCCGATGATCTTAGGCTGGAGGAGAACATGACCCGCGATCGCTTTCAAGTCACCGTCAGTGAGATTTCTCATTGCCGCGTAAATATCCGCACTCTTTGTGCTGGGGTGAAATTCTGCAATTTCCTCTTCCCCATCATAAGTAGTGGATTTTTCATATAATCCACCAGCGCTTCCAGGTTGTTACGCGATGGTGTTGCTCCTGCGAGCGCTTCAGGATCAAGCCCTATATTCTGGTTTGTCTTAGTAACGCCGCCAGCATGACACTGAGCACAAGCGTAGTTAAATAAGCGTTTGCCTTCTTGGACTTCTTTGAGGCTAAGTACAACAGTGTCACCTTTGTCATCTAATGGCACGGTGCGCGTGGCTTCACTGAGTTCGACTGCATTGGCAGTGCCAATAACCAGCGCAAAAGTCAACAATAAAGTTGCTACCGTAAGCCCAATCAATTTTTTAAACATGGTTCCCCCTAAAGAGTTTGAACGCTCAATACAGCTATTTGCAGAAGGTCTGATCAGAACCTTCCTAGACAAGCGCTTGCTCAATCCCTACCACTAACAAATAGGCGAAGACAACTCCTTTATCAGATATTGGCAGCAATGAGCTTTAAACCCAGTGCTTCCAAGCTTCCAAAAGACAAAAGGTATTCCACCTTCAGCTTTAGGGTCTGAACGCTCTGTTTGAGACAAAATTTGGGAAATAATTTCTTTTACATCCTCCAAGGCTAGACGGCTCTTGGATGTTTTGTAAGCAATTCCCAACTGATCGCACAGAGCAAGTACCTCGTCAACAGGAAGTTTATAGTCTGCTGCTATTTCGGCAATAGACAAGTCTGCAAAACCCATAATGAATAGTGTAGTGATAGGTAATTGAGCCACTCTAATATCAATATCATGTCACCGAGCATTTTGTTTGCCCAAGCCTAATGCAGGCTTTGATCCCCCCGTAATTACTACAGGTTAGGCTAAAAAACGGGACAAGAGCGATTACGCTATCCAACTCCTTAATTCTAGTTTTACGTAGTTCCTAGCCCTTTCTTTTGCTCAACGGAACGTAAAGCCCCTGCTTCCCACTGTGTCAAGTGGGGTATAGGCAAGGATTGATGTAGGCAAATCAACTGCGCCAAAGTTTTCTTCAACTGAGTGCGCGGGACAATCGTATCTACAAAGCCATGTTTCAGTAAATCTTCAGCCGTCTGAAATTCATCGGGTAGCTTTTCTCGCAGCGTTTGCTCAATTACTCGCCGACCTGCAAAACCAATTGTTGCTTTTGGTTCTGCCAGAATAATGTCACCTAACATGGCAAAACTAGCAGTAACACCACCAGTGGTGGGATTAGTCAAAACTGGAATGTAAAGCAGTAGGTCGGCTCGGTGGCGCTCTAGAGCAGCTGATATTTTTGCCATCTGCATCAGGCTGAGCATTCTCTCTTGCATCCTGGCTCCACCAGATGCACAAACAATAATTAAAGGGTATCGCTTTTGCGTTGCTCGTTCGACTAAGCGGGTAATTTTTTCTCCTACCACAGAACCCATACTACCGCCCATAAACCGGAAATCCATTACACCAAGGGCAACTGGCAAGTTATCTAGTTGACCCAAACCAGTTTGAACAGCATCCACTAAACCAGTCTTTTCCTGAGTTTCGCGGAGGCGATCGCTATAGGCTTTGATCGCGAAATTCTAATGGGTCAAGTGGACGCAAATGCTCATCCAGGGGACTCCAAGTATTAGCATCAATTAGTTGACGGATACGCTCATCGCTATCTACCCGTACATGATGTCCGCATTCTAGGCAGACCATTTGATTAGCTCTTAAATCCTTGGTATATGCCAAAACACCACAAGCGGTACATTTATTCCATAGCCCATCGGCAATGTCACGTTGGTGTTCTCGGTTATCAATGGAACCGGATTTTCGTCGATTTGCAAACCAATCATTATCTTAGTCGCATGGGTAGTAACTTGAAAACAAGTTAGCCATCACTAGAAGGGGACAAGGGAAGAAGAGGACAAGGGGACAAGGGGACAAGGTGAAACGGGGACAAGGTGAAGGAAAAGCAGGGGAGCAGGGGAGCAGGGGAGCAGGGGGGAGAACCCCATACTTAAAAGCAGGGGATTCAATTAAGGCAGAGCCGCCACACGCACAAGAGAGTCAAACTCCAGGAGAATGGCGGACGTTTTGGTTCTCGCTCTTATTGCAGTCTCGAACCAATTTTTTCTTTCTTCTCTCGTGTTTGAATTCAGGGGCTTCAACCCCGGAGTGCGTTCTTGTATTTTCTGCTGCCAAGAACAGCCCCTCTGCTCCCCTGCCAAGAGTGCCTTTTTGGTGAAACGGAAGGGGACAAGGTGACAAGGGGAAAGACGTAGATTTTGATTCCCTTAAAAAGTGTCCATCACTTTAAGGCTCCTGTACGTCGCTGTGTTGTTCCTCCACTGGACTTAGTAAAAGCAATGCAGTCCATTGATCTTGTGGACGCACTTGTAAAGCAGCAGAACTACCAGCACCAAAATAAGAAACCATGCCTAAATCTAGAATTCGCGCTGGGATATTGTGAGCTGCTAGAAGTTGATACATTAGTTCTGCTTCCCAACGGGCGCTTGTAGTTTTTAGGGTAGTCCAGGACACAGGCTGATATTAACTAGCTTGAAAATACTAACCGCAGGTAAGCTGACAAAATTGCCTCGCCCCCAAATAAAGTAATTACTGCTCCTAGAGCAAGAAAGGGACCAAAAGGGATTGGTTGCCGTCGAGTTAGCCAACCCAACGCGATCGCTCCTCCACCGACAAACGCGCCCACTGCACAAGCAAGGAATCCACTTAGCAGCAAATATTTCCAACCCAACCAAGCACCTAGCATCGCTGCTAATTTAGGATCTCCTCCACCCATTGCGGCTTGCCCAAGAATAATTGAACCTGCCACACTAATCAGGTCAAACAACCATAAACCTAGCACGGTACCAATAATACCAGACATCAGATTGTTAACTCCTTCCACCCAGCTAGTAGAACTAAACAGCTGAAATACAAGTCCAACAACTAATCCTGATTGGGTGAGTGAATTTGGTAAAGTCATAGTATCTAGATCAATCAGCGACAGCGCCACTAACCAACTGCAAAAAGTCCAATAACCCAGCGTTTGCATCGACATTCCAAACGTCCAGAACAAAAGCAAAAATAGTAAACCTGTCGCTGCTTCTACGAGAGGATATCGGCTAGAAATTGCACCTTTGCAGTAACGACAACGTCCTTTTAACCACAGCCAACCTAATACTGGGACATTTTCCCGCTTACCTAATTTATGCAGACAATGGGGACAGCGAGACGCAGGCTTTATAATTGATAACCCAGCAGGTATTCGGTAGACCACAACATTGATAAAACTACCAATAGATGCTCCCAAAGCAAAGACAATTACAGCGACTGGCAAAGCAATCAAAATTTCCATCGTTATATTGGTACTAGCCTTTAAGGGCAAGACAAAACAAACATAGTAATGCAATCTGCTTGCTTGTCTGTTTAATATTCTGCCGATTCAATCTGACTAAGTGGGATAAAACATTCTTCGGGTAACAGGATTGGTTTGCTGGAAAATAGCAGCTTACCCCGATACGTTAATTGATTAATTGCCACTCCTGTGGGACGCTTACTAAGGTTCGGATGTATTTCACAGTATGTACGATAAATCTGTTGAGCCGTTCTGAGTAGTTTAGGGTCAGTCAAGTTGAGGAGATATTATCGGGTTGTGATGTTTAGAGTCGTTGTGCCGCAGACACCGTTAAATTGACTTTGTTGCAGCTTTTCCCTAGTTTATTAACACAACTACAGCGATCGCCACCATTTTAAAAGCCAATTTTTAATACCTGAATTAAGGCATCGCCCATAGCACGGCAACCTAAGTAATTCATGCCTTCCGACATAATATCGCCAGTGCGATCGCCTTGCTCCAAAACTTGTAACACTGCTTGTTCAATTTGATCTGCGGCATGGCTTTGGTTTAAGCCGTAGCGGAGCATCATCGCTGCACTTAAAACCTGCGCCAAGGGATTAGCTTTATCCTGTCCAGCAATATCTGGAGCAGAACCGTGAACGGGTTCAAATACACCAGAACCAGTTACACCTAAACTTGCAGAAGGTAACATCCCAATACTGCCAGTAAGCATAGCAGCAGCATCAGAGAGAATGTCACCAAAGAGATTGCCTGTAACAATAGTGTCAAACTGTTTGGGACAACGTACCAGCTGCATAGCGGCATTATCTACATACAAGTGAGAGAGTTCTACATCGGGATACTCTGATCCTAGTTGAGTGATGCGATCGCGCCATAGTTGAGATACTTCCAGCACATTTGCCTTATCTACAGAACAGAGTTTACCACTGCGTTTACGAGCCGTTTCAAACGCCACACGCCCAATGCGGTCAATTTCTGTCTCGGTATACGCCATCGTATTCACCCCCCGCTTCTCACCAGTTTCGCTAGTAAAAATGCCCTTAGGCTGCCCAAAGTAGATTCCACCAGTGAGTTCGCGCACCACCATAATATCAACCCCCTCAACTACCTCCCGTTTCAAGCTGGAGGCATTTATTAGCTGGGGTAAAATTTTTGCTGGTCGCAAATTGGCAAATAAACCTTAAAATTAGCGCGGCTCGCAAAATGCCAACTAAACCAAACCCCGCCCGCACTCCCACTAGCCCAGGTTCTGGGCGCAAATGGCGTGGTAGGGAGTCCCACTTGTAACCGCCGATCGCGGCTAGCAACACAGCATCGCTGTTACGGCACATATCTAGTGTTGCAGCTGGCAGAGGTTCTCCTGTAGCGTCAATTGCAGCACCTCCAATTAAAGCTTCTTCAAACTCAAAGTGTAAATCCAGCTGCTTGCCTACTACCTTCAATACCTCTACTGCAACGGTAATAATTTCTGGACCAATGCCATCACCAGGTAAAAGAGTAATTTGGTAGTGCTGGGTCATAACTTGATTAATTGCTTAAAAATTCAATAACTGGAATTTGCAAGCTTATAATACAGCGACTATGGCTCTTGACGTTAAAGAAACCCGTTTCAATTTCGAGATTTTACTAATATCTGCTCTTAAGAAAAGCTAGGCTAGTGTTAACAAAGTCATTATTTTATACACTGCTCTACTTGCGTGAGGGTATGGATGCCATAAGCGCTTTTACTAATGACTAGTGACTAAGGATTAATGACTAACCATCAACAGCATTTATGGCAAAAGAACTGGCAATTCGTACTTCTGGGCTAACTAAACGATTTGATCGCCACGTTGCAGTCAATGATGTCGATTTACAAATCCAAGTTGGTGAAGTTTACGGACTAATTGGACCAAATGGAGCCGGAAAAACAACGCTCATGCGGATGTTAGCAGCAGCTGAGGAACCAACTATTGGTGAGATTTATATTAATGGCGTTAGCCTTTGGCGGGGGCTTGTCCCCCATCGCCTGCTACTCGATCAAAGCAACTCAAGGCTAAAGCGGCAATTAGGCTACTTACCAGATGATTTTCCGCTGTATGACGATTTAACAGTATGGGACTACTTAGACTATTTTGCGCGGTTGTATTGCTTACGAGAACCCCGCCGTAGCCAACGTTTGCGGGAGGTTTTGGAACTGGTACAACTAACCCACAAGCGGAATAGTTTGATTGCCACACTGTCGCGGGGAATGAAACAGCGCCTTAGTCTAGCGCGAACAATTATTCACGAACCGATTTTGTTACTGCTAGATGAGCCAGTTTCAGGTCTTGATCCAATTGCGCGGATGCAGTTTCGGGAAATTGTTAAGGTGTTGCAAGAAGCAGGGATGACGATTGTGATTTCATCTCACGTCCTCAGCGATCTAGCAGAACTGTGTACCTCGGTGGGCATTATGGAGCTAGGTTATCTGGTAGAAAGTGCTTCATTAGAGCAGCTTTACCAACGTCTGAGTCGCCAGCAAATTTTTCTATCGACTCTAGGAGAACTAGATGCACTCAAAATCGAACTAAAAAACCATCCCTTAGTCGAAGATTGGGAAATTTTGTCAGGACAACGTATGTGTGTATATTTTGCAGGCAATCAGGAAGATTGTGCTTTATTGTTGCGATCGCTCGTTTCAGCTAGCATTCCCCTGACAGAATTTCACTGCACTCAAGAAGATCTAGAAACTATTTTCCTCAAGCTGGGTCATAAGCAAGCATCATGAACTAAGGACTAGAGACTAAAGAGTTGCTGACTACTTAACAAATTATCTGGATATATACTTATGATTAACTGGCTTGATCGGTTGGGTGACTGGAATCCCCAGCTAATGCGAGAAATAAAAGGACGACTCAAACCCCGTAATTTATTAATTGCCAGCGTAATTTCCCTGGTTGGGCAATTTTTACTGTTCCTGTTAGCCCAAAATAAACTGCCAATTGCTATAAACAACGGACTCGACAGTATTCAAAACAAATATTGCACAGGGACTTCTAAATACGGAGATCCTAAGTGCCTTCAGGATGCCTTGGGTAACTTTGTGATTAACTGGCAAGTTTGGTGGCTAGAACTGTTCTTATGGCTAAGTATGATCGGGGTCTTTGCTTTACTAGTAGCAGGGACTTACTTGCTGATCAGTGATTTAGCTCACGAGGAGCGTCGGGGGACGCTTAATTTCATTCGCCTTAGCCCCCAATCCCCAGAAAATATTTTAGTCGGTAAATTGCTGGGAGTCCCAATTCTGCTTTATCTCGTGGCAGTTTTGGCTGTACCTTTACATTTATGGGCTGGGTTGGCTGCTCACATCTCTCTGATTCGGATTTTAAGCTTCTACACTGTTCTGCTTGCAGGTTGCTTTTTTTTCTACAGTGCCGCCCTACTGTTTGGCTTGGTTAGCACTTGGCTAGGTGGGTTTCAAGCTTGGTTAGGCAGTGGTGTAGTTTTAATTTTACTGGCAAATGCTAGTTTCAGACCGATAGAAGGCTCTCTAGGGGATTTGCTAAAACTGTTTTCTCCCTCATTAATACTCCAGTATTTGATTGCCGCAACTGGTTTAAATCCCGTTTTTTCATTTTCCTATCTTAGAGTTCAAGACTTGCAATGGTTTTCCTTGCCTTTAGGAGTCGGTACGCTGAGTGTCGCGAGTTCACTGTTGTTAAATTATGGCTTGTGGACGTACTGGAGTTGGCAAGCTTTGAAGCGGCGATTTCCCAATCCTGGTAAGGCGGTGTTGAGTAAGCGACAGAGTTATTTACTAGTCGCTTGCTTTGAAGTGGTGCTTTTGGGATTCGCTGTTGCACAAAAAAGCTCAGATGAGTTATCGGTTAACTTCCAAATCCTAGTTGCAATTAACCTACTGCTGTTTTTAAGTCTGATTGTGGCTCTTACGCCTGGGCGACAAACTTTGCAGGATTGGGCGCGATATAGAAGACAGCAAGCTTTTAGTCGTAATTTGTGGAACCGATTACTTTTGTCGGATTTGATTTGGGGTGAGAAAAGTCCAGCACTTGTGGCGATCGCAATTAATTTAGCAATTACATCTGCAATCTTAGTTCCCTGGATTGTATTTAGTCAGGATTCTCATCAGCTTCAAGCTTTCTTGAGTTTATTTATCAGCTGCAACCTCACCCTAGTTTATGCAGCAATTACTCAACTAATCATGTTAATGAGAACTCAAAAGCAAGCTCTCTGGGTTATTGGTACACTGGGCGCTGTAATTGGATTGCCTACGGTGATTATTACCTTCCTGTCGGCTTCTCCGAGTAAAATTCCTGGGCTATGGCTAGTTACACCCTTCGCTGGGGCTGCGATAGAATATGCCAGCGCAACCACTGTTTTTCTGGCGCTACTAGGTCAGTGGAGCATACTGACATTATTTACTTTCCAGATAACGATAACGCGCCAGTTGAAAAAAGCAGGTGAATCAACTTCCAAAACCTTATTTGCGGCGGATAGAGGGGCTAGAAATAGTTATAAGTTCTAACGTGTTAAATGTTTTGAGCGGAGCCGCCGCAAGCTCTGGGATAGAACGTCCCAGAAAACGGCGGTTAAAAGAAGTGATCAATTGCTTACTCTTTAGTCTTAAATTCAAAACTACTCTTTACTTTTAAATTCAAAACTCAAAACTCAATGGTCAGCCGGAGCCTCCTCCGGCTGCTGCATTGAGCAAGCTCAAAATTCAAAACTACTCTTTACCCCCTCCTCCCTTCTTCAGCGCTTTTTTTACTAATTCTGGAATCTGAGAAGGGCGTTCAGCGATTGGGACTTTGGCTTCTTTAAAGGCAGCTAGTTTACTTTGGGCTGTACCAACATTCGCTCCGCGTCCAACAACAGCAGCTAAAGTTCCAGTATGACCCCAATGTTTTCCGACTGGTGCTTGTCTGCCAGCGATGTAGGCAATTACTGGCTTATCAATCGCTTCAGCAATATATCGCGCGGCGGCTTCTTCGCTATTTCCTCCAGGTTCACCTACTAAGACAATCGCCTGAGTAGTTTCATCTTCGTCTAAAATTTGTAGCCATTGGAGAAAAGAGGAGCCAGTAATTATATCACTACCAATGCTGACCCCAATTGACTGTCCTAGCCCAGCTTGAGTCAACTGCAAGGCAATTTCATAGGTGAGAGTGCTGCTACGGCTAACAATTCCTACCGTTCCGGGAGTGTAAATTTCGCTAGCATGAGTACCCAAGAGAATTTTTCCTGGCACAATAATTCCTGGACTGTTTGGTCCGACAATCAAAGTCTCCGTTGTCTCAGCTTTGCGAAGCAAGTTGACCATATCTAAAGGAGGCATTCCAGCGCAGATAATGATGATCTGTCGGATATCGGCAGCGATCGCTTCTAAAGCAGCATCTAGTGCTTGATAAGGCGAGCCAAAAATAATTGTGGTATCAACCGCACCAACCACCGCGAGTGCCTGTTCTACTAGAGCGAAGACAGGAATATCATTTAAAGTATGCCCACCTAGACCCGGATTAATGCCAGCTACTACATTCGTACCGTAAGCTTTCATGAGGGCTGCATGAGTTGACGAACCGAGTTCGTCGAAGCCTTGGATTAAAACTTTACTTTCAGGCGTTAACTTCATTAGCGTTTAGCAGGTACTTTAGCGAGACGGACTGTTTGCTCTACCGCCTCGTCCAAATTTTCCACCAGTAGTACTTGCACAGCTGCCAATCGCTCTTTGGCTAATTCCAAATCGGTACCTGCAAGGCGGACAACCAAACGGGGGTAAGCATGACGCATTTTACTAACACTGGGGTGCTCTTCTTGGTGTTGGACAAAGTTGGCAATCACCTCAGCTATTTCTCCAGGAGTAAAAATGCTACCCACAATGTTAATTAATACAACTTGAATGCTTTTGTTTTGGCTAAGAAATTCTAGACCTTGTTTTAGGCGATCGCCAAAGGCTAGCGGTAATGGATTTAAGTTACGCCCGTGTCCTAAATTCAGACAAGTAGCTGCCTTGCTTCCAGCATCGGTTACTAAATCTAGGGTTGTCATCACAAGCCCTGCTCCATTGCCTAAAATTCCCACATTACCCGCAGCCACTTCTTCCCAGGTGCCTAGCATTCCAGCCGGATAGCGACTATTAGCGCGGCTTGCTTTTTTTTCTGCCATTAAAGCAATGTCTGGATGCCGCGCGATCGCGCGATCATTGACTGTCACTTTCCCATCGAGTGCCATCAATTTACCACTGGAACTAACACCCAGCGGATTAATTTCCACCAGATCCAAGTCTTTTTGGACAAATAGCTGGTACATCTTCTCGACAATGCTGCTGACTGACTGAATCAGTGTACCCTGCAAACCCATCTTCAAGCTCAGCCGTCGCGCATAAAATGGGGAAAATTCTTGCTCGACTACAACTTGCTGGAGCAATTCAGGGGCTGATTCCACATCAATACCGCCTTGAAAAGAGCCAAGAAGTAAGGGTCTGCGGGCAGCTGCGTCTAAAACGACTGCTAGATAAAATTCTCTGTCAGCGTCATACTTCGTTTCAGCCAGTAGCACTTCGGGCAACTCCCCCAAAATCGACAAGTGAAAGATTGTCTGGGCAGCAGCGATCGCATCAATTGTATTTTCAACAAACTTCACCCCACCGGCTCGCCCTCGTCCACCAGTCCGAACCTGGGACTTGAGTACCACCGGGTACGGAATTTTTAAACCCTTAAGGTCGCTAGGACGGTCAATTCGTTGAGAAGGCAATACTGGGATACCCATCTCCCGAAACCATTCCTTAGCCTGATACTCTAACAAATCCATTTTTTTAGGGGTTAGGGGCGCTATAGTCTAGTGTGAATTTTACTATTATTACTTCATCCCCTCTTATTTCCTTTCTAGTCCAAGCGCCTTCTTTACTGAAGAGGACAAGGGGACTTGACTGAAGAGGACAAGGAGACTTGGGGACAAGGGGACTTGGGGACAAGGAGACTTGAGGACAAGGGGACTTGGGGACAAGGAGACTTAGGGAAAGAAGGCGAGAACCTCCCTCTGACCATTTGGTCAGAAGCCCCAATATGTGCAATATAGAAGAAAAGCAAAATTTCTGTCGTTGACTGCATGAGCGCGAAACAGAAGAAATCTTTACTGGAAGCCCCTAAATTTATCTATGGGGTTCTCCCCAAGTCCCCCCATCTCCTTGTCGCCCCATCTCCTTGTCGCCCCATCTCCTTGTCGCCCCATCTCCTTGTCGCCCCATCTCCTTGTCCCCAAGTCCTCTTCCTTCATTTAATTAGCTGGGCGGCATTGTTGAAAAACTGGCGACAAAGCCCTTGAGTAACCAGCAGTGCCGTTACGAGGTTGGCAAAGGCGAGCATGAACATAATCAATATCTGGTAAGAGGCGGCATCAAGTGGATTAACACCACTTAGGAGTTGACCAGTGATAATTCCTGGTAGAACTACGATGCCCACAACCATCATTTGGTTTAGGTTGGGAATTAGCCCAGCTCTAATTGCCTGTTTACGGTACTGAACCACCGCCTGCTGCGGGGTTGCCCCTAAGCTCAAATGAGTTTCAATTTCTAGCTGACTAGCATTAATAATACTAACAAGGCGTTCCCCCGCGATCGCCGCTCCATTCATCGCATTTCCCAATACAATCCCAGCTAGGGGAATTAAATACTGTGGTTCATACCAAGTCTGGGGCTGAATCACCAAAAAATTAGTATAACTTAGCGTCAGAGCGGTGCTAAATAACATCGACACCCACACCAACGGTAATAACTGGGGAACCTTTTTGCTAATGCGATTTCGGGCAACAACAGCAGCAATCGTCAACATTACAGCCACTACAGCCATTACTGCCCACAAATTGTCGAGAGCAAAGATAAACGCCAAAAGATACCCTACTACCAGCAACTGAAGCATAGTTCTAGCTGCGGCAAAGGCTAAACTCCACTCTAGCCCTAACCGCGCCCAGGCTGATAGACCAATAGTAATCGCCATCATTCCTAGAGCCAAAACTAAATCTACAACATCTAGCCGAATTAAATTTTCCACTGATGCTCCAAAGTCACTCGTGCCTAGCAATTAATCAAACTGAGGTATTAATTGGAGAGTTCCTATTCCAAGATCCTTGGGTGAGAGCGATCGCGCTTCAAATAAAGCCATCATGTCTCGTAACTGCGGATTGCCCCGCGTTGCCCCCATCAAACCCCTAGCGACGATCAAACCACAATAGCCTTTGGTGTTTTTACACCGCTCGTTCCACTTTTTGCGAGCAGCAGCATGAACTGGATCATCGTCCAAAAATTCACCAAATAAGAACCTTTCACCATTTTTAGTCTGCAAAATCCCTAAGTCATAGCGCTCACCCTCAAATGGATCAGCCCCTGGATTAAAGCAAATGCCCTTAAGTCCCCCAGCTGCCTGGATTACTTCAATCACAACCTTTGCTTTAGGGCGAGAGGTTTGAATCAAAATTACTGGCAACCCATCTCCCGCCACTGTCACTTCTCCCGCTTGTTGGTGCGTTACTGAGGCTCGCAGGTACTCTACCATCTCCCAAGACACCACACCCAAGCTCAGGAAAGAGTCTTCTGGAATCAAGTCATCTCGCAAAGACTGCAACACAGGCATGGCATTAAGAACGTCATCCTCGTCTCCACCGAGCATTGTCTCTAGTTCCTCTGCCAAACTCGGCATTGTGCTGACAGTAACGTTAAGCTGCTCCTTCACGTCTTGGGTTGGCTGGGGTAAAGGAATGCAATAGCTACGGCTTAAGGCTGAAAAGTTCTTAGCTAATTTGCGACGATGATCGCGGATAAAGCGCTCCAAGGCTTCTAGGGCAATGAAAACAGAGATCGCCTCTTCCTCGTCAAGAATAGAGCGCAGCCCTTCTAGCGGATGAATATTACCAAAAGATGGCTGAATTTCCGTTAACGGAAGCTCCGCTAAATCAATGTCTTCATTTTCGTCGTCTCCATCGCCTACTTCATCTGCGTGCTCAAACGTTAAGAATAAACAATCTTGCTTGAGGAAAGCTTCTTCTAGCTGTTCTGGAGATTCTTCATCTGTTAACACAGAGGCACGAAACTGTTTGAGGGACTCTTCCGAGCGATACAACAAAATTCCATACTCCATCCCTAGCATTCCCATTACTGAGGCGTAGAGCGTACCAACATCACTCTGGTTCAGCTCAATTGATAGAATTTGGTGTTCTTCAATGAATTTCCAAGGAGCAGCCTGCCAAATCTCAAATGCTTTTTGTCTTAGCGGTTCTACATAATCAGGAGGTAACTCGGGTATATGACTGTCAACTACTTCTTGGAACCCGCGATACAGTTCATCAATCAAGGGCAAATCTGGTACATATTCAATCGCAATTTCCAGTTCTTGGAGTGCTCCACGTAGGTAGAATTGAATTTCGCGATCGCGCACGACAATTTTCTGGGGTCGAGCAGGTGTGGCAGGGCTGTTGGGATGCTCCATTGCCCTAAGCAAAGTGCGAACAGTTGCTTCTGGTCCAGTTTCTGGCGCTACCACGTCCATTGCGCGAACGATTCCTTGCGAACCATCCACCCATAAAATGCATTCGCCCTTTGCCTTTGAGCTAGGTTCTGGCGTTTGAGCAGACAATGGACGGCGATCTCCCTCCCAAACACAAGGAATTTGATTTAATTTTTGCAATCTGCGACGGGTAGAGCGATTCAGAGACGTTGTCATAGACGAAGCCAATCAGGAAGACAATGCGAATTTGGGAAACCTTTAGCTAAGAGTCTTTACTTAAAAGCCTCTACCTTGGCTTAACACCAGTTCCTAATTTTCTCAGGAAAAATGCAACTAGGTTTGATCCATCAATTCTAGAATAGAAACCTTTGGGATGCTTTAACGCAATTTGTTGGCAATTTCGCAAAACATTGGGCTGTAAATCGCTAAAATGGACAAAAAGCTGCTATTAGTCTACGTTAAATAATACTCGGAGATTTAATCAGACCATGACACCAGTAACCCAGTCTCAACAACAAGGTATTCAATTAAGCGAAACGGCTCGGCGGCACGTTCAGTTGTTGCGGGATAAACAAGGAAAAGATCTTTGCCTTCGAGTGGGAGTGCGTCAGGGAGGGTGCTCTGGAATGTCTTACATGATGGATTTTGAAGATCCTAGTAAGATTGGGGAAAAAGATGATGTATTTGACTACGATGGCTTTAAAATTGTCTGCGATCGTAAAAGCCTTTTATATCTCTACGGTCTGATGTTGGATTATAGTGATGCCATGATTGGCGGTGGCTTTCAATTCACCAACCCCAATGCTTCACAAACCTGTGGCTGCGGCAAGTCATTTGGCGTTTAGCTAGTAGAAACACTAGATACCTATCCTGCACATATTGGGATAAATTACTTAGTGACAAAACGCTGCAAATTATCAGAGACGTTGTAAGCAACGTCTCTACACACTGAAATAAAAATTAATATCTCTCCAACTAATAGTAGGTGTAGAGTAAATTTTTATGTAAATAATTATTATTGATGCTAGTAATGACGGAAACGATTGATTCCATATTTGAAACTGCACTAGAACGTTATAAAGCTGGAGAAGAACCAGAGAATCTAATTCCGGTTTTTAAAGATATCTGCGATCGCGCTCCTAAGAGCAGTGCAGCCTGGGCTTGTTTAGCGTGGTTATATTTATTAAATGACAAACCTACCCCAGCCTATAAAGCTGCTCAAAAGGCAGTTAAGTTAAATCCTCAAGATGCACAATCAAGAATCAATTTAGCCGTTGCCATGCTAGAAACAGGTCAAACTGGGGTGCGGCAACACATTGATTTAGTTATGCAGCTGGTAATGGTATCAGAAATACGAGATGAAATTAAACAAAGTATTGCAGACGGTTTAAATAGAAAACCAGAGTGGAAGAGTTTGCAACGAGTAAAAAATTGGCTATTTGAGCCTTAAAACAGGAAGCAAGCTAATCAGCACTTTATTTAGTTCGACTTGTAATTATAAATATGAAAGATAAACTCCTTAATTGGCTAAATTTGGCTTTAGTAGCAGATTTTTTCCTAGTTTTATTTGGCTTTTTCTGGCTCTTGATTGCAGTTATAGGACGTACCGCTGGTATACCACTTGGTTTAGATATCTGGCATCAGCTGTGGCAACCGTTATTTGGTCCGGCGATCGGCATCCTTATGGGTGGTACGCTTCTTAGCGGCATAGGAAGTTGGATTGTTAAGCGTTTGAATTTGCAACAACTGAATTAAGCGTAAAGCTAGAGAAGCTGTCTCAGCCGACAAAATAGCCTAGAAAACCTACTTTTTAACTAGGTACTTTTGTCACTCCTAAGTTTTGATTATTTCACAATAAATTTTATGCTTCTAGTGAAGATAACTTAGCGGTTGATAGTACTTAGGTAGGAAGAATAAAAGATTAACATTCAAGTAGTGCAATAGCGCTCACAATTATAAGATTCTATTTATAGAGACTGAATCGGGGCTATAGCCACAAATTTTTATCTAAGTCAGGACTTACGCAGTTGGACGCAGTAATGTCATTCTGAGCGGTAGCGAAGAA
>JAUJND010000143.1 GCA_030446505.1 Chroococcidiopsidaceae cyanobacterium YX2bin18 | reverse complement strand
GAGTAAATGGCTAAAAAAGTTGGTTTGTGCATTGTGGAGCTAACATTCTTAGCTTGCGGCTGCACTTCTTTTTATAGAGATGGATTAGGTTTGTGCGAGGATAAATAGCCAGTATTTATCTTGTAACCAGGTTAAGTTTAGAGAATGAGACGAACATCATGCTTGTCAGCGATCGCCTGAAACTTTTCCATGTCCGGTGGCGTACTGTTAAGGAATTGTCCCATCTCTTCATAAAACTCAGTTGCTTGGGCTGGCGAAAGCAAGGCGATAAACTTAGCTGAGGCTGATAGGATTTTAAAGGCGTGGGCTGTTTCCCCAGGTATATTAATAAAATAGCCAGGTGTTGCCACGATAGTTTTTGTACCCGTTTGAATTTCTAGCTCACCTTCAAGAATGTAAAATGCTTCATCCCAAGGATGAGTGTGCAGTGGAGGACCATTGCCAGCTGTATCCGTAATTTCATAAAGTGTCCAGGCTCCTTTAGTATCTTTGCCAGTTGCCTTAGTTGTGAACACTGAGTCTAAAACCGAGAACTTTTTGCCTTCTCCAGGTGCTAGAACAAAGGGTTTTTGTAGTAGTGTTTGCATAAAAACTGCTCCCGCTCCAATTGCTGTTAAGTTTCAACTACACTTTTAAAGTACGATTTTCCCCGCGATCGCACTTCATCCAGGTGATTCACCCGATCGGGTGATTTGAATAGCTACAGCATCTAGACTCACCAAAGGAAAGTTTTATAAATTATCCACATTTAAGCAATAGAGGCATCAGATGTGGAGTGCCTCGCCAAAGGTAAAGTTAGCCAGAAAGTTGTGCCTGTCCCAGGCGTACTATTAACACCAATTTGTCCGCCATGAGCTGTGATAATTTGCCGACACAAATATAGCCCTAAGCCAACGCCAATTGAGCGAGTGCGAGAGCCGCGAACGTAACGCTCGAAAAGCTGATCGCAGTGCGAGCGCTCTATCCCCACGCCGTTATCCTCAACGGTGCAGCGAATCATTTCTGCCTCCTCGGTTGCCCTAAGCGTCAGCGTAAGTCCGGGTGGGTTGTGGTTTAAGGCATTGGTAAGTAGATTCTCAAAAACTCGCCTTAGCTGCAAAGGATCGCCATTAACAAACGGTAAATCAACAGGAATTAAATTTATGAGCTTGACTTGATTTTTTGTTAAAAGTGGTTCCAAGCCTGCGGTCAGGTCTTGGAGTATCGCGTTTAATTGCACTGGAGCGCAGCAAAGAAGAACACCTCGCATTTCGTTAGAGTGAGCTTCTAATAGCGAATTGAGTAAATTTAGCTGACGATCGCTACTATGAACCATTCGCTCCAAAATTGAGCGAGACACGGGTATAGTTTCCCCTGCTTTAGTCTGTAAATTATTCAAAACTAGCAATGTACCCATAATTGGTGTCCGCAGATCGTGGGAAACTGCGTGTAAAAACTCTTCTTTCAGCGAGTTCAGTTCTTGCAGTTCCAACATTTGTTGCTGCAACTGAGTATTTTGTAATTTCAGTTGCTTTTGCAGCCTACAGATAGTTAGCTGATTTTCAATGCGGGCTAACACCTCTGCAACGTGGAAAGGTTTGGTAATGTAATCTACACCTCCAACGGCAAAGGCTTTAACTTTATCTAGCACATCTTCTAGGGCGCTAATGAAAATTACTGGGATATCACGGGTGCGATCGCCTGCCTTTAGCTGCTGACAAACCTCGTAGCCATTCATCTGCGGCATATTAATATCCAGCAGAATCAGATCCGGCGGTTCAGCCTGTACACCCATCAATGCCATTGCACCGTTAATTACACTGCGAACTTCATACCCCTGCTGAGTAAGCATGGTCGATAAAAGGCGCAGATTGTCGGGTGTATCGTCAACGAGCAGGATATTTCCCCTAATATTAGGTTGCATTCTTTAATCCAATTGCCTAGTTAAATCAATAATGGTGTCGAAACGATAATTATCAACTAAATTCTTTAGAGTTTGCGCCAGAGGATGATGTGCTTCAGGAATTTGGTCGATAAGTTGCAAAACAAGTTTGGAATTAACCCTAGTTGCTGCCTGATGTAATTGATGAATCCAGTCTATAGACATAACAGTTAAACTTTCAGGTTTCAGCACATAGCTTTCTGTCGTTCCCTTCAGTTGAAAACTCGCTGACTGTTGATTGTCTTCATAGACATACTGCACTCCTAGATGCTCTGCTATCTTGTCGAACAGCACTGCTTCTCGGAAAGGCTTACGTACTAAATCATTACAGCCAGCAGCGAGAATATTGCCCCGTTGTTCCTCAAAAGCGCTGGCAGTTAGGGCAATGATCGCAGTTTGCTGCCTTGAATTAAACTGGGACTTTTCTAAGGTGCGAATTTGTCTGGTTGCCTGATAACCATCCATAACAGGCATCCGCATATCCATCAAGATTAACTGAGGATACCAAGCTGACCAAGCAGCGATCGCCTCTTGTCCGTCGGCAACTGCTCTCGTCTGAAAGCCGACAATTTGGAGTAATTCTTGAATTAGTTTCCGGTTCTCTAGGCGATCGTCTACTACTAGAATTCGACATTCGGGCTGATCGTCAGCAAGTCTAAGCACCCGCCCTTTGCTGACTTGTTGAGCTTCTTGCGCCTGCTCAACTAAAGTAATCGGCACTTCAAAGCGGAAAATAGACCCTTGACCTACAGTGCTGGTGAGGTAGATATCGCCTCCCATCAACTGCACAAACTGACGGCTAATCGTCAATCCCAGCCCCGTCTAGCTTGAGTACCACTTGCGGTTTGGACAAAAGGCTGAAACAGAGTGTCTATCTCCTTCGGTGCAATGCCTGTCCCCGTATCTTCAACTTCAAAGTAGAGATAGAAAGAAGAATTCACCTTGTCCTCTTTTCCTGCTCGCAGCGTCACTTTTCCTTTGTCAGTGAACTTAACAGCATTGCTCAAAAGGTTAATTAATACTTGCCGTAGTTTGCCCTCATCCGTGATTACATACTGGGGTACAGCAGCAATTTCAAACTTAAGCGACAACCGTTTTGCTTCAGCCCGAATTTGGAACATTTCTTGTAGAGTTTGCAGCAGCCGATGCAGGTCAAATCGCTCAGGGTTTAGGGTAATGCGTCCTGCTTCAATCTTCGACATCTCCAGCACGTCATTAATTAAATTGAGCAGGTGTTCGCCACTGCGGTTAATAATTTCTAGGGACTCTTCCTGGCGGGAAGTAAGTCCGTCGTCCCGTTCCATCAACTGGGCAAAACCAAGGATGGCGTTGAGGGGAGTACGAAGTTCGTGGCTCATGTTTGCTAAAAAAGCACTCTTAGCACGGTTAGCAGCTTCAGCTGCTTCTTTGGCAATCCGCAGTGCTGACTCAGCTTGATGTCTAGCGCGACCGATCGCAATCAGTTCTCCCACCAGTTTAAGTAAGCTGTGCTCCTCTTGGCTCCAGGTGTTATAGACGTTAACCACATCAACGCCCAAAAATCCGACTACTTTACCAGAGTGAATCGTGGGGACAGCTACCAAG
>JAUJND010000142.1 GCA_030446505.1 Chroococcidiopsidaceae cyanobacterium YX2bin18 | reverse complement strand
GGAACGATTAACTACGTTAACGATAGGTTCTGCGAGATATCCAAATATGCTAGGGAAGAACTACTGGGACAGAACCACCGAATTATCAATTCTGGTTACCACCCGCAGGCATTCTTTAAACAATTGTGGACGACTATCAGCAATGGGCAAGTCTGGCAAGGGGAAATTAAGAACCGCGCCAAGGACACCACTTTTTACTGGGTAGATACGACGATTGTGCCATTTTTGGATACTGAGGGAAAACCCTATCAGTATGTAGCGATTCGCAGCGACATCACTGAGCGTAAGAGTGCGGAGTCAAAGCTGCGGCAGAGTGAAGAGCAGTTCCGGGGGACATTCAATTCTGCCGCCGTTGGCATTGCCCACGTTGACCTAGATGGCAAGTGGCTACTGGTCAACCAAGAGCTTTGCGACATCGTTGATTATACCCAAGAAGAACTGCTTGAGAAAACTTTTCAGGATATTACTCATCCTGACGACCTTGATGCCGATCTTGAATATGTCCGCAAAATTTTGGCTAATGAAATTCAGACTTACGCGATGGAGAAGCGCTACATCCGCAAAGATACTTCCTTAATCTGGGTTAATCTCACTGTGTCGCTCATATGTAAGCCATCGGGGGAGCCGAAGTATTTCATTGCCGTTGTCGAAGATATCACTGAGCGCAAGCAGGCAGAGTCAGCGCTACGGCAACAGACTGGGCGGGAGCGGCTCGTAGAGATGATGACCCAACGCCTCCGCCAGTCTCTTAACCTGCAAGAGATTCTTAACACCACGGTAGCGGAAGTACGGCAGTTTCTCGCCTGCGACCGGATGTTTATCCACCGCTTTGAGTCAGACGGGAGTGGGATTGCAGTTGTCGAATCTGTAGCTCCGGGTTGGATATCTATTCTAGATACGCAAGTCCAAGGCTCCTATTTAGTAGAAGCTACTAGCGAGACTTATAAACAAGGTCGCATCCAAGCTATAGAGGATATCTACGCAGCAGGTTTAAACCAGCATCATATCGATTTTCTGGCTCAGTTTCAGGTTCGGTCTATTTTGGTAGTTCCGATTTTACAGGAGGAAAAGTTGTGGGGACTACTAATTGCCCATCACTGCTTAGAGCCACGCCAATGGCAGTCGCTTGAGATTGAGTTGCTCAACCACTTGGCAACCCAAGCTGCGATCGCCATCCAGCAATCGGAACTTTATCAACAGGTACAGCAGCTCAATACTACCCTTGAGTGCCAAGTACAAGAGCGGACGGCACAATTGCAGCAGTCTTTGGAGTTTGAAGCAACGCTGAAACGAATCACTGACAAAGTGCGCGACAGTCTTGACGAAAGCCAACTGCTACACATTGCGATGCAGGAATTAGTCCTCACCCTAGACCTCATCTGCTGTGATACGTCTTTGTACAACCTTGCAGACAGCACTTCCACCGTTCGCTATGAGTATACAGCCTCTAGCGCTGAAGGAACACTGACAATGATCTCTTCTATAGGGCGCGTCGTGCAAATGGCAGACTTTGCTGAAGGCTACCGTCAGCTACGGCAGGGTCAGTATCTTCAATTCTGTGAACTAACCCCTGAGCCTATCCGCAGTCAGGTGGCAATCCTGGCTTGTCCGATTGTTGATGACCAAGATGTTTTAGGCGACCTGTGGTTATTCAACCATAAGCAAGACCCCTTTGATGAACTAGAGATTCGCTTAGTACAGCAGATAGCGAATCAATGTGCGATCTCCATTCGGCAAGCCCGATTGTACACTGCTGCTACTGCACAAGTTGAGTCACTGGAAAAACTCAATGCTCTCAAAGACGACTTTTTGAGTACCGTTTCCCACGAATTGCGGGCTCCGATCGCCAACATGAAGATGGCGCTCTCTATGCTAAAACTTTCTCCTACAGCTGAAAAAAGCCAGCGCTATCTGGAGATTTTGCAAACAGAGTGCGCGCGTGAAAGCGATCTGATCAATGAACTACTAGATTTGCAACGGCTGGAAGCTGGATCTTATGCCATCTTGCTTAACGAAACTGTAAACCTACAAGAAATGTTGCCTAATCTAACTGAGCCGTTTCGCGTCCGCACAGGACAACGTGAGCAAACTTTACAAATTAATCTTCTCCTTGAGTTGCCCTCTCTGGTTTCAGACCGTGCCAGCCTGGAACGAATCTTAGCAGAACTCCTGAATAATGCCTGTAAATACACTCCTGCTGGTGGTGAGATTGTCCTGAGTGTTTGCTACGAGTCCACTGAAGCAGCAACTATATTTAGCATCAGTAATCCCGCCGAGATTCCTCAAGACCAGTTGCCACGTATCTTTGAGAAGTTTTATCGCGTACCTAAGGGCGATCGCTGGAAACAGGGAGGTACTGGATTAGGGCTAGCTCTAGTAAAGAAGTTAGTTGAGCAGCTACAAGGTACTATCAAAGTTGAAAGCTCCAATGGCTGGACTACCTTTACCGTCGTGTTACCTAACCAGCCAAGTCGTTAATCAATTATAAATCGGGGAGTTGTTCTAGTCCCAGACCTATTAGCTCAAACCTATCGGCTCATTCCCCAGCCTTGATTTGGTTCAGGTTTCTGCTACTGTAATGGTTCGTTTTGGCGGGGCATTGGCAGGTATTCTTTAGCTCCGAGTTCCAATCCTTAGTTAGTTCTCTCCTGTGTTTCTCATGATTTCTACCCAAGTCTTTAACCAGTTTTTTCTAACAATTTTTGCCCTAATGCATTTTCTTCAGTACAACGTGCAAGAGTGGATTCGTAAAGAGATTGATGATGATCCCTACGAGCAAGAAATGTTCTTCCCTAAAAGCAAAAGGATCTAATCATTTTATTTGTGTGGTAGTGGCTGATTAAGATTTTATATTTTTTGTCGGCTCTAAGACTTCCATGCAAAAACGCCTCTAGAGAGTTATTTCTAAAGACGTTTTAGCAGTTAATTTATAAAAGTTCTGTATAGTTATTGCCTGTATATATGCATAGCTTAATTAGCGAATTCGGCTTTTAGGTGAAGAACAGATGAATATCAGTTTGAATTCTTTGAAGAAAGTGTAAATCTAACTTTTTCTTTCTGCGCTACTGTACGGGGTCGAGCGTAACTTAAACGGTTACGTTTAAAGCTGTGGCAAACTTCTATGGCAGGGCAACAGTAGGTATCTTATTAACGGGCATGGGTACGGACGGCGCAGAAGGAATGCGGGTCATTTCTCAATCAGGAGGTATGACAATTGCCCAAGACGGGAAAAGTTGTGTCGTGTTTGGGATGCCTAAAGAAGCGATCGCTCTAGGTGCAGCACAGCACGTTCTGCCAATTCAAGAAATAGCTCCTTTGCTACTAAACAAGATGTTTGTTAAGAAATAGCCTTTACAGGTACTTCTGCAACAATAACCCTAACTTTTCTTTTGTTGCTGCCGGAACTTGATCAAGCTGAGTTAGAATTGCATACTTTAATGCCGAGTGAGCATCTGATTGCGGCGGATTTTCACTTAAACGTCGCACTGTTTCTTGAATCACTTTTTGAGCATTAGTCGCATTGCGTTGCAGATTGG
>JAUJND010000141.1 GCA_030446505.1 Chroococcidiopsidaceae cyanobacterium YX2bin18 | reverse complement strand
AGCAGCGCACGAACAGACAAGCTTGCGATCGCACGTCTATAAAACCTACATCAAAGATTTGTGGATCGGCACGTTTCACAGCCTTTTTTCCCGCATTCTCAGATTTGATATCGAGAAATATCAAGACGAAAAAGGACAGCGGTGGAATCGTAATTTTTCGATTTTTGACGAATCCGACGCTCAAAGTCTGGTAAAAGAAATCGTCACTAAACAGCTAAACCTAGATGACAAGAAATTTGAACCGCGTTCTGTCCGTTACGCAATCAGCAACGCCAAAAATCAAGGCTTTTCAGCCCAAGATTTTGAGCAGGAACAGCCAAATTATCGCGGACGGGTAATTGCCGAAGTTTACAGCCACTACCAAAATGCGCTGGCAACTAATAACGCCTTAGATTTCGACGATTTGATTCTGTTTCCAGTCAAGTTGTTTCAGCAAAATGAACAAGTATTAGACTACTGGCATCGCAAATTTCGGCACATTTTAGTAGATGAATATCAAGATACTAATCGAATTCAATATGACTTAATTCGCTTGTTAGTAACTAATGGGGAAACAAGAAAAAGTGAGTGGGATTGGCGCGATCGCTCGGTTTTTGTTGTCGGTGACGCGGATCAGTCAATTTATAGTTTCCGCATGGCAGATTTCACTATTTTATTGGAATTTCAAAATAACTTTGGCGACGGTTTGCCGGATGAAGATACCCGCACAATGGTAAAGCTGGAGGAAAACTATCGCTCTAGGGAGAACATTTTAGAAGCGGCTAACGAGTTGATTTCAAATAATACGCAACGCATTGATAAAGTTCTCAAACCGACACGGGGAGCAGGTGAACAAATTTATTGTTACAAAGCCGATGATGAAATCGCTGAAGCGCAGTTTGTTGTAAATCAAATTCGCACCTTAGAACGCCAGTATCCAGAGATGAACTGGGGTAGTTTTGCCATCCTTTATCGGACAAATGCTCAATCGCGTCCGTTTGAGGAAACCCTGGTGCGATCGCGCATTCCTTACACAATTGTTGGCGGCTTAAAGTTTTATGATCGCAAAGAAATTAAAGATGTACTCGCATACTTAAGAGCTATTGTCAATCCATTTGATACTCTCAGTCTGTTGCGAGTAATTAATACTCCACGTCGCGGCGTTGGTAAAGCCACAATTGATGCACTTGTTAACGCTGCTCAACAATTAAACTTGCCCTTATGGGAAATCCTCAATGATGAGACATCGGCTAATACACTAGCTGGACGTTCAGCTAAAGGTGTTAATAGCTTTGCTCACTTAATTCGCCACTGGCAAGAACAAGTAGAGACGGTTCCAGCTTCTGAGATTGTCCAAGGAGTGATGGAAGACTCTGGTTACATTAGAGAATTACAAAATCAGGGTACAGATGAGAGTTTGGAGCGACTGCAAAACCTCCAGGAACTCTACAACGCTGTGCTGCAATATGAAGAAGAAAATGAAGACGCAACACTCGGAGCTTTCCTCGCTAGTACCGCCCTAACTTCTGATCTAGATAACTTGAAAGAAGGACAAACAGCTGTCTCGCTATTAACATTACACGCTTCTAAAGGACTAGAATTTCCTGTAGTGTTTCTCGTGGGATTAGAGCAAGGATTATTCCCCAATTTCCGCTCACTTGATGATCCTAATGCTTTAGAAGAGGAGCGCCGTTTGTGTTATGTAGGTATAACTCGTGCTCAAGAACTGTTGTATCTTTCTCATGCGCGTGAACGTCGCCTGTACGGTTCCCGTGAACCCGCTGTTAATTCTCAGTTTCTCACAGAATTACCCGAAGAATTATTGACTTCTAGGCATCCTACAGGTGGTGGTTATAGCACTGGTTCTAGCAGCGCCGCCGCGTCACGCATCTCAAATTCGCGTCGTGGTAGTCAAGACACGACGGTTCATGGCGTTTCTACAAGTCAGCAAAATTGGACAGTAGGCGATCGCATTCTCCACAAAAGTTTTGGAGTTGGTGAAATAACCCACATCTTCGGCTCAGGCAATAAAATATCTCTAGCGATCAAGTTTTCCAGTCTTGGGCAAAAAATTATCGACCCTAGAATCGCTCAACTGCAACGGGTAGATTAGTGCAAAAGTCAGCGTTTTTACTAATGTACAACGCACAAGCAGAAGTAATAAATTTTGCTAACCTAAAAATAATTTAGGTATTAATGTTTACCATACAGGTAGGCTAAACCGAAATTGTCTAAAGTGGGAAAAAGTGAAAAAACAGCTAGCCGTATTAGTGTAGCTTGTCGCATTTTTTGGACTCATGCCAAAAGCTGCTGCTCAGTATACAGGTGCAAATGGGACTCAATGGAACAACCCGATGTCTGCTGGTATTAGTGTTTATCTGCAAGGGAATATGCAGATGCAGAACTTGATAATTCAGCAGAGCATTCAAAAGCACACCTTAGATCAGGCGATAGAACAAGGTGATCAGCAAGACACACCATCAACTGCTCCTAGCCATAGTGAAGATGATAGCTCATCCGCTCCTACTCCTAGCAAGGATACTACTGGCGATCGCGCTGTAACAACTTTCTTTAATCCTGTAGCAGATCCACTTATCCCAAAACAAATTGCTGCCCGAATTAGCGATAAACTAGAGGACCAGCAAGAATATGAACAAAATTTTAATACACTCTTAGATTTTTATAAGAGCTACGTACAGGAATGGCAATGGCAACTGAATGATGTAGCCCATGCAATAAGCTATTACATTGGAGCGAATTACTACGTATACAAAGACGGCAAGGATATTAGCGAGCGCCAGCGCACAGCACTTTATGAAACAGTATCAAAATTCTTAGCTGAGAACAAAAAATTTCTGGCACTAAGTAATGCCGAAAAACAGGAAATGTACGAAGTAATGGCAATTCAGGGTTCTCTGCCCCTGATGGGTTATAAAATTGCTACAGAGGAAGATAATAAAGAAGAGCGTCAAAGGTTTCGTCGGGATGCCGAGCAAAATTTGGAGAATTTCTTTGGTGTTCCCATAGCAAAAGTCCAATTTACAGATGAAGGTATTGTATTTCAAAAATAATTTGTGCAAGGTTTCCTAAATTTAAACAAAGAAGCTGGATTTACTTCCCACGACTGTGTAGCGCGAGTACGACGGCTAACGCAGCTTAAGCGTGTCGGGCATGGCGGAACATTAGATCCAACTGCTACTGGTGTTTTACCAATCGCCTTGGGTAAGGCAACGCGGCTGTTGCAATATCTCCGGCAGGATAAGGCTTACAAAGCAACTATCCAGTTAGGGACTACTACTACAACGGATGATTTGGAAGGAGAAATTGTTACCTCTGCCCCAGTATCGGGGTTAAGCCTAGAAGCAGTAAAAATTGCCCTGAAGCCGTTTGACGGAATAATTCAGCAGATACCGCCTAGTTATAGTGCGATTCAGGTGCAAGGAAAGCGTTTATATAACTTGGCACGCGCCGGAGAAAAGGTTGAAGTTCCGGTGCGTACAGTTGTAGTGTTCAGAATTGAAATATTGGACTGGAGATTAGGGGAGATTCAGAAATAGGATGAAGCGATCTACGGTAGTGCTAGAACTTCTATACG
>JAUJND010000140.1 GCA_030446505.1 Chroococcidiopsidaceae cyanobacterium YX2bin18 | reverse complement strand
AGCGGTATACAGTATACATAGCACAACCCTTAAATGCTGCGCTCACTCAGGTTCGGCGTTGCGTTCGCCAACAATTAAAGTGACCCATACAGAAAACCATAAGTCAAATTGTGAGAATGTGGAATAGCTTAGTCGCTTGTTTCTAGTCCATTAACATCCAGAGCTTTTGTAATGGCTTGGCAGATTCAGCTATGTCCGGTTCAGGATAGTTCATTGCCCAGCACCGCTCCAAATACTCTGTACTTTGAGCATACACTTGCTCTTGCGCCAAAGCATTCAGTAGCATCGCCAGGTAGCAACAAGTGGCAAAGCGATATTGAACTTACTGGGTTTTGGTGCAAGGGCTGAATCGGGGATCAGTTCCAGTTCTTTGTAATGTTGTCATTGATTCATATAAGTTCTCCGTCTATAGAATCCATTTGGGATCTATGTACTAGCTAACCGTTTGAGCATCAGTCGGATGAAACAAAGATTAAGCTTCGCTGTGGCATGGCTAAGGGTTCGCTCGAAGTTCTTGACTCCTCTCTTGCAACGCTCCATCCAAGCATTCGCTCGTTCCACTACCCATCGAGTCGCGACGACAACAAATCCCGTTTTCCCTTGCGCTGCTTTTTCCGCTTTCGTTGGCTTAGGCGCGAGTTCAAAGCGAATCTTCGTCATGATCTGCGGATAGAGTTGTTGCAAGGCTGCGATGAGCTTGTGGGGATGATACTCGTCGCCTGTGCAGAATCGTAATCTTTGGAAGATTGACGGGCTTAGTGCGAAAATAATCCACGTTACGACTCAGCATCTCAGATCTTAGCTTCTCTCCAGAGATCCCAAATGGGTTCTATAGTAGTAAAAAACATAAAAAGTTAAATTTTTAAGCAGATAAAACTTGAGAGTTTAATTATTACGACGGCGATAAGCCCAAGGCTCTACAAATTTAGGATCGCTCCATACACCCCGACGTTGCTGTTTAGCTTCAACTTCTGCTTGCTCTACAATAACTGCACTGGGACAATTTTTTAAGTAAGGGCGGTAAACCAGCGCCAGTCCCTCACGAGCCAATACCTGTTGAATTAACGTGCCATCGCTTAGGCGAACCTCACTAATTTGTCTCCCATAGCGATCGCTGTCAGTTATAGTCAAATTCACGCGATCGCCTGCTTGCTTAATCAGCTGCTTTACCCGATTTTGAGCTTGGACACCCCACTTAAATTGGTCACGAACTGCGGCTATTTTACTTGCTTTTTCCTTAGCTGAATGAGCCACTTCCGGCGCATCAATACAGGCGAAGCGCACTTTAACATTTGTCCCTTTAGCATCAGTCACCGTCAGCGTATCACCGTCACTCACACGCTTTACTGAGTATTCGGGTCTAAATGGATGACACGCAATTAACCCAAAAATGAGCAAAGTTGTCCCAAGCCAAATAAGCGATCGTTGAGTTAGTTTCACTAGTGCTGCAATACATTACCTGCCCATGCGATGTTAACAGACGCAAAATCAATTCCGCACTAGCTCAGATTCAGTAGCCATCATCGGAAATCAGCATCTACGATTAAGTTATGTGAACTCCTAACACTTACTAAGCACAAATTGTCAATGAACTTCTTTACCCACGTTTTACACCTAGTAAGCTCTAGTGCCGTTGCTTACTTCTCCGCTAACCAGCTGCGAGACCCCCAAACACGCCCCAATGTCCTCGCTGGCTTCCAACTGGCAGAATCCGGTTCTGTTCCCTTTCTAGAAGCGCTTGGTCAACGAGCGGCAACGGAAGGCGATACTTGGCTTGCCGAGAAACTGGCAAAACACGCAGCAGATGAAAATCGGCACGGTCAAATCTTTGCTCACGCCCTAAAACAGTTAAATAAACAGGTTATTGACTTTAAGAATCTGCCTAAGACTGCAACGGACGGTAAGCCAGCTCAGCGGCGCAGCCCCTTCTTTGATGCTTACTTTGAAGGTTACTCCCCAGAGCAACTCAAACCAGATGTCATTGACTGGACAATGTTTATGGCTAGTACTTATATTTTGGAGCTAGATGCCAGCAAAGACTTTGCGCGGATGGCGAATGTGCTACCAGAAAATGAGCCAACCAGCCACAATCTCAAAAAGGGAATGCTGAGTATCGCCGCTGATGAAACAGGTCATGCTGCTTATCTTTATGAAGCAATGACCCGTCGGATGCCTGTTATAGAGGTGCAGAAACTGGTAGATGAGTGGCGCACCCGCAAGGTAAACGCAATGTTCGCGATGGTTAGTGGTTTGCTCCAGCGCCGTGACACACCTTCTCTAGTGCAAGATGGTGTTCCGGCAGAAATGTCTAGTGAAGACGCACAAGCCCCTGAATCTGATTTAATTGCTGCTTAAGTTTAGGAGTGTGAGAAAACTTGCGGTTGGCTTTCTGTGGGATATTGGCTCTGTTGTTGGTCTATCTTGGAATAGAGTTGGTGGTGCTGCTTCACGGAAAGCCCCGCAATAGTGCATCGTCATCACTGCTTTAAAAGCCCAGTGGTCTGGTGATACATCACTAAAGGGCAGTGGTAATGCTTCTGCCTGGTTTTGGATACAGGCATTAGCAATTTGAGTTCGTGTTGGCTCGGTTTGAGCGCTAGGTATAGATGGCGAGCCTATTCCTGGTTCTTGAGCTTTGATAGGAGCGATCAGGCTGGTGGATAGTAGTATAGCTGTTGCTAAAATTTGCAGTCTCATAGTTCCATAGGTGCATTTATCTCTAGTCTAGTTTTTATTACTCAGAGGAGGCGTGGTGATTGTCACACTACTCTATGCACCAGACAAAGGTACTGCTTAATTTGTCAAGCTGTAAAAAAGATTATTGGCATCCAAGTCTATTATGTTCCGTCGCTAGCGAATTTTGCCTTTGCGCCTCATACAACATTAAAGCAGCGGCGATCGCTACATTCAAAGACTCCACCCCTGAACTCAACGGAATTCTAACTTGCAGATCAGCCAGCGCTGCTAATTCTGCTGATAACCCAGCCCCTTCATTCCCCAACAGAATTAAACTCGGATGCTGCCAGTCTACTTCCCAATAAGTTAGCTTTGCAGTAGGTAAAGTTGCGATTACTTGGATTCCCGCCTGCTGATACTCGCGTATAGTCGCTGTTAAATCAGAACTCACCGCCATCGGTAGCCGGAACCACTGTCCAGCAGATGCCCTTAATACCTTCGGATTGTCCAAATCTACACTATCCGCACTCAACCATAACCCAGCAGCACCAGCAGCAGCAGCAGTACGAATTATAGTACCGAGGTTGCCAGGGTCTTGTATAGTTGACAACGCTAGCGCCAAACCAGTAAATGGCACTTGATGGCTAAAACTCCGTTTTGCCGTTGCCACCACACCATCAGGTTGCACAGTAGTAGCGATCGCCTTAACAATCTCCGCACTGACAATTTCTGCCCGTTCTGCCCCAAGACATGCTTGCTGCCAAAGTTGTTCATGTAGCGAGTGCCATTCGGGGGTACAACATACAGTTACTAGCGGGTAATTCACGGCACAGGCTTCTTCTAGCAGGTGCGTTCCTTCCAATAAGAACATACCCTGCTCTCGTCGCTCCTTAGCAGAGTGCAGTTTCCGAATTTGTTTTACCAAGGGATTTTGTAAACTAGTCAGCATCTAGCTTTCAG